>NZ_JCACKA010000135.1:0-317273 GCF_059505145.1 Mojavia sp.
TCCCCAATCCCCAATCCCCAATCCCCAATCCCCAATCCCCAATCCCCAATCCCCATTTATATGTTCAAACCTGTTGCCGAAGATAGCCCAATTTCTGTTTACGAAATTAATCGGGGTCGCATTGTTCGCACCTTGGAGTTTATTCAAGATGTGATTGTGATTTCCCTATGTATCGGTTTATTTAGCTTTATGGCAATTCAGGTGTGGGATATGTTTCTCTCCCTGCTTCCTCCTTTAGATTTTCACGTTGTTACTGCCGATATCTTGTTTTTGCTGATTTTAGTTGAGTTATTTCGGCTGTTGATTATCTACCTGCAAGAACAACGCATTTCTATAGGTGTAGCAGTGGAAGTCTCCATCGTCTCTGCTTTACGAGAGGTCATTGTCAAAGGCGTACTAGAAACCAATTGGAGTCAAGTTTTAGCCACTTGTGCCTTCTTATTAGTGCTGGGAATCCTGTTAATTGTGCGAGTTTGGCTACCCCCCACTTTTGAAGGTATTGACCCAGAACAACGGATACTTAAACGCTATCAAAATCGCACTCAGCAAGAATTAGCACAAACAAATGGACGTTAGTTAACAGGCTAGGGGCTAGAAACAAACAAAGATAAGCTTACCCCGACCTGAAGGTGCGGGGCTTTAGCCTCAGATTTGAATTATCGGAAAGAGAGACAATTGCCCCCCTAATTGACAACTAAAACCCGGACTTTCAGGAAGGCTTACAGACTTCCCCAAAGCAGCATTCCCACCTTAAGGAGATGATTATGACCGTTGCCACATTCAGCCGCCCCAGAGATGTACAAGTTGCAGATATTGGCGAACATACGCTGATTTTGCGATCGCGCACTTGGGAGCGCCTAAAATTTGAAGTTGAGTATTCGCGTCAACGGGGAACTACAGCCAATTCTTACCTTATCCAGGCTGACAAAAAAGCTTTAATTGACCCTCCTGGTGAATCTTTCACGGCAATTTATCTAGAGCAACTAGCCCAACATCTCGACTTGGCAACCCTTGATTACATTATTCTTGGTCACGTCAACCCCAACCGCCGAGTTACTCTGGAAAAGTTATTTTCCCTCGCACCGCAAGCTACCTTGATTTGCTCCCGCCCGGCGGCTAATGCCCTGAAAACTGCTTTTCCTGAGTGGGAATCACGTATTCAAGCTGTCCGTTTTGAGGATACTTTGGACTTAGGACAAGGCCACCAGCTAACATTTATCACAGTGCCTACTCCTCGTTGGCCTGATGGACTTTGTACCTACGACCCTGCACCCAAAATTCTCTACACAGACAAATTTTTTGGCGCTCATATTTGCGAAGATACGTTATTTGACGAAGACTGGAAAAAATTAGACGCGGAACGTCGTTATTACTTCGACTGTCTTCATGCACCCCAAGCCAAACAAGTGGAAGCCGCTTTAGATAAATTGGCAGTGTTGGGAGCTAGATGTTATGCCGCTGGACATGGGCCAGTCGTGCGTTACAGCCTGAGTCGTTTTACCTATGATTACCGCCAGTGGTGTCAAGGGCAGAAATCTCAAGATTTAAGCGTTGCCTTGCTTTATACTTCTGCTTATGGGAATACAGGAATTTTAGCTCAGGCGATCGCTCAAGGTTTAATTGAAAATGATATCAATGTCGAGTCCATCAATTGTGAACTCGCAGAACCCGCAGAGATTACCCGTATTGTCGAAGCGTGCGATGGATTAATTATCGGTTCTCCCACCTTAGGCGGTCATGCACCAACACAAATCCAAACTGCTTTAGGTATAGTCCTTTCAACGGCGGCGAAAACTAAGTTAGCCGGAGTTTTTGGTTCCTATGGTTGGAGTGGGGAAGCCATAGATTTAATCGAAAGTAAGCTCAAAGATGCCAACTACCGTTTAGGCTTTGAAACAATTAGAGTACGCTTTAGTCCTACACCAGAAATTCTCCAACAGTGTCAAGCCGCAGGAGCTACCTTTGCCCAAACCTTAAAGAAAACTAAGAAACTGCGTACTCCCCGCCAAGTAGTTCCCGAAGCTAAAATAGACCGTACCGAACAAGCAGTAGGACGGATAATTGGTTCCTTGTGTGTAGTCACCACCCGCGACCAAGAAAGCCACAAAGGTATTTTAACTTCATGGATATCTCAAGCAACATTTAACCCACCAGGAATTATGATTGCGATCGCCCAAGAGCAAAATGCCGATTTGATGCGTCATCCTGGCGATAAATTTGTGCTGAATATCCTCAAAGAAGGCAGAAATGTCCGCCGCTATTTCTCCCGCCAAAGCACATTAGAAGATAATCCCTTTACCCATCTGGAGACAAAAACAGCTGATAATGGCTGTTTAATTCTAACTGAGGCATTAGCCTATTTAGAATGCACCGTCACAAACCAACTTGAATGCGGTGACAGATGGTTAATTTATGCCGTAATTGATAAAGGAGAAGTATTAGAAAATGATGGGGTGACTGCCGTTGAACATCGCAAATCAGGCACTCATTATTAACATCTGTTCGGTGATCTTTGTACCGTAGACATCTTCAAAGCTGTCGTATCAAGATAATGAATGGTTGTCCATCATCTCGTGTAAGAAATGTTTGTAGCTGGTGGAAACCTGCTTTTTTCTATGCTTTTAGGGCGCGTTCATTGAATGCTGCCACTGTAATGCGATCATTGTGTGAGAACTTGTAAAGCAAGCAATTAAACTGTTACTTGCATAATACTAGGTAATCACTGGCAAACAAGTTGACCAGAAAAGGACGAGGGGAGTGGGGGAATTAGGGACAACGAGCAAGAATTGTTTATAGTTCTTTCAGCTTGTCCCCTTGTCTCCTTGACCGCCCCATCCTCTTCTTTAGGACTTACGCACTGAAGTCTGAAACCCTGATCCCCCCTAACCCCCCTTAAAAAAGGGGGAACGTCTAAAGCCCCCGGGAGGGGGTTGGGGGATCTGAGTGCGTAAATTCTGTTCTTGACTAAACACGAGGGCTGAGGCCAATACGGTTCGGTTTAGAAAGTTATGTGTTGAGCCAAACAATATGCTTTAAATCGCTTGGCTCTTTAGTATGTAATCCCATCCAGGTACTGGAGCAACATGGCGAAGAGTACATAGTTTGTAACTAACAGACTAGCTATTACTATGTGTTGCGTGTTCATCAATGTAACTTTCATAAGCAATGTGATTGATTGTATTGGTTGTTATTCACTAGCGTTATGTCTGAGCATCGAATGGCAATAAATAACTTCATCAGTACCAACGCAAGCCAAGAATTAGCAATTGGCATTGATGTTAGAGACAAACCTTATGTTGGAACAACCTAACTATGTTTATGGATGTTCACATTAGAAACTCAGACAGAGCAATTGTTAACAGCGTGAGAAAAGCATTAAGTTCTTCACTCAGCTTTGATAAACAATTACCTCACAAGTTGTACATTCAAGTTTGAGGAATTAAAGCAGTAAAATTACGGAAAAAGTTAACTCATGCTCTATAAAATTTAAAGGATTGCCCAGTTAAGAAAATCGTAGATATTTGAAGCGCAACTGAGTAAACAGTAACTAGACAAAGAAAAGGGGTGGGTCATATACTCACCTCCAATGAAGAATCACTGCAAGCTATTAGTTTATCTAAATCAAACAAGGCAATTCATTGAATAAATCAATGAAAGCTATAGAAAGGCTGCAACAATCCAATTATGACTATTGTTCAGCCATTTAAATGATAGGAGCTAGCTAATTGTGAAGAAGCAAACTCAACAATAAAAAGGCCTAAACGGAATCTAATGCCTTATCCGGGTGGAACTATGAATTTCGTGAAGCAGTTTGTTGAAGTCAAGTTACATCTGGAGCTAGAACTATGAAACTTTATGCTAATAAGGTTCCCCAAAACCTACCACATTGGGCAACTGTTATATCGAAGAATGCGGATTTGATTGAACTGGAAATAAATGATGAAGACCCTAGTTTTCAATCCCTATTAGAGAAAATAGCAACGGAAATTGAGCCAGGGATTATTGGTGTTAAAGCTATTGACCTATGCTCCACGCTCAGCATTGCAATCTGGGATATTGATTAAAACGCGTACAAGCGATATTTAAATTGATAACTTACTTAAAGTCGAACTATGAACAGTTTTCAGCAGAAGGTATTGGAGTTACAAGAGCAGCTTTACCCTGATAGATACGACTTGCAGAACGGCTTCTCAAAGCATCTCAGCATTTAATAGATATCGAAAAACTCTGGTTTCACTTGGCAATTAATAGTCATTTTCAAATGAATTCTGCTTTTGTTTGAGATATTCGTTGACTTCTTCAGAATCTAACCTTCTAATTCTTGTTTGCGGACGAATTCGTTTTAAAACACCGTTCTGACTATAATAGTCAGCATTTATTTTTCTATAGATGTAAGGTGTAGTTATCCCAGAAAAAGAAAAATGTTCTCCTGTATGGAGTTGTTGAAATATCATAAAAAAGATTTGAGTGAGCAAAACATCCTACAATTGCCTTAAATTTGGGATTTTGTCAAGCTCTTTAACTTGAGTAAAAGCCCAAAAGTTACACTTGTTCTAGGGATTACTCGTTCTAGCAATTATTTAAAGAGTTACTTGACGTAAAAAATATTGATTCTATACTCACTGATATAACTGCTAACATTGATAAAAGTGATTACTGATATTAGCTAAGTTAATCAACTACTCTGTTCACAGAGCGCATGATTTTGGTGTGTTGAGGCTGATTTGAATGGTGGAATTAGCTTTAGTTAATCAATTAATTAACCATAAAACTTTTTTGCAAAAGGTCTATTGAAGATATGTTTCAGTCCCCGTGAGAGGTAATGGTTAGTTGAAACTTGTATAATAATAAGTCTTTAACCCAGACACGATATTAATCTAGGACTTACGCACCCAAGCCTGAAACCCCGATCCCCCCTAGCCCCCCTTAAAAAGGGGGAAACGTCTAAAGCCACGCCACTGAGGGAGTCGGGGAACCCGCAAGGGCGCAGGGCTGCCCCTTTTGAAGGGGGTTGGGGGATCTGAGTGCGTAAGTTCTGTAATCATATATTTGACTTGCCATAATTCGATTTAGTCTGCCAGAAAAAGGGCACAAGCAAAACAAATCACAAGCAGCTACGCCATTTGCCGAGCCATTAACTGAGCGAATAGCCCTTCAACAGCAGCTAACTCTTGAAAAGTTCCTTTTTGTACAACCCGGCCTGCTTGGAGTACATAGATGCGATGAGCATTGCGAATTGTGCTTAGTCGGTGAGCGATCGCTATTCTGGTAACTTGTAACTTATCTAAACTTTCACTGACAATTGCCTGGGTTCTGTTATCGAGCGCACTAGTAGCCTCATCGAATAACAAAATACGGGGTTTTAATGCCAAAGCACGAGCAATCAGCAACCGCTGTCGTTGTCCTCCAGAAAGATTGCCACCCCCTTCACTAATCACTGTATGCATTTCCATTGGCATCGTTGCAATATCATCAGCAAACCCAGACATTCGCGCAGCTTCCCAGGCTTCATCTAGGGTAATCTGAGCGCCACCAGCAATATTATCGAAAATCGAAGCGGCTGTTAGTTGCCCACCCTGCAAAACCACACCCAACTGTCGGCGTACAGCGTCTACATCTAAACCAGATAAGTCTTGCCCATCGTAGTAAACAGTACCAGCTTCAGGAGTTTCAAACCCTAGTAATAAGCGGAATATTGTCGATTTCCCACTTCCAGATCCCCCGACAAAAGCAATGAACTCCCCAGGTTCTGCAGAGATACTCACATCATCCAACGTTAGCGCTCCATCACTGCGGTAGCGAAATGTCACATGATCCACAACAATTCTGCCGATGAGCTTGCCTGGATCAGCTTTACTGAGATTCACTTCCGGTATGGTTGCCAAAATGGGCTGGGTGCGTTGCCACTGAGGGACAACTTGCAAAACATCAGTAACTGTATTGCTCAGGTCTGTGGCTCCCCTAATAAAGTTGCCAAAAGCTGCGTTGAAAGCTAGGAAAGTGCCAAGAGATAATCCGATCGCTCCTGAAGTCTGAGCTTCTTCAAACAAACTAATGGTAAACCAAAAAAGTATTCCAGAAGTTAGCGTGGGCATCAATGTATTGAAAAGTGCCACAAAGTCTTCAAGTTGCTGTGTACTGAGTTCAAGTTTGACTTGCCGAGAGTACTTTTTACTCCAAGAAGCAAAGGCGCGATCCTCAGCGCCAGCAACATGCAGTTTAGAAATTCCGTTGATTAACTGCACCGTCTGTCCAAAAATATCTCCCTGCAATTCCAGCAGTGGACGCACCTTACGGAGAAGGAGTATACCAGAGAGGCTAGTAACAGCGATCGCAACTACTGCTACAGCAACAGCAACTAAGGCTAATTTGAAGTTATAGTAAAACAACTGTCCCAAGTAAAATAGTGCGAACAGACTGGTAATCAAATTTATTAGAGTTTTGCCACTGAGTTGACGACGAATCGTAGTAATCGATGATACGCGAGACTGAAGGTCACCTGTCGTGTACTGACGAAAAAAGGATACAGGCTCCTTAAGCAACCGATCCCAGACAGCTGCTTGAGTGGCAGCGTCAGAAGCCGTTTCCATTCGCAGGATAGCAAAACCTTGAGTTAGCTGAAATAAAGCTATTCCCAAAGCAGCAACTAACAAGCCTAATCCAACTTGCAGCAATAGTCCCCTGTCGCTATCTGGAATTGCGTTGTCCATGATAATTGCAGTTGCTTGGGGTGTGAGCATCCCTAGTAATGTTACGGTAACGCCAGTCAATAAAATAGCAACTAGTTCCCTACTACGTCCTTGAAATGCGAACCGGAGTAAATCCCAAGCTTTGAGCGCCTTATCCGGCAAAGACCGATAAAACATATAAGCAACAGGAGCCAGTGCTGCGGCTCTACTTTCATTTACTCTCAGGCGAGTTTGCTCAACTGGGTCAAATATTTCATAGCTAGTTGCAGATATCGGTAACAGTGCAACTGGCCGGTTGTCCTGCTTGGTGTAGGCTACTAAAGGGCCAGAATCCTTCTCCCACCAGTTGTCCCGCAACAACACCCGTCGCATCCGAATGCGTGAAGCCCGGACAATTGCCTCCAATGGTTCTTTAACCCGCTTGAGGTTCTCCGAGCGAGCCGGAGGGCAGATTTTCACCCCCGAAGCCCTTCCTACCGCACCAGCAGCAACTAACAAAGGTGTGCCTTCGAGGAAAAAGTGCTCGTCTTGATAATTTAGAGTAGATGCTAGCTCCCCTAGAGCCTCCGCTGTGACTTGGCGGTTGAGGCGTTGGCGATCGCGTAAACGTTGTAGTTCATCCTCCGCTTCTTGCCGATCTAAAAGGTCAATAGAGTGTAGAAATTGAGTATGAAATTGTGACAGTCCCAAGAGTAAAGTATCCGAGTTGGAGATTTCGGAAGTAGCAACAGTGGTAAATTGAACTTCCTCTACAGCTTCTAGCCAGATTTGATCGCCCAGACAAAAAGTACCTGCTGCACTTGTCAAAGTCAAATCCTCAAACCCCAAAAAGCGGACAGTCCCTTGCTGAAGCTGTACCCAACAAACAACACCCGCTTCTGGTTGGAAAGTCTGACCAGCGATCAGAGAAAATCGTGCTTGTTCAGCCGCTTTCACCTGAATTATGGGTGTAGCGAACTGAGGTACACTACCAAGTTGCTCTAACCAATTTTCCACCCAAGCGATCGCTCTTGCATCTGCATTTGTTACTAACTCACTGAAGCATTCCTGATGTACTTGTAGCAGTTCTGTCTCTCCAACTGGTACTGCCAAAATCTGGCGGTGCTGATTGCCAGAACTAGCAGCGGTTCCAAAAAGTGCCTCCCCTGTACTACAACTGCATAAATAACGGCGAGTACCTTCGATAACACCATTTTTAACTGTGACAGCAAACAATGCGATCGAGCCAGATTGAATTACCCAAACCTTGTAGGGATCGTCCAGCAGTATCGGCTCATTGCCTGTAATTTGGTAAAGTTGCCCTTGTATCACCATAATTATTTAGTCAATTGTCAGTTGTTAGGTGAGCATCCTAATTTTTCAAAAATCCACGGTACTGACGCAAAAACTCTTTACAACTCTCTTCTATTAGCGCTCTTTGTGTTCTTCGTGGTTCGTTTCTTCATTCTCTGATTCCTGTCGTAACGCAGAATAATAGTAAATTTCAAAATTTGTCCTGTTGTCAGTTGTTACTTATCGCCATGTCTCCCCCTGCTCCCTTACCCTTCCTGCAAAGCTTCCCCTTCAGTGCAGATTAACCGCGAGTACACGCCCTCAACTTCCCACAATTGTTTATGAGTACCTCGTTGCACTACCTTTCCGCGTTCTAGGACGATGATTTCATCACAGTCTCGAATTGTGCTTAATCGGTGTGCGACAATAATGCATGTACATCCGCGCCGCCGGAGATTCTCGTCAATGTTTTTTTCCGTCTCTACATCTAGGGCACTCGTAGCTTCATCCATGACGAGTATTGAAGGGTTATTCACGAAGGCACGGGCAATTTCTAACCTTTGTCGCTGACCTCCGCTTAAATTAGCAGCCCCTTCCATCAGTTCTGCGTCGTATCCCCCAGACATTGAAAGAATTACATCGTCAATAGCCGCATCCTCACAAGCACGGATCAAATTTTTATCTGCGATCGTGGCATCCCAGAGGGTCAAATTTTCCCTTACCGTGCCGCTAAATAGCAAGATATCTTGTTCCACCATTGCGACAGAATTAGTGAGTAATTCGTGGGGAATTTGCTCTCTGGGTTTACCATCAAAGAGAATTTCTCCTGTCCAAGGTTCGTAAAGCCCACTGATGATTTTGGCAACGGTAGACTTACCAGAACCGCTTCCACCTACCAAGGCTACTCGCTGTCCAGGTTTAATTGAGAGATTAAAGTTTTCAATCAGAGGAGGTTCAAGGGGACTATAGCCAAATGAGATGTTCCGCAACTCGACATACCCCTGTAATCTTGGCAGAAGAGATGAGGAAGAATTTACTTCCCCTGCTCCCCTGCTCCCCTCAAGCTCTGCCCCTCTGCTCCCCTGCTCCCCTGCTCCCCATTTTCTCTTCTCCAATTGCGGATCTGTCGGGTTGTCTAGCACATCATCCAGACGGATCAAGTTGCCCTCTAGTTCTTGCAGGGTACTGCCGAAGTTGACAAGATTGTTCACAGGTTCCTCGAAACTCTGCATTAAACCTTGAAAGGCTATAAGCATTCCAATACTGAGGTGTCCATCCATTACCCGTAAACCACCTACAACCAACAGAAGCATCGAAGAAAGGGCAGATAGAAGCGAGGGTAATACTGAGAATGTTTGATTTGTTACGCCCAGTTCTTGCTGAGAATTGAGAGCTTTGGTGTAGTAACCTGACCACCGAGAAAAGAAATCTGACTCTAAGCCTGATGCTTTGAGGGTTTCTATATTTTGCAGAGCAGCAATCGATGCACCAGCAGCTTTACCATATTCTTGTATCAATCGCTGATTAGCATCTACGCGCTGCCGAGAAATCCACTGCAAAGTTAAAACGTTGATAGCAGCAAAGCTAACCACAACCAAGGTTAGTACCCAGTCATACTGAAACATGACCAGTGCGTAAAAAATCACCATCACCGCATCAATGACAGTAGTTGCCAAACTTCCAGAAAGGACATCGGCAACTTGGTCATTGAGACTGGTACGGTTACTGATTTCTCCCGCAAAGCGTTGGGCATAAAAGCTAACAGGTAAACGCAGAATATGCCAGAGAAAGCGGCTCGACATCCCTACAGCCAACTTAGTCTTCAAGCGACGCAGATATCGTAACCGTAGTAGCGTTAGCCACCCCTGAAGTACGGCGGCGATCGCCATTGCTAACAGCAGTGGTCGCAGCCAATCATGCCGTTGCTGTACCAAAATGTCATCTACAAACACTTGGCTAAAGACTGGTACTGCCAAACCGACTAAAGTTAAGAAAAATCCAGCAATTAAACAGTAAACTAAAGCACCAACAGCATTACCTAGCCGTGACAAAAGAGAGAGTATCATGCTAGGTTTGCGACCACCTTTGGTGAACGTTGAACCTGGTTCCAAAACCAGTACTACTCCGGTATATCCTTCGTCAAATTCCTGTAAGGATACATATCGTGGCCCTGTAGCAGGGTCATTTAGATAAACTCGCTGGTGGCGAAACCCCTCTACAACAAGGAAATGGTTAAAGTTCCAAAAGACAATATAAGGAGGACGTAGTTCTTGGAGTTGCTTTAGTTCTTTTTTAAAGCCTTTAGCCTGGAATCCATAATTTCTTGCAGCCTTCAGCATATTTGATGCCTTAGAGCCATCACGGGAAACTCCACAGTCCTGCCGCAGTTTTGGGAGTGGTACTATCCGACCATAGTAACCGAGAATAATTCCCAAAGCAGCAGCACCACATTCCACTGCCTCCATTTGCAGTAGAGTGGGTGTCTTGACGCGCATACTTCTACCTGTAAAGAGTGCTTGCAAGTCCTGTAAAGGATTAGTCGGGATTATTAGGTTAGTAGATACCACTCAAAGACCTCAAAATAAAGAATATATAAATGATGGGAGCGCGTTTTTCGACCTTAACTCGCGCTACAGTACTATCGTTCAGGTTGGAAAAGTATTGTTGTCTGACTTCTATACCGCCGCAGCATTTGCACAGTTGCAGAGTAAAGAGGAAAACTTTTGAGGCAGTTTTTCCCATGTCACCATACTACTGGCAACTTCTCGCCTGACTAATTCTGAGTCAGGTAGAGCAAACTCATCGCACAGGGTAATTAAATCAATAAGAGTTGCATACCAGAGTACGGGTGTATCAGCACGTCCAAAAGCTAGGAAGTTGGATGCACGTCCTAGAAAAGTAGCAAAATCGTTATTTAAGAATGCTTGTTTAATCAGCAACCAGAAATACGCTTGCGGGTGACAGTGGCGGTAATCATCAGTTTCTAAGTGAAAATAAGCGAAACTAACTGCAAACAAGTGACGCGCCAACTGACGGTTTTGCCCTGCTAAGATAATAGCAACTTCACTAGTGATTTCTGCAAACATAACAGCGACCAGCTCTGGGGATTGACGCGCTACAAGCTCATAGCCCCAAATACCTGGAATTGGTAATAGCTCCGATACTCCTTCAAGATAGCTGAGAATCTGACAAGCTAGTTCAAGAGCGCCTTGAAAGCACTTGCGTTGTGCATCGATTCGCACAAGATTATGAGCGAGGTGGATACGATGTAGGAAAAGAATCTCGTAGCCATATTTTTCCTCCAACACCACATCATTGGCGATCGCCTTAAATATTCGGTTACGAGCCTTGTCAAAATCACCACGGCGATAATCAAGGTAAGATTGTGACTGTTCTAGTAAAGACTCATAAAGTAAACTACCCTCCAAAGAAAATTTATTTAATTGCAAAGGTATACGCGCCTCGATAAATGCACACTCAGCCGCCATTAAGTTTCCTTGGCGTGCAGCATTCAAACCTCGCAACCGAGCATTTACAAACTTACTTATCAGCTTTTGGTCTGTTAGTGGCAAGCGAGTTGTAATTAGCTTTACTAAGTGTTCTTCTACTAAATTGTTAGCACTATTTGTTGTATTTTTTATATGTTTTTCATTGCTTCGTCGGCAAGACTCTAGTGTAGTCCGAAGGAGTTCACTGTAGAAATTAGCTCGAAAATTATATGACATACTGCACACTCTTTTTAGTTGAAAATAAGATTTTCATAAAAGCTTATTCAAGAAAGTATAGCTATTCAAAAAAATAAAATTTAAATTATTTAGTTTTTTACAATATTATTTGAATTTACTGTTATTACAAAAAATTAGATGTAACAAAATACAAAGGCTTAAACAAGTATGTCAAACTGTTATAAATTTTTTTTACTCATAATCAGACTTATCCGCAAATTAGTTTCTTAACCTTTATTTATAAGGTTTATAACTTAATTCGCGGATAAATCTCTTGTGAATTGCTTTGCTCAAGATTTAACCTTTAGCACTTACTACCCCAACAGCTGCTAATAAACACACAAAATGTGAATCTAGTATCCATTGGGCATGAACGTCCACCAGCCACAGCCTCTAGATTTTGGTCGCTAAGTTCGGCATTACCTTGCTGAACTCTTTGATTAGTAAAATCTTCAGCTTCTTGAGCCGTGAAAGAATAGCCATTTTCTTGACCTAAACGCGCAGCCATATCATAAAAGCTTTGCGGGTTATCAGCTTGTCCTAACTGCTCTTGCAATTGTTGATTATTTTCAACAACAATGTAAAATTGTTCAACGTTTTGCTTACTCATGATTGTCAATTCCTTTTGGTCAAATATTAATTTACAAAGCGGAAAAACGAAATATTTTTAAGTAGACTTTATACTTCTTTTCTGTTTTTCTGCTCATATTTTTATATTAAATACTCAATCTAATTAAAACAATCGCATTTTTTTAGTTGTTCTCAAATTGTTTTGGTTAAAAAACATAACATCTAAAAAAAGATGCCATGAAAAATTTATGTCTTTTTAAAAATCAAATAATTACATATATGTAGCTGTTCTTATCTAAAAACAAAAAAGTTTTTTTATTTTTTAGATAAGAACAAAATGCTGGATTTCAAAAATTAATCAGGAGGAAGTTGTTGCAATATCTGAGCCGCTAACTAGCGCGACGATGCAAAGCGCAAAATATGAAAGAAATAGTATTTCTTCCCTTACACCCTCACCCCTGTGTTCCTTAGTCCCAAAGCAGTACAGAAGGTAAGGCTTCTGGGAAAGCTAACCGCAACAATTGATAACCAATACCAGTAGAGCCTTGGAAGAAACAAGGGCTAAATACAGGTTTAGGCAAGTTGTCAAATAACTTATAATTTCCTGTTTGTATTGCTCGCCGCACTGTCATAGCTGCGAGTTGTTGAGCTGATTCATACCATTGAGGGTTATTAAGTTTTTGGGCTGCCACTAACATTATTTCTGCACGTCCCAAATTGCCGCAGCAGAGTTGATCTATATTCTGCCAGGCATTCTTCTGAGTAGTTTGCAAGGCCACTTCTATATCATGGAGAATTTCTGGTGTCTGATAAATCGATAAACCTCCTAATCGTCCCAAAGCAATACCAGGAGAGCCATGACACCAAGTTGTCCAAAAAACAGGTGGCGAGGCAGGGTTATAGATGGGAATGATTTCCCGCCAGTTACCAGCAGTAGGGTAGAAAAATTTGTTTTCATAGGCGATCGCACTACGAGCCGCATCTAAATAAGCACTGTCTTGTGTAACTGCATAAAGTCGCAACAGTGAATAGGCGATACCAGCCGCACCATGAGAGAAACCAGTCAAGGGTTTGGAAATTACATTTTTCAGGGTGTAGGCTTTGTGACAATACTCAAGCAAGTGCTGACCGCAGGCGATCGCTCGTTGCAAAACTTCTGGATTTTCTGTTTTTTGCTCAAGTGCTAACAGCCCTAAAATTGCTCCTGCTGCTCCTGAAATGATGTCATACTTGCGATCAAGGGCGATCGTACTAGGTGTTATCAATTTAGCAACTTGTTCAGCATCTTCACATAGATGAGGCAAGTCTAAGAATTGACTGACTTTGACCAAACAATAGATGATAGAACCAAGTCCTGTTGCGCCACCAATTCCCATATCCAAAGCAAAGTTTTGGATAGTCTGGGCATCAGATGTTTGCAAAACTTTTTGTAAAGGCTGTATAGCTTTTAAGGCTAAGTCGCCAAACTGGGTATGCTCTGTACAATGAGTTAAAGCTGCTAAAAACAAAGCAATACCACAATTACCATCGTAGAAACTATACCCCAAAGGCTGAAGTTGAAACCGCTCGGCGTTAGGAACATAGCTCAAACTAATCCAAGTGAGACTACCATCTGTACCTCTGATAGCCCGTTGCTGAATTTCGCTGGCAATGTCGAATGCCTGCCTTTCCAATTGTTCTGGTGTCAAGATTAATGGAACCGAGTTGATTAACTTCTCTGTTACAGAGCTATTGGTTTCAGCTTGCAAAGTCCGCGCTTCTCTAGCATAAAAAGCTAACTGAATAATTTCTATTTGTTGTGCTAGGTCGGTTTCATCGAGCTTTTGCAACCTAGTCAAAACCTGGGATAAACACGGTTCCTGAAAATACTCAGCTATACTTCGCTTTGACCCAAAGGTGAGGTGAGCAGAACCAGCAGAGGCACTAAAGTAAGGAACATCTAACTGCCCTATTGCTTTTAGTTCTTCTGACAAAATTGGCCAGGCTTGTGGCTTGTTATTGTTGCTCAGAAAAGACCTACTCAGGATATCTACTTGTATGCTCCAGTCCAACCCATGTCGGAGAAATTCTGGAGTCATAACTTTACTGAGAGCAATACCATAAATTCTTGTAGGGCGAAAAATGAATCGTACTTCCTGAGAGGCAAATGCAGCAAGGGGGCTATTAGGGGCTAGTAGTGCTTCTCTTTGTCTGATCAAAAAGCGATACATTTGCTCAAAACCGCTAACTAATTCATCAATATAGTTATTAGGCGACAGTGGAACCCCATTTAAAGTAGGAATATTTGCCTCAACAGGTCTGTCAATCTTTTCGTACCCTTGGTACATATTATCCGTGTTGATGTTTCTCCAGACTGGCATCGGTATTGGTACTGGCTGAACATCAACACTACCCAAACCACTAAAATCGTTGGCAATAGAGCTATCTTCATTAAATTGCCACATTGGCAATAGCCCTGTGGTCAATACTGAATCAAACAGTTGATTTGTTGCCGCTGAAGTAGCTGTTTTAGCTAAAAAACTTTCCATCAATTTTGCTTCATGGTGCATCACGGTTTCCATATCAACCAGCACCAAATGTTCAGTACAGGCAATTAAGTTTTCATTGTGACAGTCAGTTGCTCCTAGAACATATAACAGGCAAAGTAACATTCCTGCCCGTGTATAAAAACGTTTTACTGCTGTTTCATCTGCACAGGGAAGTTGTTCTATATACTCTACCCAACCATAATTTTTTTTATTTAAAACTTTGAGAGTTTTGAAGGTTAAATTAGGATAATCAAATTCCTGTTCATCCGTTGAAGTTAATTGTTGATTGCACCATTCTAAAAGTTGGCAAAATATAGCTTCTAATCCTAGATTTTTCGGTTTATATATAAGCTTAAATCCAGATTCAAATGTGAGGCAAATCACAGAGCGATTTTGATTATGTAGGTCAGACAAGCTAGATTTAATTGCTATTACTTTATTAATTGGTAATGTGCTAGATGTATTTTGAGCAAAGAAAAGCTGAATTTCTGGTAAATCAACATTCAGCCTCTCTAAAAATTCGCTAGTTGCTTCTACCCAAAAGTCAATAGTTATTGATATTAGCCTGCCTAATACAGGGTACTTTTGAAAGAATTTCAGCAGCCCGTCAGACAGCAATTTCTCAACAAAACTATGATATCTAACTTGACTAGACGTGCTTTTTGCCTTGTCTATTACTAGATTTAGTAAGTTCTGTCCCAAAGTACGAGAATGAGAAAATTCAAACTCCAAAGTTTTCCCAGTGAGATTAAACAATCTTGCGAGTAAAGCCCGTTCTAAACTCAGATAAGCGGATTCATCCAAAATTCTCAATGGTAAATCTTCTTGAGATAACGAAGTTGAACCTAACCGCTTAAGTAATTTTTGTCTCGCCACCAAAATCAGAGGTAGTAGTATATCTTCAAATGGATAAGGATCTTCTGTAATAAGTGGGTTTAGAGATATTTTTTTTAATTTAAATTCTGAAGCTGTGTGAATGATTTCAGCCAAAGTATTTGTCCAACTTGGCAAGTTTTGATTATTTAAGATAAGCTCTGTTCCTAGTATTTCACGTACTCTTTCAATATTCCATCCATCCCATTCCAAGCGTTTATTGTATTCTTCTTGATTTCCCGAACTCACAACTTTACACCAATTGATAAGGCGTGTATTAGCTTCTTTTATATTAATTGTATTAACATTTATCTCGATACGCTTATCGTTGAGACGTTCCCATATAAATGTGGCTTTACTAACAATTTGCTCTAGGTCAGATTTAGTTGCTATTGTCTGTGCTTGATCTAAGATCACGTTATGAATCCTCCAGTCTATATTTTGTCAACATTATCAATATCTAGTATTCTTATACTTATTAATGTTTCACGCATTAAAAGCTATAGATGAAAATGTGCTTCAGTTACATTTACTTTAGCTTCGTTGAGCCTTTCTCCAATTTTGAGGAGTCGTCCCGTGGTACTGACGAAACTGTCGGAAAAAATGACTTACATATTGATACCCTATTGCTTCAGCAATCTGATTCACAGATTGATCAGTTTCTAGGAGTAAAGCTCGTGCTGCTAGCATTCGACGTTCGACAATCCAATCATTGACTGTTTTTCCTGTATTACGTCGTACTAAGTCAGTTAAATAAGCTGCACAGTAATCAACAGCAACAGCAACGTCATGCAAGCTAATCGGTTGATTGTAATTTGCTTCAATAAATTGAAAGACTTGGCTAAGTTGAGGATGATTAGAAAACCGCCACAGTGGATTGGTTAGTGATTTGGCAGCATCAGTAAGGGCTTGTTCTGGAAATGCCTGAAACTGAGCAGTACAATGCTTGTTCATAAATAAGTACGTATGCTTAAAAAGTAGCCATTTTTCAATTTTTGTAAATACTGCCAGGGCTGAATCGGTGTGATTTAGGTAGAGTTAATATATACCGCTGACAGACCTCAATATTGGTAAAACAAAAGTAATAGGAGCGCGTTCTTCTACTTTGATTCGGACAACAGTTGTAGTTCCAGGAGAGATTTTCATGTGTGGCCCGGTGGAAGAAGACCACTTATAGCCGCTAGGTGTGTTGGTTTTTTTGAGGTCAGAGAATACTTGTATTACACCTTCTTGTTTGTCAGATATCAAAGCTTCCAGCACTTCTGAATTACCCACTTCTAAGGCAGCTGCTTCCTTGGTAATGGGAAAGCGTGAGATGTTGGTAACATTACCCACAATGCCACCAAAGCGTTCTCGCTTGACGGTTTGGGGAGTAACTTGTATTGTCATACCAGGTTGAATTTTTTTGCCATCTGCTACGGGAAAATAGCTAACACTAACTAACTTGCTGTTAGGATTCTCTGCTTCTATAGTTGCCAAGCGAGTACCAGCGTTAATCACCTGGCCTGGTATCAACGTAATTTCTAAAATGCGTCCACTATATTGGCTAATAATCTGGCTATTGTCGCCTAATTGCAGTTGAAGTTTGGCAATTTCTCGCTTAACCTCTTGAATTTCTTTTTTTCGGCTAGTGGCATTTTCTAAATCTTGTTGAGCCGCAGCAGCTTGTTTACTATCTAATTCTTTTATTTGAGCTTGCAAGTCAGAAATGCTGCTGAGGTTTTGACGATAATCTTTTTCTGTTTGGGTCTCCTTCAAATCTAGTTCTTTTAACTGATTTTGGATATCAGCGATTTTTTCTAAGTTCTGTAGGTATTCTTGTTCTGCCTTGAGAGCCTCATCACCGGAAATTGCTCCTTCTTTTTTGAATAACTGTTGGCGGATTTCCATTCTTTGCCGGAAAACAGGAGCCAAAGCTTGGGCTTGCCGTATACGTTCTTGTAAGCCTTGGCGTTGTTGCTCAATAGAAGTATTACCTTTAGTTTTTAAAAGAGGTGTTATGGCTCGCAGTTCCATTATCCGTTGCTGAAGATAATCACGTTGTTGTTGTTGCGATCGCTGCTCTTGTTTAAGTCTCTCTCCTTGCAATGAACCAACAGCTTTATCTTGTGACTCTAGTTCTGCAAGTTTAACTTGCTGCTGTTGTAGTTGCTTGCGTAGTTCAGCTTGGTCAATGGTTGCTAATACTTGCCCTTTTTTAATTACATCCCCAACTTTTACATTGAGAGACATTAACTGTCCTGCACTTTTTGATTGCAAGGGTACAACTTTGCTTGGGTAAATCAGTACCCCTCGACCCTCGACGGTGATCGGAATGCGCCCATAAATACTCCAGATAACAGCTACTCCAACCATTGAACCCAAGGCGACTAGTGGTAGCCAGTTTCTAGGACTGACAACTTGCATCAATTGGTCTAACTTGTCTGGAGAAGATAGTCGCTCTAGTGACTCTTTGCGGAATAGGCTGCGTTTTTGGTCTAACATTTACCTTCACCTTAATCTTCTATAAAGCTGGAAATAAATGCACTAAAAAATAAAAATTACAGTTCCCTGAATTAATACTAAAGTTATAAATAGTATTCCTAAGTTATTTGCAGAGAACCTCTTGGTTCTTCTGGCTGCACCCTCTGAGCCATAGATACAAAGCTGCTTTCGAGGAGCATTTAAGTTATTTAAAATAATATTTTATTGTTGCTGAATGATATGTAAAAATCTCACGCAGATGTATATAGCTAGAGAATTTTTATAGTCTACTCTTATTAGAATAGCCAACTATATATTTAAATACAATGCTAAAATTTTCTCTAGAACTATTAATCTTTTCTGTTTTTGTGATAAATTTACAGCTTAAGTGAAACTGGCGGCAGTCATGATTGCTAAAGCAAAGCATCGCTTGCAGCCGCCTTGAGTTGAGTCTTTGTAAAGCTATTTACAGAAAAATTCAACCACCTCTCAACTGTTCCTGTATCCATGCAAATCTTTGGCCAGCCAACGCCATACGATCTAAAGAATTAGCATCAAGTTCATCTTCATACTCAATATTTTCATTGAGTGATTGACCTTGACTATAAACGCGTCTGCCATAACCAAGGCGACTGAGCATTCCTTGAAATCTGTTTGCAAGTAAAGTGGCAATCACTTGATAAAAACGAGATGCAAATCCGACATCTTGCTGCAACTTTGTGGCCAATTGTTGTCGGGAAATAGACAAAACAATTGAGTCTTCAATTGCCTTTATGCTTGTAGCAGGTAAGCGACCATCAATGAAGGGTGTTTCTCCCATGATTTCACCTTTCGATAATTTCGCTATCTCTCGATTTGCAACTTCATTGTCCTCTATAGCAGCAAAAGCACGAGCTAAAGGATTGCGTTCATCCTCAGAAATAGAGAGTGACATTGTTCCGCTGAGTAGGATATAAAGTGCATCCACAGGCCCCTGTTCATGGATGAGTACGGTATTAGCAGCAACTTTGTGCTGAGTCCCACAAGCCATCATCCAATCGATGTCACTATCATGCAATTTTCCTAATACAAACAACACATCCTTTAGTGGTTGCCCTTGGGCTATGTTGCTACGGCCCAGTTGATTAATGATGCTTTGTATTCTATCTGAAAGCATAATCGCGATCGCTCGATAAAAGCGCGAAGCAAAACCAACATCCCGCTGCAATTTTGTTGCCAATTCTTGCTGGGAAATTGACAATACCAAGGATTTTTCTACAGCCTTAACAGTTGTAGCTGTTAAGCGAGTGTTGACGGAAGGTATTTCTCCAACAACCTCACCACTAGATAATCTCGCAATTTCTCGACTGGGAGCTTCAATACCTTCTAGAGCAGCAAAAGCACGAGTTAGAGGATTGTTGTCTGGTTCAGAAGCAGTAACTGTTAACATCCCATCTAGTAGGATATGTAAGGAATTCACAGCTTTTCCTTCTTGAATAAGTACAGTACCAGCGGCTATTTCTCTTTTATGGCCTGTAGCAATCATCCAATTAATGTCACTGTTAGTTAATTCTTTAAGTAGGACTTCTGTCATCGCTTGATTACCCTACGTTTTTTAAATGTAAATTTGTAAAAAAAACTGCCTTTCTGGTGAATCATACGGATACGCTACGCGATCGCCAGTCCCCCAAACGCTCGTTCGCGTAGCGTGTCGCAGACAAGACTCGCTAACGCTGCGCTATCGTGACGGCAAGGGAACCGCCAAGACGGGGGCTGGACTCACCAAGGCGCAGAGAACGCAGAGGAATGAGATTCTTTATACAGAAAGAAATGTCTGCAATTTTTCTAAGGTTTGTTGGATGCGGAATTTTGCTTCTTGAGAAGCCAATTCTTCTAATGTCAAATGAGTTAAGCTCATCAACATTAGAGGTTGCATATTAGCGTCTGTTAAATCTTCTGGGTAGTCAACGTGAAAGCACTGCAAATTTTCCGCGGCTGCTTTCACCAATGCCTGTAAAATCGCAAAAGCCCCATCGGAAAGTGGAGGTTGACCACGGTAGTTTTGCAGTCTACCTCCTTCTCGATAATTAGGAAATGATTCCAACCCCAGAAAGCGTAAGCACCAATCGGCTCGATAAAAGCCTGTAGCAGCAACAATACCTCTGTAGTCTGCAATTAGCTCATCGAGGATATTGTTCCGCATGGAGTTAAATAAGCGGCGTGTGAAGTAGTGCGTACATTCATGTTCTAGTCGAATTGTCAGGGATAAACGCTGCCATTGGCATTCCTCTAATTCCATGTCGCTAGCTGAAACATTGCTATAAGAACCGCCACTCAAAATAATGAACTTATCCTGATAAAGTTCTTTTTGCGGAATTAGACGCTGGAATTCTGCTTGCCAGTTATTTTGGCAGCGATTAGCAAAACTTTCAGCTTCCCATTTTTGGCGATACTTACGAATCCTGTCCCAGTTATTAAACCCGCTAACTATACAGGCTCCCATAGATGCAGGAACTGGCTGGGGTTCATTTCGCTTTGTTAAAGCTTGTACCAGAGAAACAAAGTCCTCTCGGTTGTCAGTGAACAATACTGGGATGGTTCCAGCCAAGCTTTGATGTAGTATTAATTGGAGTTTCTGAGGTTGCTGTAAAACTAAACCAGTCGCCTCTGTCATCCCATCCACTACAACACCTCTGCGAGTGGCAGCTCGATAAGTTTCCATTTGGCTGATACCCTCAACTATGGGAAATCTCAACTGAACCAGTACCCGCTTTAGTGCTTCAAATGTCCCTACAACTCTTGCAGCCACAGCGTATTCTTCCCAAACAGCCACATGAGCTTCGGGAGGAAGAGGAAACTTGATGGTATGAGCTAATGTGTTGTGATTAAAAACGTTTTGGTTGTATACCAATAGTTCCTCCGCCTGTGCAGCAGTAGCTCCAAAGTAGGCGAGGACATGAGAACGGAATGATTGTTGATCAATCATAAGCGTAGGTGTAACCCATTGTAGACATCGCCTCCAGAAATAGATGAGAGAGAATAATAACTCCTAACTCTTGTACAGACGCGATTAATTGCGTCTAAATCCTATCTCCTGTCTTTCGACGACACCAGCAATCTGCTCAGTCATCTCTTTAATTGTTTGAGTGATGGGATGCTGAGGGTAACGTAGAGAGAAAATACCATTGCTTGCTAACTGCACCACCTCTTCCGAAAGAGGCAAAATTCCAGCCACTGAGACGTTGTAAATTTTCTCTACCTGTTGTTCCAAGTCGGTAAAATTCAAGGATGGTAAAGCCTTATTAATTACCAACAACATTTTTGGTACTCTCAGTTTCCGAGCTACATCCACTGTTACAGCAGTGCCTTGGAAGTCTTGATTATCTGGACGGAGGAGGATCACTAGAACATTAGAAATACCGATGGAAAGTAAGGTTTCTTCATTCAAGCCGGGATGTGTGTCAATTAATAGGTAATCCAGTTTCAGAGTGCGGATAAGTTCTTGAAAGCCATCGTTGAGGCGGACTACATCGTAACCCTCACGTAGAACTCTGGCGATTTCACCCGCCTTAATACTAGAAGGAACTAAATAAAGGCTACCCTTGACTGTACCTGTATTTCCCTGGTCTGCAATTAGAGCATCAGTAACATCGTAAGCAGCATCTTTAATATTACAACGACCCCATAAGTAGTCATTAAGGGCGAGTTCCATTTTGTTTTCGTTAAGCCGGAAAATAACGTGAATTCCAGGCGATTGGATATCAGTATCGATAATACCTACACGTTGCCCTTGAAGCGTCATAGTAGATGCTATGTTAGCAATCAAGTTTGATTTGCCAGTGCCGCCACGGAATGAATGAACTGCGATAATTTGTGCCATAAGTTACCTCGTAGTAATTGGTCAGAGACGCGATTAATCGCGTCTGTACAATAATCTCCCCATCTCCCTCATCTCCCAGAAAATGATGGCTCTGGAAAAGTAAACTTCAACCAGCATCCATCACTAATGAGAGGAAGCAAAACTCGTCCACTAGATAAGAGTAAGTCAAACTGCATATTCTTGTTTCCACTCTGGACTTCCACAAGTGCAGGCAAACTTTTGGAGTCAATATTATTGGAATTGCTCCTGTGTGCCCATACTCTCAATTCCTGTTTGCGCTTGGTTGGTAGGCGGAAAGTAGCATACTGTAAGGATGAGAGCGATGGGATCTCGACAGTGGCAGCTTGGTGGTGTTGTTCACCCTCGGCATATCCCAATAACACTTCTGCTATTTTTGGTTGTCCGCCAGCAGTGATTGTGAATACGGATCGTCCTCCTTGGTGTTGCTCTCGCAGCTCGACTACCACACGAGAAGTGAACGCACCATAGTACTTCATTACCAAAGTTGCTCCTAAAGATAAGACAGCAATAGACAATGCACTGATACGCGCCACAGAATTTTGCCAAATGAACAGACCGTGGACGAGTAGGATAGCTAAAAATAGGCTGTATACACCGACGCTAAAAAACGGATGGTTGAGAATCTTGAAGACTACTCCGGGCACAAGCTCTCCTTTGCGTCGGCTAGAAACCAATAGTAAAACTGGGAAAATACCGCCAACAAGGGAGTTGCCAAGTACACCAGCAAAGGCGAGTACGCTGGTAAAGGATTGCGTACCAGCCAGGAACAGCCACTCAGTTAGTAAGAAGACTAGAAGTAACGGGCTGATGGATAGGAAAAAACGACGTTGGTTTAGTAGGGTTTTCCAAAATCTTTGTGTTTGACTCTGATGCTCGGAAGTAGCATTGCTAAAATCAGCTTTCAACCCTCCTTCGTAAGCCAAGAGCATGGGTGAAATGGCTTGTACACAAGCATTATCATGATTAGCCGATCGCACTTCTAAAGTCAGGCGAGTATCCCACTTACGTAAGTCTGGGAATTGATGGAGTAACTCTTTAATATTCCAACGTTCAGCGAAGGCAATTTCTACATGATGTACATTGCCACTCATCTGAATATCTAAACGAAACTTAGACTTAGCCTCTTCTAGTCCCAGGTAGGTTACACCAATATGAGGAACACAGTTAGGATCGCCACAGGGATGCAAGATTAATATTCCCTGCTGGCGGGGCAGCTTTAAAATCGGTTGGGGACGGGCAGGTAACCACTCTCTAGCTAGGTTGACTAAAAGACTGGAACTGCGGAGCCAAGCCATTCCTAACAACAAGGTGACTAACACTGCTCCCAAGACTGTGACGATCGCACCGACTTGCAGCGCCAATGGCTCTAAGGCAGTGCCTGACTGTCCAGTGAGCAAATCTGGCGAGACGGCTCCGTTAACTGCAAGCACCCAAATACAAAACAGAAGAGTTAAAAAAGCAGTTCCCGCCACGCTTCCCCAGATTAAAGATACAGCGCTAGAGTCACGGGGAAGTATTAGTTTGGCACATTCTCCTACATAGACATGACCGAAGTAAAGCATCAAGCTGACACCTAAAATCCGTTGTAGCATCCAGGGCTGGAAAGGTTGACCATCGAGAAAGGGCAAGTTTACATATAAAAGGTTTTCTATTTGGATGTGGCGGAATGCTAACAGTGAAAGAATGAGAAGCAAACTCACGTTAATGCCTGCTAGTAATACCATCAAGGCAACGGTAAAGTTTAAAGATTTACGAGATACCAAATATAATCCGGCGCAGAACAGCAACACCGCCCACAGTGCTGCTGGTATCTGGGTGAAGTTTGCCATAGTCACCGACAAACCGATATAGCAAGCTAAGGCTATGAGGAAAACACGGATGCCTACTGCTATAGAAAGTATAAATGAACCTGTATTTCCTAAATAATTAGATACTAATTGTTTGATAAAAGCATTGCCATAACGGAAATCACCGCTGCGACCAACGGCTTCTGCCATGCAAGCCATAGTTAGGATATTGATTATACCGATGATGACTATGAAAGCAATTGTAGCTAACGGGCCTATATCGGCTACGGCAATCGGCAAAGCTAAGAAGGCTTGGGGAAGACCCAAAGCTACGGTAAGAATGGAGGCTAGCCAGAAGGGTGGAAGAGACTCTAGACGCTGGGCGATCGCTGCTGTCATCCAGCGCCACTGTTCAATGAGTGGTAACTTGGATGCAAAAATAGTCAACAGTTTTTTTCTATACAAACGCAAGTAAGCCACTTGCACTGCCTTCTCATCCAAACCCAAAGTTGTGCGGATGTTAGGTACTGTTTGATAGATGAAGGTATATTTCTGGCTAAGGGCATGGGCGATCGCAGCTTTGAGTCTAGGGTTTTCCGGTACGAGAGTTGCCCACTGCTCGGCGTAACGTTCTAAGTGCTGAATGGTAGGGTGGAGTGGCGGCGCGTTTCCTAGAGCAAAGGCTTCCAGGAAAGCCAAATCGCGTTCTGATGCAGCTTGCTCTGTAAGAGAAAACTCCATCCGCGATCGCGCCACTATTTGTGCTGTCCGGCTCTCAAGCAAAAACAAAACTGTATTCGCTCGTTTCGCTGGTAAACCCGCTAGCACTTCCTCTCGTGATATCAGTTCGTCATCATCGAATGACATATCTATGCCTCACAGTTTAGCGATCGCTCTTTGAGAGATTGCACCTTAGTCTGCAATCTCTGGTAGTAATCTGTCTCCGTTTCGTTAACAGTTACTTTCTTTTCTTTGAGCTTTTGAATCTTTTGTTGTAACTGCCGAAAATGTTCGTTTTCCGTAATTTCCGCCACATTGTTGGCTCTTTTAGTCTCGTCAATCTCAATGTGCAGTTCCCGGACTTGCATTTTGAGCTTTTGATGTCGCATCCTCACTTGTTCAGCCATCCCCAAGAAAACTCGCACTAATTGGCCCATGTCATCTTGGCTACCAGCTAATTTCTCCAATTTTGGACGTAATTCCAATACCTGAGAATCAAAATCGTCCTGTTCTAATGCCTGCGCTGCGGCTGTGAGCGCATAAATTGGTCGAGAAATTCTCCGTGCTAAAAGTAGTGCAATGATGGCTGTGATTCCTCCCACAATTAGCACACTGCCGCCATGTAGCCAGATCAGGCGCTTCAATGGCTTGGTAAAATCTTTTTTCGGCTGGCTGACACCTAATACCCAAGGTTGTTCTTGCAAAGGTGCAAAGCCCACGATCCGGGGCATTTGCTGAGGTGGAAAGCGATAGGTAGCGTGACCTGCGTGTTTAGCTCTCACCATCACCTGTAACTCTGGAATGCCTAAACTCTGAATCTGATTTAGAGCGTAACGTCTATCCTGGACAACTTGTTTTAACGTCTCAGGCGGTAGGGGGACGAGGCTATGGTAGAGGAGAGATTTATTAAAATGACTGATGATCACTCCTTGTTGGTCAATCAGAAAGGTATAGCTTTGGGAACCTACTTGTAACCCATCTGCGATCGCCCAGATACCTTCTCCTTTAATTTTAAGTACTGTAACTCCTACAATTTCGCCACTAGGCGATCGCACTGGCTGGGAGAAAAACATACCTGGTCGTTTTGTCGTTTCGCCTACCAAGATGCTAGATATATAGGATTTCCCTTGAATGCTGGAACGGAAGTATTCACGGAAAGCGTAGTTTTGACCAAGGAATTTCGGATCGCTGGCAGCAACAGCACGGCCCTGTTTATCCATGACAAAGACAGCATCAAAGTCTGGGTTAGAACGGAAGACGTTTTGTAGAGTTTGTTGCAAGTCAGGGCGGAGGGCTGCTTGCTTTGAAGATGTGGAGGCTGTTAGGAAATTTACGACATTGCGATCGCTGCTAACTTGCACCACAACTCGTTGAATATCAATAATTAACTGGTCGAGGCGACTAGCGGTACTTGTGGCTAACAGTTCTAGTTTGCGGTATTCGCCAGCCTCCACACTATCTAAGCTCTGCCGCAGGTTGTAATAGGTGGTGAAGCTCATCGGTATGAGTGCAACTGACACCAACGCTGCTGATATTTTGGCAGCTATAGACCAGCCAGGCGGGTAAAGTAACCGATGTAAGCGTTTCATTTAATCCAGTGTGATAATTTAGTTGCAAAAATCTTAATTCGTGGCGAATTCTTTGTCTTGAAAAGTTGAGCCACTTGCTTGCGGGGGTTCCCCCCGTTGTGCAAAGTGGCGTTTCCTACGCCGGGAAACCCGACTCCCTTGTAACTTTTCGCTGCGTACCTTTGCGCTTACCTCTTCGCCCCTCTGCGTTAAAATTTCAACCCTCGATTGCAAAGCCGCACTAAGTTCACTCCCACAGCAAGGCCGAAGGAAGTAATTCTGGATATGCTAACCTCAGTAATTCATAACCAATTCCAGCAGTGCCTTGAAAGAAGCCAGGATTATAAACATCTGCGGAAAGTTCGGGAAATAAATAAAAAGCACCGACTTGCTTTGCTCTTGCTACAACTGTTGCTGCTTGTTTTTGGACAGTTTGTAGTAGTTCCGCACTCGACAACTTGGTTGCTCCTACTAGTAGCACTTCCATTCTGCCAAAGTTACCGCAGCAGAGATGATCGAGATTCTGTAAACCAAACTGTTGAGTTGTATTTAATGCTACTGCAATCTCTTGCCGAATTTCTGGAGTATCGAGAATTTCTAAACTCCCCAAACGACCTAAACCAATACCAGGAGCGCCATGACACCAACTGGTCATAAAAGAAGGTTTCTTCTCTCTTCCGTCTTGCCAATTTCCGGCGCTGGGAGAAAATACACTGCGTTCGTAGGCGATCGCTTCTTCTGCCGCTTCCAAGAAATTTGGATCTTGCGTGATTTTATACAATCGCAGTAAGGCGTAAGCAATACCCGCCGCACCATGAGAAAATCCCGTGACTAGCTTGCCTTCTAAGGTTGCCCAAACTCTAAATCCAGAATCGCTGTTAGTGCGGTTATTTAGTAGGTGATAACCTAAGGCTTCGGCTTGATTCAATACTGCTGAATCTGATGAAGCTTGGTACAAACTTAGTAATCCTAGTATTGTGCCAGCAGAACCGGATATTGTGTCAAAAGAGCGATCGCTTGCAATGCTTTCTTGAGTGATTAACGAGGCTGCAAGGCTGGCAATATCCAGAAGTTCCGGTTCATCAATAAACTGGCTAACCCTTACCAATGTGTAAACAATCGATCCTAATCCAGTGGCTCCACCAATACCAATTTGCTTGGTAAATTTACGCTGAAAGTTTGGGTCTATATCCTGCAAGGATTTTCTTAGGTCTTGTAATGCACTGAGTGTTAAATCTCGAAATCCCCCATCGGCTGTCATTTTTGCTAACGCTGCTAAAAATAAAGCGACACCGCAAACACCGTCGTACAAGCCATCGCTCAATGGTTGAAGTTGCATCCGTCCTGCATCAGGTAAGTATCCCATACCAATCCAGGTAATACTGCGATCGGCGGCTTGAATTGCTCGTTGTTGCAGTTCTTTGGCAATCTCAACTGCCTCCTGCACCAGTTGTGTTTGTGTTAAAGGAATTATTGCATCTAAATCTAAATCAATACTAGTAGGTGCTGCACTGGTTATTCCGCGAGTGACCCGCGAATAAAAGGAACCCCGAATTATAGAAATTTGTTGAGCTAAATCTGCATCATTAAGTTGCTTGAGACAAGAAATCATTCGGTCATAGCTAGGTTCTTTAAAATAACCCTCAATAATTAAGTCATTGACTCTCAGAGCATCACTGCTTGAATCAGCAACAAAGTAAGGAATATCCATTTGCTCTAAAGCTTGTAACTCTGCTGTTAGCAGTGGCCAGATAGAAGGTTTTGTATCAGCTTTCAAAAATGCCCGGCTTAAAACATCTAGCTGAATACTGCGGTCTACACCATACCGCAAGAATTTTGGGTTCAGAGCTTTATCCAGAACATCAGCATAGACTTGGCTATTACGAAACAAAAATCGTACTCTCTGATGGGCTAGGACTGCTAGAGGGCTATCGGTTGCCAACAGCGCTTCTTGCCGCTCTGAGAAAAACTGATACATCTGCCGGAAACCAGTTACAAGTTCATTAACGTAATTATTTGGTGATAAAGGAACATCATTAAGAAAAAGCGTATTGGCTTGAGTTGGCATAATGCCAAGTTCATACTCCAGTTTCATGCCGTCAGTATTGATGTTCTGCCACTTTTGCCTTTTAACAGGAATTTCCTCGCCAACTCCCCCCAAACCACTAATGTCTTCAGCCTTCCCTCCTGGTGCAAAGTCCCACCTCGGCAGTAGTCCAGTCCGCAGCACCGAATCGAAAAATTGTTGATTCGCTTGGTATTGCGCTCCTCCTAGTTCTTCTATTTTGGGATCAATCTCCTGGGCTATAGGCTGTAAGAGGGTTTCCAGGTCTACCAGCACCGGATGTTCGCCACTGGCAATCAGATTTTCCTGATGGCAGTCATTTCCTTGCAACAGATACAGTAGACACAAAAGCATTCCAGCACGCTGGTAGTATCGCTGGGCTGCTGCTTCGTCTTCACAAGGTAAATGTTCTACATACTCCATCCAACCATGAGTCTTGCAGTCAATAACTTTAACTAACTTGAACGGTAGTAGAACAAACTGCTGATTAAACCAAGCGAGTAACTGAAAATATGCAGTTTCTAAGCTTAAACACCTGGGTTTGTATATCAGTTTCAATCCAGAAGCAAAAGCCAAAGCTATCACTGATCGCCCTCGATTGTGAAGATCTGAGAGATTCAATTGAATGGCAACAACCTGACCTGTATTTTCCTGGAAGGTTTGCTGGATATTTCCTAAATCTAATGCTAATCGCTGGAGAAATTCCGTTTTTTCTTCTACCCATATATCTATTGCTGTTGCCATTAACCTAGCTAAGACGCTGTATTTCTGGAAAAATGACAGTAGCTTGCCTGTTTTCAAGTCTTTGACAAAAGCTTGGTACTGCTCATTAGAACCTATATCTAATCCTCGTCCCCATAAGAAGGTGAAAGCTGATTGCTTGAGCGCTTTAAATAGTGAAAATTCCACTTCTAAAGACTGGGCGCAAACAAAGGCCAACTTTAATAACAGTTGACGTTGCAAATGTATGTGAACTACTTCCGAGAGTAGTTGCCAACTAGCACCAACCTGTGTAGCAAGTTTTTGCCGCGCTACATAAACAAAGGGTAGATAAACTTCTTCAAAGGGAATTGGCTTTTCAGCATCCAGACAGTGATAGACACTTGCATAAGCTGTTTCCCAGTTAGTTTGCAAAGCTGACTGCAAAGTTTCTGCCCAAAGAGGGAGTTTTTTTGTTTCGCCAAGGCAGACAGATCCGAGAATGCTACTAACAGCGTTAAAATCGCGATCGCCCCAAGCGAGGCGTTTAGCAAATTTTTCTGAGTTACCTTGTGCCACAACCTGACACCACGCTTTCCACCGCAAACTAATCAGCTTTTCATCAACTAATGTTTTATTAGGAATAAAGTGTGCCCTCAGCCTTTCGGCTAGAGTACTAGCTTCCTCGACTATTGTGATTAAATCTTCTTGTGAAACTTCCATCTATGTGTTTGTTTAATTCATACGTAGACTTGTAGCTTAGAGGATAGCAACCTAGAATTACAATTCAATTTTTTTCGATAAAACTAATAACTTTTTAGCTTCTGTTTGTGATTGAATGCGATAATTTTCTACTTCCGGCAAGTTACTGATTGTTTATAGTTTTATTTTTTATAATTAAATGCTTGCACTTTGATTTTTATAAATTTTCTAAAAAAACCTCATTCTTATTTAAATTCTGTGTTCAAATATTCTATTTTTTTTGATTGAACGCCAAAAGAATTCAAATTGACGGTTTAGTTTTTAAATCGCTATTCTGGTTAGTGTCAATCAAAGATTGATAGAACCAATTCAGGAGAAAATCAAATGCACGAAGAAATAAAACAAGTGATTACTGAATCAATGAACGCTCGGTTCGAGATCGAGCATAAGCTAATTCAGCGAGCTTGGGAAGATGAAACATTCAAGCAAGAATTACTCAGCAATCCCAGAGCAGTTTTTGAGAGAGAGTCGGGGCAAGAAATTCCAAAATCTCTGGAAATTGAAGTAATTCAAGAAACTGCAAATAAAGTCTACTTGGTGCTTCCAACTAACCCTGCTCCAGACATTACAAATGAATTATCTGAGGAAGCTCTAGAGTCAGTTGCAGGGGGTGTATCAGGCTGTACACTTTGGAGTCGGATTAGAAAGGTTTGCATTGGCTGGAGTGCTGTTAGCAACGCTAACAGTTTAACCTAAGCTTAACAAACCAATAACTGTAACTACTTGGAACTCAAAAACATTCTAACCCAGTGAGCTTTTACAGAGAACTTTACTGTACTCGCTGGGTTTACTTTCATCAAGGTTTAAAGGATGTATTGATTTTATTTTTCTAAAAGCTTTAGATACTTTGTCTTTTTTAGTTTGTTTTTTAATAATTTAAAAAAATGTTGTTAATTATTTAGTTTGTAATCAGATATTATCATTAGCAATAATCAAGATTAATACAAGAAAGGATAAACAGTACTCCTAATTTTTATGAAATTTTCCTAAAGAATTCAAATTGACAGTTAGGTTCTGCATCAATATTCTGTTGTGACAGGCGGTATTACAGTAAATCCAATCTGCTCTAACAAGAGTGAATATTGAAAAGGTCTTTAAATGCTATGAGAGATTTGAGGTTTATCCAAAGAGTAGTTACCTCAGGGGTAATAGCCACCACTGCTGCATTTGGGAGTTTTGTTGCTGAAGTCCAGGCAGCTACATTTACCCTACCAATTGAAGCAGCAGCCAAAGCTACAGGGGTTGATGTTTTGCGCGATCGCTACGGTTTAGATGGTACAGGAATTACTATCGGAGTGATATCTGATAGCTTTAGCACAGCAACAACCTTTGACACCTCTGGCAAACTGGATACTTATGCGACCAACATAGCCAATGGCTACTTACCATCTGGCGTTAACGTACTCAAAGACTTCTCTGATCCTAATGCCAGCGATGAAGGTCGTGCCATAGCGCAGCTCATCCATGCTGTGGCTCCAGGGGCTAAGTTGATGTTTCACACAGGTGTGGGCAGTGTGAATGTCTTTGGTGAAAGCATTCAGGCTCTAACCGCTGCTGGGGCAAATATTATCGTAGATGATGTCCGCTACAATCCCCAAGATATCCCTGATGTACCTTTAGACTTCATAGATCAGGAGCCTCCAAATGGGCCTATTAACCAAGCAATTAATACAGTATTTAACCAAGGGATTTCTTACTTCACTGACGCTGGTAATAATTTTCCTGAGATCCCAATATATGGACACGCGAATAACGCAAATGCACTAACCGTTGGAGCTGTGTACTACGGGAACGCCGAATCTTACTCAAATAATGCCTACGGCGTTGTGGTAGAGCAGGGGGAACTCGAACCCTTCTCTTCAGAAGGCAACCCAAATTCTCTAAAGACTGATGTTGTGGCTCCAGACGGGCTGCCAATTTCCTTCAATTTAGGTGGAAATGCTCCTAATATTGGCGATCCTGAATTCTTCGACTTTTTTGGTACGTCTGCTGCGGCACCATACACAGCAGCAGTAGCAGCGCTTTTACTGCAAGCAGACCCAAGCGCAACACCCACTGAGGTATATAACGCATTGAGAGAAACAGCTGACAGCCCTGCATCTGGTTTTAACTCCAGACTTGGCTTTGGTTTGATTCGGGGAGATAAAGCGATCGCGTCGCTGAACCTGCAACCCGAACCAGTACCCGAACCTTCGGCAGTTCCTGTCTTTCTGGTCGCCAGTGTTCTGATTGTTGGCTTAACATTGAAACGCACTCAGCGGAAGTCTAAGATCATAGTTCAGCCCAGCAGGAGCCTCGCACTGGTTCATTCAGGATGTACACAATTGTCCGAAGAACCATTGCCCGATGTCTAAGGGCGGGGCTACTCGAACAAAGGCTGCTTGAGTAGCCTCAACTTATTTTTCTAGACGAGTCGCGATCGCACTTAACTAAGCGTCGAGTATATGCGATCGCGAGTAATATTTTCCCTTATCCACAGCAACGCTTGGTGGCGGTCACAGTTCTGACATTCGTGAGATCGAATCTAACTCGCGCTCGACTGAATGCGTTGCGCTTTTCGCCAGACTTGAGGAGTCATTCCAAAGCTGATGCGAAACTGACGAAAGAAACATCCCGCATAACGATAACCCACTGCCTCAGCAATTTGCTCAATTGATTGGTTAGTTTCTAAAAGCAAGGAACACGCTGCTGCCATCCGGCGCTTGGCAATCCATTGATGCACAGTCTGCCCCGTTTGGCGTCGTACTAGGTCAGTTAGGTAGGCTGCTGAGTAACCAACGGCTTGAGCTACGTCAGTTAAGCCCACTGGTTGATGGTAATTTGCTTCAATGAACTGGAAAACCTCACGAAAATGAGGGTCAGAAGGCAAGAGTGACTGGGGGTTTAGCGATTTTGCAGTCTTAGCACTCTTTGGCTTTGGAACTTGCTGGGACTCAACAGTGTACAACTGCTTTTGGGTTGCTCGTTTTTCCAGTTGAGCAGCGATCGCTTCTAATAATTCCTCTACTGTAGAGGGCTTAGTAAGATAGTCATCCGCTCCCAGATTCATACCTTGCCTAACCTCAGTTTTAGTAGACTTGGCACTAAGAAAAATGAAGGGAATCGTTGCTGTCACAGAGTTTTGGCGCAACGTGGTGAGGACACTGTAACCATCAAGTTCCGGCATTATAATGTCGCAAAGTACCAAATCAGGCAAGTGTTCTTGTGCCTGCTGAATGCCGACAAGACCGTTTTGGGCAGCGATCGCTTCAAACCCTTCTGCCTCTAAACTGTCTAGAAAGATATCTCGGCTTTCTGCCTCATCTTCAATCACTAAAATCTTTGTCATAGTGTCCTCTTGAAGTTTAGTTATTTGTCAGGTGAATGCTAAATTTTTATCGTCTGTCCGGCTGTGCTGTTGCAGAAATTGTCATACCAGCGGAAGAGAAATTGTAAAGGTAGTACCCACCCCAACTTCACTAGCGACGGTGATTTGGCCTCCATGTAGATCTACAAGCTTTTTGACAAGTGCTAAACCCAATCCATTACCTGGGATGTTGCTGACATTCGCACCCCGATGAAATGGCTTAAACAAGCGTTGTTGATCTGCTACCGAAATGCCAATTCCCCGATCCTTTATCTGGAAAATCACTTCTTTAGCCTGGCAAGAAACTACTAAATCAATCGTGCTGTCACTCGGAGAATACTTGACCGCATTCGAGAGCAAATTCTTGAGAATGGGCTGTAACAATGTTTTATCTACGCAGACTGTACAATCATCTCCACTAGATGAACTGCCGAAAGGGTCTCCTAGCATAGAGCAAGTAACAATGCTTTCGTTCAAATTCATTTGTGCCAATATTTCACGGCAGAATTGAATTATGTTAAGTGGTTTTGGCTCAAACTTGAGCTTTTCTGCTTCTGCTCTACTGTTGATAAAAATTTCATCCATCAATTGGCTGATTTGTTCAACTCCTGTTTGCAGGCGCTGCAAATACTGTAGTTTTTTCTCGTCATTCCAACGGTGAAGATGACGTTTAAGTAAACTAGTGGAGAGTGAAATAATGTTCAGGGGAGTACGAAATTCATGAGAGATTATAGAGAAAAAGTGCGCTTTGTGTTTAGTGAATAGTTTTTCTTGTTCTAAAGCCGTTTCTGCGCGCTGGCGCAAAACTTTTTCGCAGCATAATTGTTTATTAGCGTCCCTTAATTCAGCCAAAAGTTGTTGCACTTTGCACTCTAGTTCTTGATTAACCTTTTGTAAGGCGGTAGATAGTTGCTGACGTTGGCTGATATCGCGGATCAAGATACAGCCATACTCCCTAGAGTTGTATTCTAAATAGGTCATAGTGATTTCCACCGGAAAGCTCTGACCTTCATTAGTTCTATGTATAGTTTCAAAGTATAAATAGCCCTGCTGTTTAATAGTTCTCCAATACTTTGACCAATCTTTTGGCAAAAAGTCTGGTTTGACGTCATGCATACTCATAGAGAGTAATTCCTGACGGGAATACCTAAGCAAACTGCACGCTGCATCATTGGCGTAGAGAAAATGCGCGTCTGGCTTGACCCAGAAAACTGCATCTGCCATACAATCGATCACGGGTTTAGTATGCTGCAACTTTTCTTCTTGCAAAAGTTTGATTTTAAAGTTACATTGCTCTAAAATGCGGTTGCCAAAAACCATAGTTATACTCATTGCAATTACTGAATGGGCTTCTAAAAATTACTCATCATCACTAAGTTGTTTGTTCCGTCTGGTATCATGCAACTTTTGCCGACTTTAATCAGGAATTGCCACTTTCTGCAAAGCTATGAAACCATGTAAATCCTCTAAGCCACACTTTTCTATCTCGAAGTTATCGCAATCTTTATTTTGCTGAAACACTTAGATACAGCACTTCTCATACTCTGTTGACCCACATCACAAATTGATTGGGTTCATACTTATATTCATCTCATATTGATACAATCCCCAAAGCAACTAATGCGTTGCTCTACTTATTTCTCTTGCTACTACAACTTTTTTTATGCAAAATTTCGGATTATTATTACAAAACTTTACTTACAATTTTAAGTAACAGTCGGCTTGTTCTTTGTTGTCGCCTGTATAACGGTTCTTCCTTAACTTCAACCTCTAAATATAAACATTCGTAACGAAAATAATTGTTTGGCATAAAATTTCGCTCAGGAGAGCGAGAGAAAAATAGAGATTCACTTGCGCTTATTAATCAGGTTTGGAGTCTCAGATGAATCATCCTGAACAAGATGAACTAGATTCACATTTACTACAGTTGGCTTTTTTAGCTCAACAACACCCACCGCGATCGCCAGGAAGACAGATCGCTTTAACAAAGTTAGTTAATGGCATTATGCGCTCTGGTAGACTTTGCCATCCGCAAAAAAGTCAATATCCAGTAGCTGTATATGAAAATATTTATGATGAGGCACGCCAAGAACTTTTGCTTTATATTTGTGAAAAGATTGATAAGTACGATGCAGAACGCGGTAGCGTCATGGCATGGGTTAATGTACTTTTTGAGCGGCGATTTTTTAAAGATGCTATTAGGAAAATACAGACTCAGCAAGGAATACAAAGAATAAATGTTGCTGACCTGGATAATGTTATCGCCTTACCTCAAGAGCCAAAAACCCTCACAGATATTTTGAAAGAATGTATAGAATCAGATCCAGAAGATATCTTCAAAAATGAACATATAGAAAAATGTCCTCAAGCTAACTTTCAAGCATTAGCAACGCGACGAATGTTGGGAAAATCCTGGAAAGAGATTTCTGCGGAATTTGAAATAAAAATTCCCACAGTCAGTAGCTTTTATTACCGCTGTGTAAATAAGTTTTCCTCAAAGTTAAAAGAGTACTGTGTAAACGATGTAAATTAAGCAAGAGAGTAAAAAATGATGAAAAATTTGTCAGAATCTTTAACTTTTACCGTACCGATAAGCTTATCAGATCGCGTACTGGCAGAAGAGTTTTGCTCTCAGCATAGCAATTTAGTAAAAGCTAAACAGGTTTATCTCAATACTCTAGCGGTGTCTGCGGTAAAATTCTACCTACGTTGCATGGGAATTGAAACGAAGTGGTCAGCAAGTTTAAGTTGGAACCCGGTGATTCAAACAGTAATGGATATCGCTGATTTAGAAGTAATAGGTAAAGGTAGGCTAGAGTGTCTTCCGGTGTTACCAAACGAAAAGATAATTCATATTTCGCCAGAAGTTTGCTCAGATAGAATTGCTTATGTAGCTGTACAGTTTGACGAATCGCTAAGACAAGCAACTTTGTTAGGATTTGTGAAAACTGTGAGCGAATCTAATTCGGTACTCATAAGCGAATTGCGATCGCTTGAAGAATTCATCTTACAACTAAGCGAAACCCCTGAAAAAGTCAAACAACCAATTCACCTGAGTAAGTGGTTAATGAATGTTGTTGATGTCGGTTGGCAAACGGTTGAATCGCTTTTGAGTCCGCAATCAGCTGAACTAGCTTTTAGATTTAGATCTGCTGAACAAACGTTAGCTCAAAACCCAGATAATTTAACTATTAGTGTGCAAAAAGGTACACTCCTGAACTTAGGACGACAATCAGAAAGTAAACCCATTGCTTTAGTGGTTGGAATTATACCTGTTTCCGAACAAGAAATAAACATCTGTGTGAAAGTATGCCCAGTTGATGGTCAAAAGTATCTGCCAGAAGAGCTTGAAATAATGGTGTTAGATGATTTAGGCACCGTAGTTATGCAAGCTACTGCAAGAGATACCAAGAGTATTCAACTAACCTTTAGTACTGAACTTGGAGAGCATTTTAGCATTAAAATTGTTTTGGGGGATGTCAACTTTACAGAGTTTTTTACAGTTTAAAGTTTAGTACACGAAAATGCTGTTACTTCTTATAACGAACAGTCAATAAATATTATCATAAATAATCAGCGTTGTAAAAAAGTTTCAGTATTTGCTAGTGTTAATTTGATTATCCAAAATCCCTAATTTGAAATAGGTATATGGCAAAGTTAGTTGTTCTGAAGCTGGATGGTAATTTATCAGAACACGGGTGCCGGGTGACATTAGAAATTGGAGCAGAAAATGCTCGCCCAAAAATAGAAGTTTCTGGCAATTTACCTGTATCCCCCGAATTAGCTACTTATTTCAACCAGTGGCAGGATAAATATCGCAGTTTAGGAATACCTAGCCGCATCAAACCTCAAGAAATTATTTATGATGGCTCTATCAAAAGTAGAATTGAAAAATGTAGCCAGTCTGGTAAATTATTGAGCGATCGCCTGCAAACATGGCTTGATTCTCAGGAATTTCGTCACATTAATAATACACTACGCGAAGAATTAAACCGAGATGAAACAATTCGAGTATTAATTCGCACAGATAATAGTCAATTACAAAGGCTTCCTTGGCATTTGTGGGATTTTTTTAAGAGATACTCACAAGCAGAATTTGCCTTAAGTGCAACAGTATCAGAAACACCACCGACGCCACCGCATAAACCCAAGGTAAGAATTTTAGCAATTTTGGGAAATAGTGCTGGAATTAATATTCAACTAGACCGTCAGTTATTAACAAATTTACCAAATGCCGAAACAGTTTTTCTAGTGGAGCCGCAACGCGACGAGCTAAATAATTATTTGTGGCAGCAATGGGATATTTTGTTTTTTGCGGGGCATAGTGAAACTTCTAATGGTACTGGCCGTATTTACATTAATAAAAGTGATAGCCTAACAATTGACGAGTTAAATAATGGTTTAAAAAGTGCGATCTCCCAAGGTTTGCAACTAGCAATTTTTAACTCTTGTGATGGTTTGGGATTAGCATGGCAACTAGCAACTTTAAACATTCCGCAAATGATTGTGATGCGGGAACCAGTCCCAGATGAGGTAGCACAGGAATTTTTAAAACATTTTCTAGTAGCTTTTTCGAGAGGTAAATCTCTTTATTTAGCATCGCGGGAAGCGAGGGAAAAGCTGCAAGGCTTGGAGAATAAATTTCCCAATGCCACTTGGTTGCCAGTAATTTTTCAGAACCCTGGAGTTTTACCGCCCACTTGGAAACAGTTATGCTCTCCAAAGATTGAGTTGAAACGTATTTTTCTAACTGTGTTGCTGGTGAGTGTACTGATTACAACCTTAGTCATGGGAGTGCGCTATTTGGGGATGTTGCAACAAAGTGAATTGCAGGCTTACGACCATTTGATGCAAATGCGATCGCCTTTGGAAAGGTCAGATCCACGCCTGTTAATAGTTACTGTTGGGGAGGCTGATATACATTATCAAAACCAGAAGCGGATGAATGGCATAGGGTCGCTTTCAGATCAGGCACTCGCTCAACTCTTGCAAAAATTAGAGCAGTATCAACCAACAACAATCGGTATAGATATTTATCGAGATTTCCCTGTAGACCCAGATTATCCAGATTTAACCACTCGCTTACAGCAGGATCACCGCATTTTTACAGTGTGCAAAGTTTCTGCTAATTTAGATGGCGAACCTGATGGTATTCACTCCCCCGATGAAGTCCCAAAAGAACGCCAAAGTTTTAGCGATTTTGTGATAGACAACGATGAAATTCCTCGCCGCCAATTGTTGCATTTAACTCCTCCCATAGAATCGCCGTGTGCCGCCGAAGATGCTTTCAGCCTTCAGCTTGCACGTCACTACTTACTTTCCAAAAATATCAACGCAGACATCACAACCGAAGGAGACTTGCAAATTGGCAACGTTGTATTTAAGCCATTAAAAGAACACTCTAGCGGCTACCAAAAAATTGATGCATCGGGTTATCAAGTGTTGCTCAATTATCGTTCTCTGCGGCTTGGAGAAAAAATTGCCGAGACCGTATCTCTCAAAGATGTTTTAAACGACAAAATCAATCGAGAGTTAGTAGAATCATTAAAGAATCGTATCGTTCTCATTGGCGTTACCGCCCCCAGCACTAAAGCTGACTATTGGAAAATCCCCACCAAAGAAAAGAAAATACAAGGATTGCTCGTGCAGGCGCACATGGTGAGCCAGATTCTTAGTGCTGTTCTGGATCGTAGACCTTTGTTGTGGTGGTGGTCTGGATGGATTGAAGCTGTTTGGATTTGGGGATGGTCATTAGTGGGAGGTATCATAGCATGGCGCTGCTTAAAGCCGTTATACCTTGGGCTAGCAATAGCAACGACGCTGTTGACACTATTTGGGATTTGCTTTGGCATTTTTACACAGGCGGGGTGGATACCACTTATCCCGCCTGTATTGGCATTGGTATTGACGGCTATGGTTGTTATGTGGATGTTACGCAGGGAAAATTTTGTTTCGCAGGCTTCCCGTTTCTAATTCAGAAATAGCAAAAATATTTTGACATTGACACTGAATTATGACCAGGAATAAACTACCTCAAAACCTAATGAAACAAGTAATTCATCAACCAAAAACTGAAGTTGGAGAATTGTGGGCGCAGCCTGATGACGGTTTTGTAGCCATTGGTTCAGGGCTAAAGCATTTACTACAAACTTGCTTTATCCCTTTAATATTGCTCAATATTGTAAGTTATCCGCTACAAGTACACGCACAAGTTACTACCCAACCTGTCAAAAAAGCTGTATCTAACACACAAAACCGCCTTGCCCAATTAAAATTTCCACGTAACGGCGCACCCATTGGTCGCCGCCAAGGAGGGGCAAGGCGTACTGGAACTCAATGTCCAGACCTAAAAACGCCTATTACTGCCTTGGTGCCTGGTGAAGAAACTTTAAATGAATCGGAATCTTTCTTAGCATTAACAGTCTCCGAGTATCCCACCTTTTGGGTTTATGTACCACACCTACCCACAAACTTACGCACTGGAGAGTTTGTATTTCAGGATGAAAAAGGCAAAGACATCTACCGTACACCTTTAACGCTGGCTGACAAGCCTGGTGTTATTGGCATCAGCCTACCGCCAAGTCCGCAATATGCTCTCAAGCAAGGCTCTAAGTATCAATGGTACTTCAAAGTTTATTGTGGCGCTCCGCAAACCACATCTGAGTATTTTTACGTTAAAGCATGGGTGCAACGGATAGCGCTAACGAGCGAACTGAAAACTCAGTTGAATACGTCAAAACCAGGAGAGTACGTTGCCTATGCTGTCAATTATATTTGGCAGGATGCTGTAACTAATTTAGCCCAGATGCACCGCACTAATTCAAGTTCCCGCGTAGTTGCTGAGGATTGGACTAATTTATTAACAAGCGTTGGCTTGTCAGAATTTGCCTCTGCGCCGATTGTTGCGCGTTATGGCTCAGAAAAATTGTGATTTAACCATTAAGTGGCCGCCAAAGGATTGCGGGAATGCTTATTATTGCGTTGTTCAGAATTTTAAAGCGATCGCCCCTACGGTGGCAAAAGCGATCGCATTCAAATATCTCAAACTTCTTTAAGTATTAAGTTCTGCCCTGCGGCCACTAATGGTTAAAAAACGACCACATTATGCTTGACGTTACAAAAGGATTTGTGTTTTTTGAATATGACAGGGAGGACAAGGAGGGTCAGGCAGAGGCTCTATATCTGAGCAATTGATGTCTTTTATACCAAGTGGTTTTAAGGACTTATTAAGGCTGGCGCTGAGAGATGATATTACACTTCCACTTGATTTTCCTCCTACAATTTTTGCAGCCTCGACATCTGTAATGTCCTGCTCAAAAATTGATTGATTATGGTTTAAATCCAGGATTTTTATTTTAAAGGAATAATGCATTGTAATCACCCAATTGATTGTTTTTCCTTAGGTATAAAGCCACCTCTGTTTAGTAATCATTTTGCCGCATCAATTTTTCTGCCAAGTGTGCGATTTATTCACAAAAGTTTATAACTTATAGCCCTGATCATTTCTGTTGTTAAGGGAAATTCATCAAATGACTGGAAACTTAAGCGGTTCGTGCTGGTTATTAAGGTTAATGATTTCCTTAGCTATTAACAGCTATTTTTAAAGCTTCAGCCGCAGTTTTTACATGGGAGGGCAATAAGGGTCATCCATAGGAGGTATACATGAGTCAGTGCCTTTTTTATTCTTTTCAATAATCACTACTTTTGAGACTTCTTCTATTTCTACATTTTTTTTAGCCTTTATAATACCCACTACTGGTGAGATTTTATTTCCTCCTACAATTTTTTCAGCTTCCACATCTGTGATGTCCTGCTCAAAAATTGATTCATTCCGGTCTAAATCTAAGATGTTTATTTGAAAGGAATGATGCATAGCAATACCCAATTGATTGTTTTTCCTTAGGTGTAAAGTCACCTCTGTTTAGTAATCATTTTGCGGCATAAATTTTTCTAGCAATTATGTAATTTGTTCATAAAGATTTACATTTTGTACTGGCAGCACAAAAAGCCCCACTCATTACTGTTGTTAAAGGAAATTCATCAAATGACTGAAAATTTACGCGGTTCGTGCTGGCTTTTAAGGCTAATGATTTCTTTAGCTATTAATGGTGCATATGCATTCTCTTTTAATTATGCTGTTGCCCAAATTACGCCTGATGGAACTCTACCGAATAATTCTGTCGTTACTCAACAGGGGAACACTTTTGACATCACTGGCGGAACCCAAGCTGGCGGTAACTTGTTCCACAGCTTCCAACAGTTTTCTGTGCCGAATGGCACAGAGGCAAACTTTAATAATGCTCTTGATATTCAAAACATTATCAGTCGGGTAACAGGTGGCTCAGTTTCTGACATTAATGGATTAATCAAAGCCAACGGTACAGCTAACCTGTTTGTGATTAATCCATCAGGAATTATTTTTGGGCCTAATGCCCAATTGGACATCAAGGGTTCGTTCATCGCAACTACAGCAAACCGCCTCAAATTTGCAGATGGCGCTCTATTTAGCGCGACAACTCCCCAAAACCCACCTCTACTAACGATAAGTGTTCCCATTGGCTTGCAATTTGAGGGAACAGCAGGAGATATTCGTGTAGAAGGATCTGCCCTAAAAGTGCAACCTGGTAAAACTTTAGCACTGGTGGGTGGTAATGTGACGTTGCAGGGAGGTGAGCGAGCAGCTTTAAAACAACCGAATTTGGCAGTTCCAGGAGGACGTATTGAGCTAGGTAGTGTGGCTGGTGCTGGAGAAGTGAGCTTGAACCAGCAAGATAACGATTGGGTATTGGGGTACAGTTCTGTCAATAATTTTGGCGATATTCGGCTGCAAGACAAAGCATACGTTGATGTTAGTGGTGCCAGCGGTGGTGATGTTCAAATCCAGAGCAATAATTTGGCTTTAATTCAAGGCTCACGGATTTATGCCGACACACAAGGTATAGAGGCTGGTGGACAGGTGCTTGTCCGCACAACAAAGACGGTGACTCTCACTGAGGAGTCACGGATTACAGCCGATGTTTTACCAGAAGCGACTGGAACCGGGGGAAACGTGACGATTGAAACTGGACAGTTGAGTATCCAAGGCCGCTCATTGATTAGAGCTGGCACCTTTGGCAAGGGACGGGGCGGAGACCTTACTATTCGCGCCTCCGAGTTTGTAGAACTAGCAGGAACAACAAATAGCGGCTTGTTCACTCAAACTTCAGGTGCTGGAGATGCTGGCAACTTAACAATTACAACTCGACGGTTAAGTTCTCAAAATGGAGCGCGAGTATCAGCTTCTACTTTGGGCAAGGGACAGGGGGGGGATTTGACTGTAACTGCCACCGATGCTGTGGAACTAATTGGTACTGGTAGCGGCTTATCTACTCAAACTCTAGGTGCTAAAGCTGCTGGTAACTTGACAATTAATACCAAACGCTTGAGTGTCCAGGATGGAGCGCAAATATTAAGTCGTACTCTTGGTGAGGGAAAGGGGGGAAATTTGTTTGTGGCTGCTAGCGATTTGGTGGAATTGAGGGGAACAGGAATATCATCCAATGGGCAGCAAATCCCTAGCATTTTATCTACTCAAACAGAAAGTTTTGGCAATGCCGGAGACTTAACGATTATTACTAGGCAGTTAATTGTCGGAAATGGGGCACAGATATCTACTGCCTCTTTTGGTCAAGGAAAAGGTGGAAATATAGAAGTTAATGCTTCTGATGCTGTTAATGTTTTTGGAGTTGCCATTAATAGAACAGCAAGTGGAATATTTTCACGCACTACTCAAGGGGGGCAGGGAGGAAACATCATTATTAATACGAATGCTTTGCGGGTAGCAGATAATGGGGTTGTAGATGCCCGCACTCTAGGATCGGGAAATGCTGGCAATATCACGGTCAACGTGAATACTTTGGAAGCGGTTAATGGTGGACAAATTCTTGCCAATGCTTTCAGAGACAGCAGTGGGTTTGCAGGTAATATCACAGTTAATGCTACTGATAGGGTGACTATATCTGGTAGTGCTAACTTCAAACGGCTTGTCCGAAGTGTTGAGGGTTTGGTTGAGGATGAGTCGGCTAATAGTGGCTTGTTTGTTCGCTCTCAAGGATCAGGGAGTGCAGGCAAGCTTCAGGTAGGATCTCGTTTCATTCGCTTAGACAATCAAGGAGCAATCACTGCTGAAACTGCATCCGGTAATGGTGGTGATATTACACTCCACGACATAGATTTATTGTTACTAAGCGGCAACAGCCAAATATCTGCTACCGCAGGCACTAATCAACAGGGTGGAAACGGCGGCAATATTACCATCAATGCTTCTAATGGCTTCATCGTCGCCAAACCAAATGAAAATAGCGACATTACCGCTAATGCCTACAATGGTCAAGGAGGAACAGTCACAATCAACGCTACTGAGATTTTTGAAATTGCACCATTAACTCGTGAAGACCTTAAGAAGTTGTTGCGTTTTAGAGATTTAGATCCACGTCAACTTGCAACAAATGACATTACGGCAATTTCCCGAATCAGTCCTAATTTAAGTGGCACTGTCGAAATTAACACGCTAGATGTTGATCTAAATCGAGGACTAATTAACTTACCAGCTATACCAGTTGACACCGAAGTGTCTCAAGTTTGTCAAGTGCGTCCTGGTCAAAATCAAAGCAGTTTTACCATTACCGGACGCGGTGGTTTACCCCGTAACCCCAAAACCGAACCCCTCAGCAGCGATGCAGTTCAAGTAGATTGGGTAACTCTCAACCCAATGAGAGAGAACCGTGCTATTACAAATGTTTCTCCTCAAGCAACTAACCCCACGCCAGCGCCCATTATAGAAGCACAACGGTGGATAAAAAATGCTAAAGGTGAGGTAGTACTCACAGCTAATGTGCCTACAGCCACACCCCATATTTCCTGGCTTACTCCTGCTTCTTGCCCCTAAAAAATCGGGTTTTTCCTATACGTTACAGCCAATTCCCTACTAAAACATAGGGTGCCCAGAAATATGGAGCTTTCTCTTGGGCAAAAAGTGCTAGTTGGGCACGCTGGAGGGCTTCGGCTTTATTCACTCCAGTATTTAACTGTCGGTAGAATTCACTCATCACATCGGCAGTAAAGCGATCATCTACTGACCACAATGTTGCTAGTGTACTGCGTGCCCCCGCTCGCACAGCTATCCCAGCCAGCCCCAAAGCTGCTCGTTTGTCTCCCTCAGCAGTTTTACAAGCGCTGAGGACAAGTAATTCAATACTGCTAGACCTACTAGAATCGTTAACTCGCAGTAAATTATCAAAATCCTTGGCCTTAACTAATTTATTCCAGGTGAGAATAAAAGTGTTTTCTGGATCGGAACTGAATTCGCCGTGCGTTGCTAGGTGAACCACCGAGAAGGGAGTTGCCTGCAACTGATTTTGCAGGTTCGGTTCGGTAAACTTTTGATTTAACAGTTCTTCACTCTTAGGTATCTCAGACTGGACTTCTTTTAATTCTCGTGGTACATTTTCCAACTGGGGAAATTCTCTGCCTTCGATTGGGCGTTTTTCGCTGACTCCAGCAGTTAAAGCGTTTAACTGTACCTTTTGCAGAGGCTTGGGATCGAGGAGTTGTAAACCTGGGGCCAAGGCGATCGCATATTTCTCTACTAAATATTTCTGCTGCTGTTTGTCGTAGAGAACCCCCATCGGGATATTCCGCAACTCACCATCAAGAACAAACACTAAGGTTTTGATCCCACTTTTGGCTAACTCTGCTTCCGCAGGTCGAATTAACCAGTCATATATCTGTTGGGATTGCTGCTGAACCCGAACAATCCCAGTGACATCTAGTAAATTTTTTCTCAGGTCTGCTACAATCCCTTCAACTTGATCTTGGGCTATTACAGCCCTGTAGTGGCGCAATTGTTCTTGATTAGGCAATTTGAGGATAATATCTAGGCTGTTTGGCAAAATAATCGGATAGATAACTGCTGCTTGTTGGTCTTTTTTGTCAACCACTGGGTCAAGTTCCTGCGTTGGGCTTAAACAGGCTGACCGAAAGAAGTTATCCAGTTCTGCTAATTGCAGAGATTCAATTACATAACGAGCTTGCTTGAGATTGTTTTTATTGAGTGCGGGATTTTCTTCAGTTCCCAACAGCAAATCAACGAACTCTCGATACACTGGTTCGACATTTTCCCGGAAGGAAAACTGAACATCTGGATTAATCGCAACCAAATCGCTGCGGAGCGAGTTTAGCGTCTTAAACGCTACATCATAGGATGCGATCGCGCTTTTAATATCTCCCTTCTTTTTAAGTATGCGTCCTAGCTGCCATTGCCACTGATAAGCAATATCTGATGCATTAATAGTTTGCGCTATAAACAAAGATTTCTCGGTAAGGTCTTGAGCTTCAGAGAATTGCCCGGTTTTTTCATACAACTCGCCGAGAGTACCTGTAGCATAAGATTCTGCTCGCTGGTCTTGCAAGCTCTGCGCCTGTTTGATAGCGGTGGACAACTGTTGGGCAATATCCAGCCATGAAGGGGTGTCTGTGCTGGTATTTTTTAGTTGTGTGAGAATTTGGGCAAATTTAATCCGAGCATATACTGAGGTTCGGCTGGGAGGCAAGTTGCTAATTTCCGATTGAATTTGGGACGACAATGCCAATGCATCTTTCAACCCATTTTTATCTTTATTTTTCTCCAAGTTCTCCAAAAGTATGCTGAGTAGGTTTAGGTGAGCCTGGATGCGTGTTATGGCAAAAACAGATGCCGCCGCCTGCTGGTAGTACTCTGAAGCAGCTTTAATATCTTGTTGAGCGCGGGCGGTGTTGCCTAGACTCAGTTGAGCTTCAGCGATCGCACTAGAAGATTGTACTCGCTGTGCCACTGCTAGACTTTTCTCCAACACCTGCCGCGATCCGCTTAAATCACCAACGACTCGGCGGACGTTGCCAAGGCTACGCAGTCCTGTCGCTACAAGAGGTGAGTCTGGAAGGCTTGTAAGGGTTAGCTGCACCTCGTTTAAAATCTTGTTAGCCTGAAGGTAAAGCCCTAGAGCTTGCAAAGCTTGTGCAGAATTAATGCGGTTACGAGTTAACGTAGCGGTATTGCCTATTTTGTGATAAATATCAGCGGCTTTTTGCCAGGTTGTTAGTGCTGCTTCCGCTTGTCCTCGTGCTAATTGCCAGTGCCCTTGAACATCTAGAGTTTGAGCAAGGATTTGAGAACGCTCTGGAGAATTCTCTAACTTCTGTAATAAATTTAAACTTTGAGCGATCGCCTCTTGTGCTTCTGCCCACAAACCTAGCTGTTGATAGGCTAAAGACAGATTACTTAAGGTCATTGCTTGCCTTAGTCTATCTCCACTGGCATTGTAGGTTGTGACAGCTTGTTGCAATAACTTGACTGCATCATAAAACTGTTCAGCTTCGTACAAGGTTCTGCCTTGTGTTACCAAATTTTCGAGATTTTCTGAAACTTTAGTGTTTGAGTTGACTGTAACAATCTGGGCGGTACTGGGCAAAATAGCCGTCACTAAAAATAACGCCACAAGTATGATTGATCTGATGCGATATTGTAGAATCCTCTGCAAGTGCCCGGCTTTGCGTTGGACTCTTCGCCAAAATTTGTTGACTGTATTTATGTTCATTCACCAAATTAATGCTTAAGAGCAGATTCGGGCCACTACAAGTTTAATGATATAAAAGAATGTTTGAAAAGTTATCAGGTGGTTTATAACAAGCTAGATAAACAGCGATCGCTCAAGTATGTAATGTAATCGGTAAAGTCAGGGTGAATGCTGTTTGACCGGAAGAAGTTGAATCTAGGGTAAGGTCGCCACGATGTGCCCTAGCAATTTCACGAGCGAGGCTGAGTCCTAGTCCGATGCCTTCTACCTTACGGGTGCGGGCAGGATCGCTGCGATAAAAGCGGTCAAAAATGCGATCGCTTGCTGGAATATTTTTTGATGAGTTGGCGATCGTGACGTTGAGCTTTGTTTGGGTTTGATGAGCGTGAATTCTTATCCAGCCATTGGCGAGATTGTATTTGATGGCATTACTCAACAGATTTTGCAGAACTTGAATGAGGAGATCGCGATCGCCCTAATACGGCAAAATAGTTAAATCCTTGGGGCATAGGGCATGGCGCATAGAGAAAATTGCTCTTCCCAATGCCCACGAAATCAAGAGTGCTTCAGCCAGGAGATGAGCTTAATACCAATTTGAAAAAAGAATGCGACAGATACACACTCCCAAACCCTTGTTATGTCTAGCTTTTTTAATGAACAAATTTTGAATTGGTATCAGTTCCCAGTAGCATTGTAAAGACACTATGGAAAAAGATAATCGCCAACTCAGCCGGATTCTGAGCCGAAGACAGGCACTTGCTCTATTTAGAGCAGCCGGAGCTGCAATTGTTGTTGGATGTATACCTAGAAAGTCCAGTTCCACACAGGCACAATCGAGTGCAACCGTCCCAGGATCATCGTTGCCTGGGTGTGTCGTGAGACCGCAGCAGACCGAAGGGCCGTATTTTGTAGACGAGAAACTCAACCGTTCAGATATCCGTTTTGATCCCTCGGATGGTTCGGTGAAAGAAGGTGTACCACTGCAACTGACGCTGCGTGTTTCTAGGGTCAGTGGTACTAGCTGCACACCAATTGCAGGTGCGATCGCGGATATTTGGCATTGTGACGCACTTGGTGTCTATTCGGGCGTAAACGACCCAAGTTTCAGTACCGTGGGGAAAAAGTTCTTACGTGGATATCAAGTGACGGACGCGAATGGAACTGTCCAGTTCACAACCATTTATCCCGGTTGGTATCGAGGTAGAACAGTCCATATCCACTTTAAACTACGCGCAGATACCACATCAAAGCAGAGTTATGAGTTTACATCACAGCTGTACTTTGATGATGCAATTACCGATCAGGTACACGCACAGACACCATACGCCAGCAAGGGACAGCAGGCCCTAAAGAACGCACAAGATAGAATCTTTCAAGACGGTGGAGACCAATTGTTGCTCACACTTACCAAAACTAGCTTTGGTTACGCAGCAACGATTGATATTGGGCTTCAGACAGCTTGAGCAGCCCTACAATCAGGATTGCTCTGCTGTACAGGGGGTTAGCTTGAAAGTGCTGAGTGCTGAGTGCTGAGTTACAAGTAACGATTTATCCCCTTGTTTCCCCTACTCCCCATCTACCCTAGTCCCTTCTTCATGCATTAGTGATGTACAAAGTTCATAGGGAGTGCTTTTACTATCGAGCGTCAGTGAATAAAGTGAATTGCTTCAAAAGGGTGTAAATATAGCTTCTTTGGGGTCGTAATCAGCACCTTGACAAAACTCATCTACCCAAGAAGCTAAACTACGAGCATTAGTGCTGGGTGATAGCTTAACTTGATAACTCATATCTTGCAATTGTATCTTGGCTGTTTTAGCGTTGTTGGGAACCTTAATAGCCACAGCAAGTGATTGCAAATTTGTGCCATTTGCAGGAACTTTATTAGTTATTGCTAGGGATGGTAGAGTTTTGCCCATACTTGAAACTTCGGTAGCCTTTGTTAGCGATCGCTCAGGCTGGTGTAGACGTAGAAGCCCAGAGGACAATTTCTTTGCGATTAGTATTTTCTCTGAGGATTCATGCTTAACTTGGGTAGCTATTGCCACTGATGACACGGGCTGGCGATCGCGATTTACCCCGTTAGTTACAGTCAGCGATGTCACAGGTTTTACTGTGTATGTCAGAGCAGTTGGTGGCTGTTTAGAACTTGACCTGTTAATAGAAGCATCGGAAGTCATCTCCGTATGAGCAGCAACCAATGGCGCAGGCTGATCTCTATAATCAGTTTCTTCTAGAGACTCATTAGAAAAATGGTTTACAGCTATCAAATCCTCTGCGGTTATTAAATCTAACTCTTTATCAGGATTAAAGTTAAGACCCAAAGCGGCAACTATCTTATCCGGATTATTATTCAAATCGAGAATAAAAGTTAGTATCTGATCAAATTCTGGCTCTAAAACAGACAAAGTAGCCAAAATAAAACCAGATGAAGGACGACGTAGCCCTTCATAAGTACCCCAAATTCGCATTTTCACCAACCAGGGGCGATTTTGCTCGTAGTAACTCAGCCACTTCATTTTCAATGATTGACGTAGCTGCTGAATGTTCATCGGATGCCTCGCTTCAGTCAACAAAGAGTGCAGACTTATATATTTTTAAACAGCTTTATCCCTGGGGATGAAACCGATAATAAAGCATCTGCCTGACTCTTTGATCACCTAATAAGTGCTGTTCTACCAATAGAGGTACTTCGCTAGGGTGAACGCGGCTATACCAGACTGTCTCTGGCAATACCAGCACCATCGGCCCGTTACCACATTGTCCTAAACAGCCGCTAGCCGTTACCATCACACCAGGAACTGGCAAAGCGGCAAAAGCTGCTAGGACATTTGCTGCACCCTGTTTTTTACAAGTGCGATTTTGGCAAACTCGCACGCATCTCAAAGAAGCAGGTGGGTCTGTTGTTGGAGATTGTGATGGTTGAGCTGTATTTGACATTTTTTACAAACCGCAGAGGTGCTGAGAACGCACAGAAGAAGAAAAGATATAAGGAACTAATAACTAGTCTACTGAAAGTCCTTTTGAGGCTAGCCATTCACGGTTGAATATCCGCGATTGATACCGGGAACCGCTATCGCACAAGATGGTAACAATAGTATGTCCTGGGCCCAACTGCTTGGCTAGAGCAACAGCTGCACCAACATTAATACCTGTCGAACCACCCATTAACAATCCGTCTTTCCTTAGCAGTTGATAAACTACTCGCAAAGCTTCCTTGTCATCTATTTGGATAGCATCATCAGCAGGTGCGCCTTCCATATTGGCTGTAATGCGACTGTTACCAATACCTTCGGTGATCGAATTGCCTTCTGTCGTGATTTCACCTGTTTTGATGTAGCTGTAAAGTCCACTACCTAGAGGGTCAGCAACAACACATTTAATTGCTGGATTCTTTTCTTTCAGATACAGCGCTACACCAGCAAATGTACCACCAGTACCAGTCGCAGTTACCCAGCCATCAATTTTACCATCTGTTTGTGTCCAAATTTCTGGGCCTGTGGTTTCGTAATGGGCGTGGCGGTTGGCTAAATTATCAAACTGATTCGCCCAAATAGCGTTATCCAACTCAGCAGCTATTCTGCCAGAAAGCCTAACGTAGTTGTTGGGGTCTTTGTAAGGTACGGCGGGAACAGGACGAACTTCTGCACCTAGTGTTGTCAGTGCGTCTATTTTTTCTTGGGACTGGGTATCAGGAATAATAATCAGGCATTTGTAGCCTTTGGCATTGCAAATATGCGCCAATCCAATGCCAGTATTACCAGCTGTGCCTTCAACTACTGTACCACCAGGCTTAAGTAAACCTTTTTTTTCCGCATCTTCAATAATGTAAAGTGCGGCGCGGTCTTTGACGGAACCACCAGGATTGAGAAATTCTGCTTTACCAAGGATTTCGCACCCCGTTTCTTCACTAAAGCTGTTTAAGCGAATCAGAGGTGTGTTACCAACAGACCCTACAAAGCCATTTTTAATATCCATTTCTTTTCTGTACCTAAGTTCTTCTCTATAAAAATTTTGGCTTATAACGGTGGCAGTATTACTGTATTTTGTAACCGCGATCGCATTAAATAATGATGACTCCTATGGCCTCAATCACGCATCTATTACCAAACTTTGCTCATATTCAGCACGAAACCAGACATAACTAGGTCACCCTTATAGTAGCGGGATTTTCTAGATATTCCACTGGTAAACCAGGACGATAAATATAGACTTTGCACTGTTTGCGGTCAATTAACCAGCCTAGCTTTACTCCAGGCTCCCTCATGTATTCTGCCATTTTTTCCTGCAACACAATAGGTGATGAAAACATAATACCTACCTGACTGACTCTTACTTTTATTCTCACGCAACCTGTTAATTTCGTGCAGATAAATAGCGAGGATCATCAGCTAAGAGTCATTTTGACGCAAAATTACGGTTTCCTAGTTAAGGTGAATAGATAATACCCAGTAAAGTAGCGATTTTACTGAGGCATTTATAATACTAGTAAAATATAATACATTAAATATTTTGGTACTGACAAACTTTTCTTTGAATCTGCAAAAAATAATCCTTAATTAGGGTATAAATTTTATGAGTAATCAAGTTGCATCTGACAGATTTATCAATGATTTAGAGCGTGTTGCTCAAGTGCGGTCAAAAATTTCTGATTGTTTGAGCAAAATCGCTGAAACTATAAATCAAGCGGAATTAGCTGGAGAATCTTCATCAGGAAAACTCAGCCTAGAACGAGATATTGAAGATATTACAGTAGCTAGTAAAAATCTCAAGCAAGGTGTGTTCCGCCTGTTAGTTTTGGGCGATATGAAACGGGGAAAAAGCACGTTTTTAAATGCTTTAATTGGAGAAAATTTACTGCCAAGCGACGTTAATCCATGTACCGCACTATTAACAGTTTTACGCTATGGCGTCGACAAGAAAGTCACAATTCATTTTAATGATGGTAAAAATCCACAACAGTTAGATTTTCAATCTTTTAAATATAAATATACCATTGACCCTGCTGAAGCTAAAAAACTAGAGCAAGTAAAAAAGCAAGCATTTCCTGATGTTGACTATGCAGTAGTTGAGTATCCATTAACGCTATTAGAGAAAGGTATTGAAATAGTTGATAGTCCAGGATTAAATGACACGGAGGCACGGAACGAATTATCTTTAGGCTATGTTAACAATTGTCATGCAATTTTATTTGTGATGAGAGCCTCACAACCTTGCACCCTGGGTGAACGTCGCTATTTAGAAAATTACATTAAAGGTCGTGGTTTGGCAGTTTTCTTCTTAATTAATGCTTGGGATCAGGTGCGGGAATCATTGATTGATCCTGATGATACAGAAGAATTAAATGCAGCTGAAGACAGATTGCGGCAAGTATTTAAAGCTAATTTAGCAGAGTATTGTTATGTAGATGGTCAGAATGTTTATGATGAGCGCGTGTTTGAGCTTTCATCAATTCAAGCACTTAGAAAAAGGTTAAAAAATCCTCAAGCTGATTTAGAGGGAACTGGCTTTCCAAAGTTTATGGAAGCGTTAAATACTTTTCTGACTAGAGAACGTGCGATCGCAGAACTTCGGCAAGTTAGAACATTGGCCAGACAAGCCTGCAATCACACCCGCGAAGCAATTGAAAGACGCCTACCATTACTTGACCAAGATGTAAATGAGTTGAAAAACCGCATTGATTCTGTGGAACCGGAGTTTAACAAACTTACGAGTATCCGCAATCAGTTTCAAAAAGAAATTATTAGCACTAGAGATACTCAAGCAAGAACAATTTCTGAATCCTTCCGCAGCTACGTTTTAAACTTAGACAATGCCTTTGAAAACGATTTCTTACGCTATCAGCCAGAGCTAAATTTATTTGATTTTCTCAGTAGTGGAAAAAGAGATGCATTTAATGCCGCACTGCAAAAAGCCTTTGAGCAATATATCACAGATAAATTCTCTGCTTGGACTTTAAATGCTGAAAAAGATATTAATGCAGCTTTCAGAGAACTTTCACGTAGTGCTGCACAGTATGGGGCATCTTATAGCCAAGTAACAGACCAAATTACCGAAAACTTAACTGGACAGCAAGTTAAAGTCAATCCCACAACTACCACAGAAGATGATAACTCTCCTGGTTGGGCAAAATGGGCAATGGGATTGTTATCTCTGTCTAGAGGAAACTTAGCTGGTGTAGCATTAGCTAGTGCAGGATTTGATTGGAAAAATATTTTATTAAACTACTTTACTGTAATTGGTATTGGCGGCATAATTACAGCAGTAACAGGTATTTTTCTAGGGCCAATTGGATTTGCACTACTTGGTTTAGGAGTAGGCTTTTTACAAGCCGATCAAGCACGCAAAGAGTTGGTAAAAACGGCTAAGAAAGAGCTAGTAAAATACTTGCCACAAGTAGCGCATGAGCAATCTCAAACTGTATATGATGCAGTGAAAGAATGTTTCGACTCTTACGAAAGAGAAGTAAGTAAGCGGATTAACGACGATATTGCATCTCGCAAATCTGAATTAGATAATCTGCTGAAGCAGAAAGAAACACGCGAGATAAATCGTGAGAGTGAGTTAAAGCGGCTAAAAAATTTACAGGAGGATGTTATAACGCAGATGCAAAAAATTGAGGCTGCATATACTAATTTGTTAGCTTACTACAGCTAATCTATATCCATACAATCTTGTTAAATTAATCTAGAAATTACCCACAATTTTTGAAATGAATACTAATGTATTTATAATTTATTTATACTACCTTAGTATTTATAAATCACACAATCACCGCTTTAAAGCCTTAATTATTTATACTTCTTGTGGTAACCAGTGGTTTTCCGTTACGCGTCTACGCTTTTTGTGATGCGTAATTACTAATTATTTATGGATTCCTTTGTTAATTATGAGTGAAATTTAGTAATTTATAAATTTTCTTATTCTGTAACTTTTAATATTTAATTGGGAACAATAATTATAGGTTTTTATAAATAACGACGAATTTATCAAATGGAATGGACAAACTTACTCAAAGCACAGCAATTTGATTTTATTCAAAGGTTGCAATCTAAATACTTACTTAATTGTGAGATAAAAGGTCAACATAGCGAATTGACAGTTATTGGTGGTGACAGTTTAAGCCATTTACGAGACTTCTGCTGGGAAATGGTTAAAAAATATAGACCAAACGACCCTAAAAATTACTTCATTAACAATATGAAAGGAAAGTTAGGAGAGGAAGTTATAAAAACTCGTTTAGCTGAATTTGTTACTGAAGTTGACTATGAAACAAAAGTAAATGGTGACGGCAAAGTAGATTTTACACTAACATCTGATTCATCTATCGGTATCCAAGTTAAAGCAAGATATGGTAGATTTGATACTGTAAAATGGTCAATTACTCAAGAAGAAATTAGTAAAAATGCTATTTTAGTCTGTATTTTGATACAAGAAGAGATTAGTGAAGCACAACCTATATATAATCTGATATTAGCTGGTTTTATTCCGACTAATATGATTGTATTAACGGATGCTAAAGCTAGTCTAAATATAGAAAACTTGTTATATGCTGGTGGATTATATAGCTATTTAGAAAATTTAATCTCATGTAAAAAAAATTCAAAATTAGAACAAGGAGTTGAATGTCATCCTAACAAAGAAGTAGCAACCCAGGATGCTAACAGCTTTGTAAATAATTATACAAACAATCAATTTGCTAAATTAGCTATTGAATATTTCAATCTTGCTAATTCTTATCACAAACAAAAGCAATACCAAACTGCTACTACTTACTATAATCAAGCATTGGAATTGAATCCATATTTTGTAGATGGTTATTTTTGGAGAGGGCTTTCATTTTATGAAAATCAAGATTATCAATTGGCAATTCAGGATTTTGATACTGTTATTTTGATGAAACCAGATGAATATAAAGCATATAACAATAGAGGTCTTACTCTTTATGCACTAAATGACAAACAGAAAGCCATTGAAGATTTCAAATATTCTATAAGCATTCTTAAAAAAAGTTCTGCTTTAACTTATTATTATAGTGGTATTACTCGTGATGCCCTTGGAGAAATTCAAGAAGCAATTAAAGATTATACTGAGTCTATAAAATTAAATCCTCATTTTTATATATTTTACTTGGAGCGAGGTACTTCTCGTTCTAATCTTGGAGATACACAAGGAGGAATTGATGACTACAGTGAAGCGATTAGAATTCATCCAAACTGTGATAATGCTTATTATTTACGTGGTATAAAACATTTTAAAATTGGAGATAAAAATAAAGCAATTTACGACTACACTCAAGCTATTAATATAAATAACAAGAATTATGAATATTACCTTAACCGTGCTTATGCTCGTTATGCTATAGGAGATAAAGAGGGTTCCATTGCAGATTATACAGATGCTATTAGCCTAAATCCTCATCTAGCAGTAGCTTTTGCAAAGCGTGGTACAGCCCGTTACAAACTTAGAGACATCAAGGGTGCAATTAAAGATTATACTTCAGCAATAAACATTGATTATAAAGACAGCATAACATATTTTAATCGAAGTTTTGCATATTATAAAATAGGTGATATGCAAAGAGCGGTTAATGATTATAATCAAGCATTAAAACTTAATCCAAAGCTCGCTGCATCTAAACAAGCTAGGAAATTGAAAAAATTGTTATATTCATCGAATAATTTAGAGAAGATCAATAATCATCAATTAGAATCGATGATTAATCATTCCGATGAAGAAGATGAAGATGACTATGATAATTTATCAATTAATACAAATAGTTATACAGAATACTATGATAGAGACTTAGATTATGGCTATTTAGAAGATTTGGATAATGACGATTATTACTATTATTTTAAAGGTTGTAGAGAATTATAAATATTAAAAAGCTATTCAAAAAACAAAGCACAGCCACGATAATAAGTAAATATGCAGCAAGTAAATGAGAGTTACAGAGAATTAGCAGATGCACTTAAATCTGCATCTACATTATTAAATTTAGACAGCAAATCACAACTGCATCAAGATATCACTACTATCTTTAAGTATTTAGCTAATCCCAACTTTCAGATTGCAGTATTTGGGCCTTTTAATCATGGCAAGTCTACGTTGCTGAATGCCATACTGGGAAATCGTACTTTACCTATTGATTTGATTCCGACTACAGGTGCTGCGATTACTGTCAAGTATGGTACTGATATACGAACTCGCATCATGTTGGTAGATGGTACAGAAATTTATCACAGTGGCACAGAAATTTTACAACAATTTGCCATTCTTGATGGTAACAGGCAGATGCGGAAAGATGTAGCATCTGTAGAAGTTTTTTGTCCACATCCTTTTTTAGACACGGGTGTAGAATTTTTGGATTTACCAGGTACAAATGATAGAGAAGAACAAGATAGTTTAGTACGCGATCGCCTTTTAAGTGCAGATTTAGTAGTGCAATTGCTAGATTCACGCAAGTTAATGACTTTGGGTGAGCGAGAAAACTTGCGAGATTGGCTATTAGATCGGGATATTAAAACAGTTATTCTTGTTGCTAATTTTATTAACTTACTCGAATCAGAAGAACAACAGCAAGTTCATAATCGGCTGCGGTTTGTTGCTGAAAGTTTTCGCGCCGAATTACCACCGGGTTTTAGTAATTTGTATCGCGTTGATGCTTTACCTGCGTTAAGAGCAAGACTCAAAGGTGATACGGCTACAGCCACTAGTAGCGGTTTAGCTGCTTTTGAAGCAGCTTTGCAAAATATTGTGGGTATTTTACAACAAAATCGTGGGAGTGTAAGGTTGCCTAGAGTGCAGGCGATCGCCTCTCAAATTCAATTATCATTAAAAGCTAAAATTGACCCTCTCGCTAACGAAATTAATTCTTTTGATCAGAAACACAACGCCAAAATTGAAATCAAACAAAAAGCTGTCAACTTAATTCAACAAGGCTTTACTAATAGTGTTGCAGATTTACGCAATTGGCTAGATTTATCTAAACTACTTAAAAAATATCAAACTGATGCCACAGTAGCACTCGCAGAAAATAATTTTAAATCTTGGCAAACAGATACTTTAAAAAAAGACTTCATAGAGTTACATCTAGCCGTGATGAAATGGCTTTATCAAGCATACGAGTTTTTTCGAGAAGAACTACCTGAAGATTTAATAATTCCCTGGCCTAGCGAACCACAAATAACGCTACCTCCCAAGCCAAGCAATAGCAATGATTTGAGTGAAACTAGTGCAGTAGCAGTTGGTGGTGGTATTGGTTGGTTATTGGGTGGCCCTGTCGGAGCAGCTGTTGTTGGTAGTATTTCTTATTTATTGAACAAAAATATTCAAAATTCAGAAGAAAAATCAGCGAACGAATCTTATGATCAACAAGTTGCTAAAATTTGTATAGCCGCAACTGAAGATTATTTTTCTCGCTTGAGCAGTCAAGGATTATCAATTCTAGCTGAATATGAGCAAAAATCAAAAAGAATAATCCGTTTTGAAGTCAGTAAAGAGCCAATCGAAATTGCTCAAAAACGGGAATCTTTACAGCAATTACAAAGTAGTTTTAACCAATTGCTGCAAGAATTAGAAAAAGCAAAGATATCTTCAAATTATCAACCTTATCAAGAAACACCAAAATATACAGAATATTCCCCGCCAGGAAACAAAGAACAAAAAAGTTATTCAAAAGTAGAAGAGAAGGTGAATGTTTCAGGCTCATCGACATATCGCACTTCTACCAGTTCCCAAACTTCTTCCACTCACCGTGTCAACACATCTCCACCACCACCTCCCAAAGCTTCCTCTACTCCCAGCCCAGAAGAGTTGGAGGCAAAATTTCGTAATTGGGAACTTGATGAAGAAATAGCGCGGATGAAAACAGAAATGCGTTCTCCTGGTTCTCAAGCTAGTAAAAATACTACAAACCAAAACAACAAACCACCTCACCAACCCAAAAGCCAAGCAGAAAAAGACAAGATTGCTCGCGCTTATAGCTTTTTAGGATTGCAACCAAATGTGTCATTTGCTGAGATAAAACAGGCTTATCGAAATTTGGTAAAAAAATGGCATCCAGATTTATTTGTTAATCAGCCGCAATTACAAAAACAAGCTCAAGATAAAATGCGGTTGGTAAATGAAGCTTATAAGATTTTGACAGATAAATTCAATTCTTGAATGCTGGATAGGTTTATATATAGCGTTTTACAGCTCAGTGAGGTACAAATTTATAAATCACGATTAACCTGACAGAACTCAAAGAATTGTTCGTCTGTCATTTGCATTGATGGCGGAAGTTGCAACACCAAAGGGGATGAAAGCATAATCCTACCAGATTGACTTTTACTTTTATTCTGACGCTAAGAAAAAAAAGACGCGAAGATATAACTTTGCGCCTTTGCGTCTAATGTATAAAATATTTTAATCAAACTTACTTGTTGGGTTGAGGAGTTAACCGCAAGTAGGGTTTTACTTCCTCGTAACCTTTGGGGAATTTCTCCTTCAGCACTTCTGGATCTTTGAGTGAGGGGACAATTACAACCTTATCCCCATCTTTCCAGTCAGCTGGTGTAGCCACGCTGTAGTTATCAGTCAGTTGCAGAGAATCAATTACCCGCAACAGTTCATCAAAGTTGCGTCCGGTGCTAGGGGGGTAGGTGAAAGAGAGGCGGAGTTTCTTATTGGGGTCGATAACGAAAACCGATCGCACTGTTACCGCTGCGTTGGCGTTGGGGTGGATCATATCATAAAGGTCAGAGACTTTACGATCTGCATCTGCCAAAATTGGGTAGTTGAGAGTAGTACTTTGTGTTTCTTCGATATCGCCCACCCATCCTTTATGGGATTCTACATCATCAACGCTGAGGGCGATCGCTTTGACATTGCGCTTGTCAAATTCTGGTTTGAGCTTGGCAACTGCGCCTAATTCAGTGGTGCAAACAGGTGTAAAATCGGCAGGGTGTGAAAACAGCACTACCCAGCTGTCACCTGCCCATTCGTAAAAATTTATGTCGCCGTGTGTTGAGGCTTGCGTAAAGTTGGGTACTGTATCACCAAGACGGAGAGTCATGAGGGATTCCCTGTAGTTAGAAAAGCATTATGTATCTTACTACCAATCATGACATAAAGCTCCGGTTCGCCTATCGGATTAAGCGGCTTGTCATAAAATTTTAAACTATGTAATTTCTCCTAAAGTAGCTAAATTAATTACTCAATTACAGTTAAGATTTGCTTGTATGCAGAGATAGTTTGACGAGCGATCGCATTCCAGCTGTAATGTTGCAATGCGTATTTTTGGGCATTTAATCCCCGTCGCTGGCGTTCTTGGGGATTTTGTAAAGCTTCTTGCAATAAATTTACTAGTGCTTGCACATCTGTTGCGCCTACCCACCCCGACTGGCTTTCACTCACCTGATGACAAATATGCACCTGGTCAGAAATCACCACAGGTGTTCCTGCTACCATTGCCTCAGCTACAGCAATACCAAAATTTTCATAGTAGGAAGGCAAGACAAATAAATCAGCAGCTTGTAATAAACTAGTTTTTAATTCACCTGTAACAAAGCCTGTAATTGTAGTGTGCGATCGCAATGGTGAATTTTGGATCTGGAATGTAATTTTTTGTTCATAATCTGGATCTTGGGGATTTGTCCCAGCCAACACAAAGTGAAAATTACAACCCATCAATAACAACTTTTCTAATGCTGGAATCAACAAATTCAACCCTTTTTTTGGGTCAATCCGCGACATAAATAATACTATAGGCACATCGCTTGAAATTCCCCGCTGGCTTTGTAACATACTTCTTGTTTCTGTAACAGAAGATTGTTGGGGAATCACACCCAAAGGAATCACCAAATCCTGCGTAGCTACACCAAAACGGTTTGATATTTTTGCCTCTTGAACACTGGTAAAATGAATCGCCGCCGCACCTGCTAAATTTCGCCGTTCCAGCATTGCAACATAAAGCTGTTTCAATTGCTTTTTCTTGCATAAATCAGCTGGATCGAGAGTTCCCAAAGGACGCAAAATATAAGGTAGCTTTTGCTGACGACACACAATTGCAGCGGCACTACTTACAGGAGAGAATAAAGCATGAATATGGGCTAGATCAAACTCACAAGCGTGACGTTTTAGCCACTGGATTAACTCCAGCGAAAACTTGTAACGGCGAAATGGAGCGCAACGGAAATAAATTATTTCATAACCATCTTGTTTCACTGGTTCATTTAACGGCACATCCAAGGATTTTTGTCCAGTATCGCCATTACTATCGGTTGTGATAACAGTAACTTCTACTCCCTCTTTTGCTAAAGCGGGAGCTAGTCCTAATACCATTTGACTGGGGCCGCCATAAATTAAAGAAATTGAAGGAACTATGTGCAAAATTCGCATATTTTTTAGTTGTCAGTATATGTTATTTTTATTGATGATTAAATTTTAATTACTGATTACTAACAACTTTTTGGTAAAACTCTAATTGTTGTTGAGCTAATGCTTTATTTGTATATTCATTCAGCGCTTTTTGATAACCACTTTCACCAATATTATTTGCAAAATCTGGTTTTTCTATTAGTTGAGTTAAGCAATTAGCAAGAGCTTTAACATCACCTTCAGGAAATACTAAACCAGCATCGCCAATTACATAAGGAATTTCACCAGAGTTAGAACCAATCACTGGCACTTTACAAGCCATTGCCTCAATTAATACGTGCCCAAATTGCTCCTTCCAACCAACGGCAGTCAAAGTTTTAAAATTATAAGTTGTTTCTGATGGCAGTACTAAAGTACTCATTAAATTTATATATTTAGGAACTACATCATGAGGTACACTTTCAATAATTATTACTCGTTGTTTAATATTGTTTTGCGCTACAATTTTAATTAGTTCTTCATGCAAAGGGCCACGCCCAAGCAGTAGTAATTTCCAAGGTTTATCTTGCAAAGCTACTAATGCCTGTAAAAGTGTTAGTAACCCCTTCTCTTGGACAAATCTACCGACAAATCCCACTACAAAATCGCTTGGTTTAATTCCTAGTTGAGTAGCTAATTCAGGTTGAGGTTGAGGAGCAAATAGGCGTTCATCCACACCCAATTGTGGCATTACCTTAATAGGGCCTCGATATCCTCGTTGTTGTAATATTTCTGCTCCATCCTGATTGCCGCAAATAATACCGTGGCTATGCTTTAGGTTATATTTTTCTAATAAAGCAACTGGGAATTTTAGCTCGTATGGTAAATTCCACCAAGTAAAAAATATATTTTTTGCCTTTAATCTCAATAGTTGATTTAAAAAAATCATCTGAGTATAAGCCAGCGCTCTAGAACCTTGCTCCACCTGGATAATTTCTGGGCGAAACTGTTGCAATAAAGATATTAAATCGCTACCAAAAGTTAAAAGCCCTTGATGATTTTGGCTAAAATTATAAATTGGAACTATTCTAAATGCTCCCTCATCGCAGTATTCAGTTTCAATAACTTTATTTTGCACGCCACCAGGTTTCCAGCGTTTGGGAACAACAACCGTCACTTCAATTCCTGGTTCTAGTTGAGATAAAGCGCGTAGCTTTTCACAGTTTAGGTCTACAATATAAGTATGGCTAGCAACTAAAATTTTCATTATTAGAAGTAATTAGTAATAGATACATTAAAAATAAAATAGGAATTAGCAGCTAATGACTAACTCCTCATTTTCCATTAAAACGTATTGGCATTTAAGCTTTAAAATTGCTCATCTAAACGGCTATAAATTTGACCATCATTCCATCTAGATTGAATGACAGTCCCCAAAGCTTTGAGAAAACCCAAGCTGTAGAAAAAGCCGCGAGTCAGAATTTTGAGAGGAGAACCGCTTTTATGGCAAGGTGGTCTTCCCAAAACGTGACAGTCGAATAAACGGGCATATAGCTGTAAAGCTTGGGTAGCAGTGAGGTTTTTTAATGCCATTAAGAAATGATTGTGGTAAAAGGTAATTTGATATTCTAGTGATCGCATACTAATATCATGGCAACCTCCTGTCTCTTCACCTAAATGCACTAAATAAGCATCTGGGTCATACCAAATCTTATATCCCGTCTGCCGCAGCCGCAAACAAAAATCTGATTCTTCGCGCACCGCACTACCACCAAATCGTTCATCAAATCTCAACCCATACTTGGTAAAAATTTCACGGCGAAAGGACATATTACAACCCCTAGCTGTTAGCACTTGCTGTGGTTTGATAGTATGCACTAAATCAATGTGATACCAAGCAATTCCTGGGTTCATTGCTTGGGGAGGAAGATATTCAATTTCTAAATATCCTCCAGAATCACCTAATTTCATTCTGTCAAATACTCGTCCAGCAACAGCTCCTATCTCAGGATTGTACAAATAGTTTTTTGCATGGGCTGATACAAATTCAGGAGTTATTTTAACATCATCATCAATAAATAAAATGATTTCCCCATCTGCTCGACGCACACCATAATTACGCGCCCCTGGTAAACTAGCCCAATTTAAGCGAAACCATTTAATCTTCTTTGCTGTTGCTAATTCCTCCAAATAAGCTTGAATTTCTGGTTGGTGTTTTGGGGTTTGATCAACTACTAAAACTTCAAAATTCGGATAATCTTGGTTCAATAAATCTACAAGGCTATCCCGCAATGCTTCCTCCCGTCCATAGGTCGGGATCACTACGGAAATTGAAGGTAAAATACTCATAATTTCTTATATAAAAAATATTTGCTGTTTGGGAAATCAGATAATGTAAAATTGGTTAAATTTATATTTTTGAGCCTTTTTTCTTAGTTTGTTGCGTCAGACCAGCTTCTTGCTTCTCTTGTTTATCTAGTACTGGCAATTTAAAAATAACTCCTGCAAAAAACCAATAGTAGGCAGCAACTGGATCGACATCCAGAGGATAGTAGTAAGTGTTGTAGCTAATAAACAATATAAACACCCACAAAGCAGATCCGTAACTGCGGAAATTACGGTTTTTCACTGAGCGATAGGCTTTGAAGGCTGCTTTTATAAGGACGGTGACCAAAGCCAGAAAACCCAGTACTCCAAGAATTCCAACTTCATACAATACTTTGGGATAGTAGGTTTCTACCAGTTTGGTTGAACCCATCGCACGGGCAGAGTTAGTAGCTCGACCTAAGCCACTTCCTAAAGGCCCATCGACATTTTTCCAATTCTCCTCAAATTGCTGGATAATAAACTCTTCGGGCGGTGAAGCTTCCCAACGCCCCGTAAAACTCTCCATCCTTTCTTGCACGACAGTAGGGTTTGTTACCATCGCAATTCCGAGAATTACAGCAAGTCCTATACCGATGGGAATGAACCGTTTGAGGTTGGCAATTTGACCAGTAACAAATAGCAAAATTACAAAGCAAGCTGGTACTAAAGCTAAGGCAATTCTCTGCCCAGAAATTACAGCATTAATAAAAACTGACGCTAAAGAAGCTAAACTGATCAACCGCCAAATAATTGATGGATCAGTGAAGCCAGTACCAAAAGTAAAAAAGGTGCTGGAAATTAAGAACCATGCCCATTGCCAAGGAGCTACAAAAGTTCCTGGTAAACGAATAACACCTTCTTCTGGACTATATAGCAGCGAGCCACCAAAATAACATCGGGCCTCCAATGTTGCTCTAAATAAAGCATCTCCCTCTAAACCTCTAGTACCTTGGCATACACCGGTTAGCAGCAATAGATATTGAATAAATCCTAAGACACAGCAGATAAGTGTCAGGACAACCTGTAAGCGTGATAAAAAAAGAAAATCGCTCTTATTGCGAATTAGATAATAAGCACAACCTATTAAGGGTACATAGCCTAAAAATACTTTCAGCCCCAGAATACCCATGCCTATGGGAAATTCATTTGGTGGTTTTTCCAGCAATCCTACCTTAGGCGGGTTGAACTGCTGCCCTCCGTTAACAAACAGCAGCGTTAGCAAACACAAGCCCAATAAAATAAACAGTGGAGTTTTAATCTCTTTGGGAATAATGAAGGGTAGCCCCTGTTTACGGCAAGTTTGCCAAAGTCCAATCAAGGCTGGGACATAAAAAGCGTCTTTAGCTAATTGCAGTATAGGACTATTACCGATGTAGTAAGTGATTGTACCTCCCAAAGGAATGTAAATCATGAAGGCAACAAGGGCTTGGCGGGGATATTTGTACGATAGAGAAAAAATAAGAATTGCTAAGACACCTGGAATTGCTGCCTTAATTCCACCCACGAAAAAAAGAATAATGCCAAAGAAGACACCGCCAAAGGTGGCGGTGGTTAGTAAGCTAATAAATTCTTTGCGTGCTAGGGTTGCTTTGCGCTTTTGGGCTAACCGTTCTTTAACGCTAAGGGTAGGTTTTTCGCTTTGCGATCGCTTTTTTGATTGTTTGGATTTTCGCTTGGGTTTGGGCATGAATTTGAGTTATCAGCGCTGAGTTGTGAGTAGATCCACTCAGCACTTCAGCACTCTTTATCCTAAGTGTTGTTGGACTTGTGAAACTAGTTCATGTGTCCAGTAGTTGGCAAGTTCAGCGTTGGCCGCTTCCACCATAACCCTGATTACTGGTTCTGTGCCAGAGACGCGGACTAAAATTCTGCCAGAATCATTCATTGCTGCTTCGGCCAGGGCGATCGCTTTTTGTACAGGTTCACAATCTTTCCACCCCAAACGGCGATCGCGATCTACTACTCGTACATTCCGCAACAATTGGGGATATGTCTGAAAGCTTTGGTCTACCATTTCGTTGAGGGAAACACCAGCTTCTTTGATCAAAGCTGTTATGTGTAAGGCTGTTAACAAGCCATCTCCTGTAATACCATAATGACGGCAAAGAATGTGACCAGATTGTTCACCGCCTAGCATTCCTCCATGACGCAGCATTTCTGCTTGCACATACTGGTCACCTACTGCTGTGCGAATCAAATTACCACCAAGCTGTTTCCAAGCCTTTTCAAAGCCTAAGTTGGCCATAACAGTGGAAACTATCAGATTATCTGGTAGTTGTTGCTTTTGCTGTAAATGCCGTCCCCAAAGGTAGAGAATGTAATCGCCATCGACTGGTCTACCTGTATTGTCTACAGCTAACACCCGGTCAGCATCGCCATCAAAGGCAAAACCAACGTCAGCATGGTGCTGCTTAACTGCTGCTTGCAGAATTTCTAAGTGTGTGGAACCACAATTGACATTGATGCGCTCGCCATCTGCTTCATTATGCAAACAAATGACCTCTGCCCCCATATCTGTAAATACTGATGGGGCTAATCCTACTGCTGCTCCCCATGCTAAGTCCAAAACAATCTTCATTCCCTGAAAATTGATTGCGCTGTGCAATGGTTGTTTCAAAGAGTCGCCATAATGCTTGACTAACTCATTTCGCAAATAATGCCGTCCACAATTACCCACACTGGCAACTACTGACCGATTGCCGCGTAGCCCTGCCTCAATTTCTGCTTGCAAGGCTGGTGATAACTTAGCACCATCCGCACCAAAAATTTTAATTCCATTGTCCTCTGGTGGGTTATGGCTGGCAGAAATCATGACTCCGCCGATGGCATCACTAATGCTAGTAAGATAAGCGACACAGGGAGTCGGGCATAAACCCAAATACCAAACTTCAATTCCCGCTGCTGTTAACCCTGCACTCAATGCCATTGCCAGCATATCGCTGGAATTTCTAGAGTCTTGTCCGAGAATGATCGGCCCTGAATTAGAAGCATGGGTACGCAACACAATACCCGCCCAAAAGCCTATCTGTAATGCTAAAGGCGCACTTAGCAATTCTCCTACTCGTCCACGAATGCCATCTGTACCAAACAGAGGAGTTGTTGGCAATGATATTAAGTTGAGGGCAAAATTGCTTGTGATATTTTCTCTCGATCCATCAGATGCGGAAGCAGAACTTCCATGAACGCCGTCTTGAGTACGAGTTATAGATGAAACCATAATTTTAAACACTCCACACAGTCACACAGGACAATAGCACTTTACACTTTGTTCAACAATTTTGACTCAATAGTTCTAATTGGTGAAGTAACTAAGTGTAGATAAACATCAGCGTGAGATTTGCCAGTAGATATACCTGCTCTTCGCTTTTCATTGACAGTTATTAAGGGTTTTTTACGTTTATTTCTACCCACCAACTTCACTATAAACTTGTTTTTCAAGGCAGGCATTGATTCTAAGAAGACTGTTTTTGCGTAAAATTACTTATAAATATTTGTAGTTAATTGTAAAGATTGTCTAAGTTTGGCATTTTCTCAAAAGTCAGAAATCGTCTTTGCAAATATCGCTATCCATGAAGATGTTTATGACTTCGTTTGATGCTAACGGATAACTAATAGCACTTTACAATGTGTCCGAGAATGAATAAACTATAAAAAGTCATTAATTTTAGCTTTTTTAGCAAATTAATGAGTTATTTGGTCAAAAATAATCATCTAATCGCAAATTAGCTAATGCAAATAAAAATCCAAATTTAGGTTACAGAGATTTTATATTCTTAGGCGTTTTGCCATGTCAAAAATTACAACCCGTAAGAGCTTAAAAATTTTTAATATAAATTCTCATCAAATAGTTCTAATGTAACGTTTTAATGGCCTTTTTTAGCCGTTAGTAAATCAAAACTGCGGCAGTTGACCTTTTAAAGTAGAGAAATTTAGCATGAGTAGCAATTTAGCAAGCAAATTGCGTGTAGGCACTAAAAAAGCTCACACAATGGCAGAGAACGTCGGTTTTGTCAAGTGCTTTTTAAAAGGGGTAGTAGAAAAAAGCTCCTACCGAAAGCTAGTTGGTAACTTCTACTTCATCTACTCAGCTATGGAAGAGGAGATGGAAAAGCACCGTAACCATCCAATTCTTGCCAAAATTAACTTTCCTCAGCTGAACCGCAAGCATACCTTAGAAGAAGACTTGAGTTACTACTATGGTTTCAACTGGCGGGAGCAAGTTCAACTATCTCCTGCTGGGGAAGCTTATGTGCAGCGCATCCGAGAATTATCTGCAACCGAACCAGAGTTATTAATTGCACATTCTTACACCCGTTACTTAGGCGATTTATCTGGAGGACAAATTCTCAAAAACATTGCTGTAACGGCGATGAACCTTTCAGAAGGTCAAGGTACAGCCTTCTATGAATTTGCAGAGATTACCGACGAGAAGGAATTTAAAGCTAAATATCGTCAAGCTTTGGATGAATTGCCTATTGATGAAGCTACAGCCGATCGCATAGTTGATGAAGCTAACGCTGCTTTTGGCATGAACATGAAGATGTTCCAAGAATTAGAAGGTAATTTGATCAAAGCGATCGGTGTAATGCTGTACAACACCCTCACACGGCGGCGTACACGTGGTAGCACTGAACTCGCTACCGTCGAGTAAATTATTGTAAGTTAATTTTTTGTCAATTTTAGGGGCAATTTCCCTGGGGTCTCCTGAGTAAAATGAGGCGATCGCAAGGAAGTTGCCCCTACTGTTGCAGCTTGTTAAGAGCTTCTATTGCGTGCTATTTCAAAGTTTTAGCGAAACCAGTTGCGGCAATATCATAAATTGATTATAGAGTTACAAACAATTGCCTTAGTGCAAAATCTCGATTAAACAATGGCTACAAAAATTCCTGTCACAGTAATCACAGGCTTCTTAGGCAGTGGTAAAACCAGCCTAATTCGCCACCTGCTACAAAACAACCAAGGCCGCCGGATTGCGGTTTTAGTTAATGAATTTGGTGAACTTGGTATTGATGGCGAATTGCTGAAATCTTGTCAAATTTGTCCCGAAGATGGCGATAGCGGGGGTAATATTTTTGAGTTGACAAACGGTTGCTTATGCTGCACGGTGCAGGAAGAATTTTTCCCCACAATGCAAGAGTTACTGAAGCGGCGGGACAGCATCGATTGCATTGTGATTGAAACTTCGGGTTTAGCCTTACCAAAACCCCTAGTAAAAGCTTTTCGCTGGCAGGAAATTCGTGCTGGTGCAACCGTGGATGCTGTGATTACCGTTGTAGATTGTGCAGCGGTAGCAGCGGGGACATTTGCCAGCGATCTAGAAGCGATCGCAGCGCAGCGGCAAGCAGATGATAGCCTAGAACACGAAACACCCTTACAAGAACTTTTTGAAGACCAACTTGCTTGTGCAGACTTGGTGGTGTTGAATAAAACTGACTTGGTGGATGCCAAGACAAAAGCCCAAGTTGAGGAGTTAGTTAAGCAAGAGTTGCCCAGAGTTGTGAAGATTGTCGAGAGCGATCGCGGTCAACTTGACCCATCTATATTACTGGGATTTCAAGCCGCAGTTGAAGATAACTTAGATAGTCGTCCTAGCCATCATGATACCGAAGAAGACCACGACCACGACGAAGAGATTACCTCAACTCACCTCATTTTAGACCGTGCCTTTGACCCAGAAAAACTGCAACAACAGTTGCAAATACTGGCAAACCAACAAGAGATTTATCGAATTAAAGGCTTTGTAGTCGTACCAAATAAACCCATGCGCCTAGTAATGCAAGGTGTAGGAAACCGATTTGATAAATTTTATGATCGCCCCTGGCAACCAGAAGAAGCAAAGCTAACCCGTTTAGTTTTTATTGGTCGTGATTTGAAAACCGCGGAAATAGAATCACAACTGGTAGCTTTATGAGTAAATTATGAATGATAATATTTATCATTCATAATTTCACTATGACTCTTAGTCAACTGTTTAATGCTGCCAATCTTTTTGTTTTGCCCTTTTGGGCTTTGATGATTCTCCTGCCAAATTGGAAAGTAACAAGGCGGGTAATGGAATCCTATCTACCCTTTGTGCTTTTAGCTGGGGCATATTTGTATTTGTTCATTAACAGCATTACCCCAGAAAATGCCCAAGCTTTATCAAATCCCCAGTTAGCAGATATTGCACGATTTTTTGCAGATGAAAAAGCTGCTGCAACTGGTTGGATTCATTTTTTGGTAATGGATTTGTTTGTAGGTCGTTGGATATATTGGGAAGGGCAGAAAACAGGTATTTGGACAATTCATTCCCTTGCCCTATGTTTATTTGCTGGGCCGTTGGGAGTTTTGTCTCACATCTTGACTTACTGGATCACTAAGATATTTTTCCCCAACTTTCAGCAAGATGAAACAGCGAAGGTAGCAGAAAATTCTGCATCATCAACTAGTGCTTAGTTATATATAAATACAACCCTCGAACACATAGGTAAATATGTTCGAGGAAATTTGTAAGGGGTAATTGGAGAAATTGAATTACTCCTTATCTAATTTGAAAAACTCTAAAGTTAAGAGTTTCTGTAGTTGGCATCTAACCAACAACGTGGTAGCTTCTCTCCAGAAGGAAATACCAGATTTTCTTTTTTAAATGTATCAGATTCTTGTTCTTCTTGACCTTCTTGTTCTTTTCCGTGAACAACGTCGATATTGGGATCAATTAGTTCCTGAACATCGATAATTTTTACTAAATCATCACTATCTTTGAGTTGTAAAAGCATAAAGTTAACCTCCGTAAGTTTACATGGAAATTTGAAACGAGGTGAAGATAATCTCGCCTAAGCTTGAATTAATACAAATGGTTGAAGCACCTTAGTTTTGGTAAATACCCAATTTTTAGCGTTAACTATCAACCATTACTTAAATTCTCCATCCAACAAAGTAATCCTTACTTACCAGATTGTTGAACTAATTTTTTAAACCGCATATATGCTTCTTCTGGTGTCAGCGGTTCTGATTCATTTTCGTTCGGAATGTAGTATTGTCTGCTATCAGAAAAATAACGCACTACAAAACTTGGTATTAAACCCAACTTTAAAGCTTTTTTACCCAGTTGTTCTGCTGTTTCCGCTAGAGTATATTCATCATGAAACTGATACGTGGTCATGTTATTGACCTCCTAAAAGAACATCGCCCAAAAAGCAATTTTGAATACTTTAAAGTGGAGAAATTAAATTTGGCTTTGATATTTCTCTAAAATATCTACCAGATTAACCTGACATTGCAGAGGTAGTAAATCGATTAAAGGAAGTTCTTTTCTCCCACCACCAATCTTTACTGGAATAGATTCCAAAAGTTCTATAACTCGGTCTTCAGTTACACCATTAGAACTTATCAAAGGATAAACTTTTTCAGCAACGACTGTATGCAGCTTGGCATCAGATAAATAAAGATGCCACTTAGCAATGTCTATATAGACGTTTTCGCCTATTTCAGCTGCTAGGGCTTCCAGTAATTCTGTGGTGTTAGTCTTAGCCATAAAAATAACCCTATATCAACAAAGAGCGCGAACTCTCAGGCTATTTAACATTATGGCTCAATTAGCTAGGCTAACTCTACAGCCCCAGGTTACAATCGCCCCAGCATTAGTAGTCCCTCTTCAGGTGGATTCGGGTGGCGTCTCGGAGTAATTGGCGATCGCGGCAATATAAATAAAATGCACCAACAGTAATACTATCCAGCTTACTGTCAACCAAGGCAGCCACTCCCAGGTAGCTGCTTTCAGATTATGGAAAAACCACAGCCCAGAATTAATCGTAGCTGCGATCGCCACGTGCAAGGCAAAATTCATTCGGTCATCTATCTTGCGGTAAGCTGGGTCTTTGCGATCGGGTTTGGTAGGCCAACGAGGAGGCATAAATATTTGTTACAAATTTCAACACACTTAATTATTCTAAGATTGTTAGGGCTGTAGTTACTATTAGTCCAGACAATACGGCAAATAAATTTTCCTTGACACTGAACAGCATTGATCAGATGACTATCTTGCTCTACAAAACGCTCTGCATCTAAACTTGATAGTTTTTCGGCTTGTAGCGCGCAGGGGTTCGCTCCTTGAAGGTGCGATCGCTCCCATGCTTGATAAATTGGCGATCGCAACAGATTCATAGGAATTGCACCAGTAAATTTATATACGCGTCCTGCTCCAAATCCATCACTATATAGAGAGGACATGGCCTTAATCCCAATTCACAGTTATCAGTGTGGTCTAATAAATCTCGTCTTTTTTAAATCTTTTTATCTGTGACAGTTGTGACAGTATTTAAATCAGATACTATAACATTGAGTAACTGATTAGTTTTACTTAAAACTTAAAATTCCAGATTATTTTAATATTGTTAGTTAACAAACTATTGCTGATCTATAAATTGGTTTCTGCCATTATTTAATAGTAAATAAATTACAAAGGTTGTTAAAAATAGATTTTGAAAATGAATTTTTGATTATTAGAAAGTATCTAATATAAAAATTGTTACATCAATCGATTGGCTGACTCTAAATATTTATAAGTTAAAAATGTTTCCTCTGTTTGATCGAGGGATTCAAGAAATCCACTTGTGAAAATCGAAATGAACTTTGGAGGTGGATAAAATGGCTAAAGCTAACCCAATTTCAGTACAAAAATACTTGAAAGGTGTTGACTATCCCGCTACCACAGAAGAATTGATTCAACACGCTCAAGAGCAAGGCGCTGATGAGGAAGTGCTATCAATCTTAGAGCAATTACCCGAAGATGAAGAATTTGAAAGCCCAACCGAGCTCAGCGAAGCCATAGGCGAGCTTGAGTAGGCTATAGTTCAGGCGGGGAATAATCTCCTGATTTCCCGCCAGTTTTACTAATTAACCGAATCGATTCAATTTGAATCGACTTTTCCAAAGCTTTTGCCATATCGTAAAGAGTAAGAGCCGCAATAGAAACGGCGGTTAAGACTTCCATCTCTACACCAGTTTCGGCTTTGGTTTTGACGGTGGCCTGAATTTGATAGCCGGGTAGTTGCGGTTCGGGTATTACCTCGACTTCAACTTTTTGCAATGGTAGGGGATGACATAGAGGAATTAAAGAAGCTGTCTGTTTAGCTGCCATAATCCCAGCTATTCTAGCAGTTCCTAACACATCACCTTTTGGGGCATTTCCGGCTTGAATAGCAGCGAAGGTTTCTGGTAGCATTCGCACCTGTGCGGCGGCTACAGCTTGGCGAATCGTGGCGGCTTTCTCAGACACATCCACCATTTGGGCCTGTCCTTGCCGATCTAGATGAGTTAAGTTGGCAGAATTAGATTGAAAATTGTCTTGCATCATTTTGAGATAACGTGTTAATATAATTTTCTTGTAAGGGCGTGTAGCTCAGTGGACTAGAGCACGTGGCTACGGACCACGGTGTCGGGGGTTCGAATCCCTCCTCGCCCGTTAATGAAGAATATTGAGAGATATAAATAATTGTATCTCTCAATATCAAGATTTATTTAGGGCATAAGCATCTCGCCCACGGCCAAGAGCAAAACGCAGAGAATCTGACAGGTTTCTGCTGCACTGAGTCAGGAAAATCAGCAGTGCCAGAACAGTTAAACCAGCGCAGTAAGCAAACATATTACGGTAGCCGACTTGTTCAGCTACAGAACCCAGAACAGGGCCAGCGATCACAATTCCTACATCTAAACCCATAATACAGATAGAAAATACTCGTCCCCTTTCTTGCGGCAGTGCCCGATCCGCAACCACTGTAGAAACCATCGGCATCAGGATACCAGAACCAGCCCCCTCCAAAAATCCTGCTATTAAGAAAATATTCGCGCTGTTAGCTTTCCATAGCAAAATCATGGATACAGCATAAATCACGAGGCTGAGGGTAATAAACAAACCTCGACCGTAGCGATCGCTAGCTTTACCACTGAAAAATCGGACGCTAAAACTAGCAAGTGCGCCAACTGTATAAAACAAGCCTGGGTTTAAATTTACCTGAGCAGATTTGATAAATAAAGGCACAAAGGTGTGCAAAGTCCCAAAAACCAAGCCAATCAGTAACATGACTGTTGCTAGAACTCTCACTCTCGGACTAAATAACAGTTGCCAAAATTTGCGATCGTTACTGTTAACTCGGTGCTGCTTTTGGATTGGTGGATTGACAATCGGGACAAGACACAATAAACCGACCCCAGCCAATCCCGCAGCTAACAAAAATAACAGCGTGTAACCAGTCGCAGCTTGTAAATATCCTCCTAATGCTGGCCCAATGGCTGCACCAATCGGAGTTACCAAACTCATATAGCCAATGATTTCACCACGATTTTTTTCTGGGGCCAAGTCTGCTACCAGTGCTAAATAACCTGTGGTAAAAGCAGCGATACTGATACCATGAAAGGCACGCAGCACGATTAACTCAGGAATTGATTTGGCTACTAAGTAACCAAGCGGTGCGATCGCATTGACCAGCATCCCGATCAGCAAGACAATTTTACGTCCTCGGTTATCTGCCAACCGCCCAAATAAAGAACGAAATAGCAACATACCAATTGCAAAACTGCCTAGCACAATTCCAATTTGTTGGTTGGTTGCACCCAACTCTTCCATGTAGAGCGGTAGCGTTGGTAATAGAGAACCTAAACTAGACCAGAATAATAAACCTGCTGTGAATAACGCCAGCAGGTTACGTCGTAGTTGGGAACCAAAGAAGTGAAGGACTTTCAAGGCTGATGCAATTGAAGACTAATGTGTTTTATTCCTATTGTTACGTTAGTTAACACTTTTAGCTACCACCTCCCGCACTCGATAGATGGGTCTTCCTTGGGATTCATGGTAGGTACGCATCAATAACTCTGCCAAAAGGCCAAAGGAAAATAGCTGCACCCCGGTTACCAATAGCAGAACCGCTAAAATCAGCAATGGGCGATTGCCAATCATCTCGCCTAAAACTAATTTGACAAAAGTTAAGTAAATTCCGATGATTGTCCCTGTAACCATTGAAAATAAGCCCAAAAGCCCAAAAACGTGCATTGGGCGTGTGAGGAACTTTTTCATAAAGGAAATGGTTAACAAATCCATCATTACCCGGAAAGTCCGCGATAACCCATACTTACTTCGGCCAAAGCGCCGGGGATGGTGACGCACGGGTATTTCTGTAATTCTTGCTCCTTCGATATAAGCTAGGGCAGGTAAAAATCGATGCAGTTCCCCATATAAATTCATATCGGCCAACACTTCTGCACGATAGGCTTTTAGGGAACAGCCATAGTCATGTAATTTCACACCAGTGATGTTGCCAATCAGCCAGTTGGCAATTTTAGAAGGAAGTAACCGCGACAGTGCTGCATCTTGCCGTTTATGTCGCCAACCACTGACCAAATCGTAACCTTCCTCCAGTTTTGCCAATAATATGGGTATATCAGCAGGGTCATTTTGTAAGTCAGCATCTAAAGTGACGATCGCTTTACCTAAAGCATGGTTAAACCCGGCTGACATTGCCGCAGTTTGGCCGTAGTTACGCCGCAGAATCACCGCTTTTAAATCACTGCGGGTTTGTGCTTGTTGCTTGAGAAATTCGGCAGAACCATCAGTTGAACCGTCATCCACACAAATAATTTCGTAACTCAGCTGACTGGCGCTAATAGTAGAAGCGATCGCCTCCAGCAACAGCGGCAAACTTTCCACTTCATCACGCACCGGTACTACCACTGAAATATCTAGGACAGTTGATACAATTGCCCCATTTTCCCCAGCCGTTTTTTCAGGAACCAGCCCACTCCTCATATTCCTCCGCATCCTCAGCGTCTCTGTGGTTCGTAACTCTTCACAACTCTGCCAGCACCGCGCAGTTGCTGATAATATGACCGACTAACCTCATCTCCCTGTTCCGTGAGGCGGTCAATTCCAATACCGTTTCGTCCTTTATCTTTTCCAGAACTATGGATATAGTAACCATCTCCCAAATGCAAACCTACGTGAGTTGCTTTTTGGGGAGTTCCAAAAAATATTAGATCTCCAGGTTCTAATTGCGCGATGCCTTCGGCAACCCGAAACGGGAACGCAATTGGTTGAGTAAAAGCTTCCTGTTGATAGGCATCTCTAGGTAACCAAATACCCACCGAGACAAACGCAGCTTGCATCAATCCAGAACAGTCGTAATTTGGCCCGACCGTACCACCCCAAAGATAATAGTTAGATTGTTGCATCGCTTTGTGCGTGAAGGCGATTACCTTCGGTAGCAGTTTTTTAATTTCAGATTCAGAAAATATTGCAGCTCGATAAGGTAAAGTAGCTCTTTGTAATAAACTCACATCAGCAAGGGATAACCAACCAGGGTAATCATCTTCACACAAATACACCTCAACAGCCGCATCCTGATAATTTGATGTTACCCGTAGATGTCGCCCAACTGAGGCTTGAGTTGCCAAGCGCGTACATTCAGCAGAATCATATATGTTGAGGTCAGCGAGGCAATCGTACTCAGCCGCTTGGAGATTTTGAATTGGGGATTTTAGATTAGAGACCATTCTGCAAGGTTAATAACTAACAATGATTTTCTTTCACAAAGACGAACAACTCGAAAAACTTGGATCAGACATATTAAAGGCAACTTGGGCAGAATTTCCTACCTTAGCCCGTAATCAAATTGCTCTGACTTGGATTGTCTACGATCCGCCTGTACTAGTAAATACTGGTGGTGCTTTAACTCCCAATGCTTTTTGGAACCATGCTGTCCGTGGTTTTACTTATCGTGGTGTTGAGCGGATTTATCCTGCGAGTGTAGTGAAATTATTTTATCTAGTGGCAATCCACGAATGGCTAGAAAAAGGCATGACTCAAACTTCTAAGGAGTTGGAGAGAGCCATACGCGATATGATTGTGGACTCCAGCAATGATGCTACTAGCTTGGTTATGGATGTTCTCAGTGGAACCACCTCAGGGCCAGAGTTACCGCCAGGGCCATTTGAAACCTGGAAGTTTCAACGCCATATTGTTAACCGCTATTATCAGTCTTTAGGCTGGGAAGAAATGGAGACGATTAACGCCTGTCAAAAGGCTTGGGGTGATGGCCCTTATGGTAGGGAGAGGGCGTTTTATGGGGAAATGCTAGACAATCGCAATATGCTGACGACCAATGCGATCGCTAGATTATTACATAGTATTGTTGGTGGGGTGGCAGTTTCGAGTGGGCGATCGCAACAAATGATGGCTTTGCTCAAACGTAGCCTCAACCCTGATGATTTGCCCACTGATGTAGAAGAAGATCAGGTAACAGGCTTTTTGGGCGGTGGACTTCCCCAAAATGCCCAACTTTGGTCAAAAGCAGGTTGGACAAGTCAAGTGCGCCATGATGCAGCATACATTGAAATACCAGATCAACATCCCTACCTTTTAGTGGTATTTACTGAAGGCAAAGCAAATGCTAAAAATAGGGATATTTTGCCCTTGATTTCAAAGCTAGTTACTGAAGCAGTTGGTAGCCTCTAACGCTAACTGAAGTTATATTTTCTCCTGAGGCTTGCAGAAATCAGTTAGTTCCCTAAATTCAAAACATCAGCGTTAAAAAGCGATATTTATCTAGGCTGAAGCCAGGGCTTTGTTTTTGCGCGACTACTCAGGCTACGTTAGATATAGAGGCTTTTTATTATTACCAAGTAATATAACGCTATTTTTTGAAATTATTGCCATCCATCAACTTCAGGATATTTTGTATAGATTTTTGGTGTGGAATCTTAAGGAACTCCGTCAATTACAGGATGTGAGAATTAATTTTTTCGTGCTAAAAAATGGTTGAGTGTTGCCAAGATTTCTTGCTCAACACAAAAAATCGTTTATCTATGTGTGGTAATTTTCTGTTAGGAGTGAATGTGAATACTATTTTTCTTCGTAAAGCAGTTTTTTGTCTGCCAACTTTAGCAACTCTAGCAGTTCTAGGTAATGGCTTCTCCGCTGTTGCCCAAACAGTAGATACCTCAAGCAATCAGCAGATCAGCGAAACTTCTGCAACTGTAGTGTCTCCCAATCAATTAAGTACTGAAGTAGAGGCTACCAGCCAAAACCTTCCTGGTGGAATAAATCAATATTCGACACTAGAGAAGCAGTTCCCTAACGCTGCTCACCAGGAAACTGCTAGTCGAATAGTTACACCTATTCCAGGTACAGTAGCAACCTCATCTGTGGCATTTGATTCCCAATACTCAGAAGCTACATCACAACAACCTACTTCACAACCATCTGCACCCGAAGTGGCGCAAGCGGATATTGATTTAGGTAGAACTACCCGTGGTGGCAGAAGCTATCTTGGCCTTGCTGCCAACATTGGTTTGAGTGGTAGTGACTCAGGTTTAGCTGACGGGAACTTTGCGATCATCAGCAAAGTGGGGATAACAAATGCTTTATCAGTGCGGCCATCAGCAATACTGGGAGACAACACCGTAATTTTAGTTCCCCTTACCTATGACTTCTCTTTCCAACAGGTAGCAGATCCATTTAGCGAACCGTTACCGATTGCGCCTTATGTAGGAGTAGGTGCAGCCTTTAAAACTGGCGATAACTCTGAAGCAGCCTTTTTAGTATCTGGTGGTGTCGATTTCCCTCTCAATTCTCAATTTACGGCTACAGCTGCTGTAAATGCCGGATTCTTTAACAATACCGATATTGGTTTGTTGGTAGGAGTCGGTTACAACTTCACTGGCTTCTAAAAACTTAAAGGTTATAGGCTGGGGAGCTAAGTGCGGAGTAATGAAGTGCTGAGTGCTAAGTAACAATTTCTCTCCTTGTCCCCGTGTCTCCCAGTCCCCAATCCCCAGCCCCAGCCCTTAGTCCCTACTTGGGGCTAACTTTGTCAATCACCTTGATTTGTCCATCTTCTCCTACCGTCCAGACATCGTAGACACCCACAACATCGCCATTTGCGTCAACGTCTACGTTACCGCTGGCTCCTTGGTAGTTAATTTTTTTACCTTCTTTAAGTAACTTCAACCCCTCACAGACATCGGTAACTTCTGTACCAGTCCCACTGGAAACTTCACGAATTTTGTTGGCAATGCCAACGCCTGTATTTTCCTTAGCGGCTTGTGCAGCTAATACCAGCAGTGCAGCTGCGTCCCAAGCTTGAGGTGCATATTCACCAGGTGAACCGCCCTTTTTCTCTTTCCACAGCTTATTGAAACCTTCTAAAGCCTTACCATCAGAACCAGGGACTGTACCGATCGCTCCGGTTAAAATATATTTGCCGTCGCTACCTTTGCCAACTTGCTCAGGAAAAGTAGGTGCTTTCACGCCATCGGTAAGTAGAATTTGCACTCCCTTAGTTAAGCCTTGTTGATAGGCAGCTTTGAGGAACAAACTGCCAGTCTCGGCATATAGCACCGCCAGTACTGCATCTGGTTTACCAGCAAAAGCAGCAGCGGCTTCGGTGTCAAATGTCTGAGCTTTGGGGTCGTAGCGGACAGGTCTGTTTTTATTAACTACAGTTCCACCCAATTTTTCAAAAGTTTGTACAAATGCTTTTTCAAAACCAACGCCATAGTCGTTATTAATTACAACTGTAGAAACTCGCTTAAATCCTTTTTTATTAGCAAGTTGGGCTAAAGCTAGTGCTTGGTAGGTATCGGGGGGAGCAGTACGGGCCCAAAAGCCATTAAAGTCACCTTTTTGGGCTTTTTCGGTAAATACAGGGCTGGTGCTACCAGGGGAAACCAGCATTACTTTATTAGGTGTGGCTACTGAGACGGCGGCAGTAGAAACACTGCTAGCAAAGGAACCTACTACACCAGCAACCTTATCCAGAGTTGCCAGTTTGGTCATACCAGCTGCACCTGCTTTGGGATCGGTTTGATCGTCTACTGGCACTAAAGTTACTGGTTCACCATTGACTCCGCCACAGGCATTGACTGTCTCAACGAGCAAGGGAACTGAACCCACCATCTGCTGTCCGATGGAAGCCAAGTCGCCAGTTGTTGGAAGTAGGGAACCAATTTTTAACCCCTTGGCACTGCTAGTTGTGTTTGCTGCTGGGGCCGCAGAAACTCCAGTGCTACCTGTGGTATTGGTTGTAGTAGTATCACTGCAAGCGCCTAAAAAGACCCCTGTTGCTAGGGTAGCCACACTGAGGGCTAAGGCTGTACTAATTCTTTGCATAAATTACTTTCGCTCCTCTAATCTTCAGGAGCCTGAAAGTAAGACTCAAACTAGATTTTCAGGTTAGGTTGATCTTATACAGACTCCAAAGGATAAATAATAGCATCCTGCTGAAGATATAGATGTACAAGCCTCTATATTAATACCTATACCTAAAGACCTATTTTTTAAAGGGGTATACAAATTCTTTATCCACAATTGTAGAAACAATTGTAAAAAGGTTAGTTTTCGTCAGTGATGAGATCTACTTTCCATTATTCATCACTTAGCTAAATGCTTTGAAAAACGGAGAGGGAGGGATTCGAACCCTCGGTACGGAGTTGCCTGCCGTACAACAGATTAGCAATCTGCCGCTTTCGACCACTCAGCCACCTCTCCTGGGTCACGAATAACAATATTAGCTGATATGTTGTGAAAAGTCAAATACTTTTTAGTCAGCTGAGTAGTGAGTGCTGAGTAGTGAGTGCTGAGTGAATAGAGTAATGAATCTTTTGGTCAGTACTCGTCGTTACTCCTTACTCAACACTGTCTTAGCATCTGGTATATGCCCCGCTCCTTGTGGGCGCGGTTTTTTAACTCAGGACTCAGCACTTTTAACTCAGGACTCTTCATAGTACTTGCGATCGCATCCAAGCCAGTGGCAATGTGCGTATTTTTTTCCACTGAGGGACATAGGCACGCTGACTGAAAACATCATAATTGTTGCGTTCAATCACATCCAAAATTTGTCCATACAGCATCGAAGCCGCCCACACAGGCCAACGGGCATCAGTTGCTAGGCAAGTAATTCCCCTTTCTGCCTGTGTATAGAATTGGCGCGCTCGGTCTATTTGAAAGCGCATTAGTGCTTGCCAGCGATCGTCTACTACACCTTTGAAGAAGTCTTGCTCAGTGTAATTGAACCGCGTCAAGTCCTCTAGAGGAATGTAGATGCGTCCACGCTGGGCATCCTCCCCCACATCTCGCAGGATGTTGGTAAGTTGATTGGCTATTCCCAGAGCGATCGCTTCTTCGGTGGGAATATATGGTTGTTGTTTCTGATGCCAGGGAGCTGTGTTTTTGGAGGTATCCACGCCCATAACTGCTGTTGACATCAAGCCTACAGTGCCAGCGACGCGATAACAGTAAAGGTATAGCTCTTCAAAAGTTTCGTAGCGACTGCGATATAAGTCCATGCGCTGACCGGCAATCATATCCCGAAAGGGTTGAATGTCTATCGGGAACTGTTGCAAGGCATCAACTAAAGCCACATCGAAATTTTCTACTGGACGTCCTGCGAAAATTGATTCTAGGCGCTGCTCCCATAGGTCTAGGGTTTCTGGTGTGGTAATAGCAGCAGCAGGGCCGTCCACTAATTCATCTGTACGGCGACACCAAGCATAAATTGCCCAAATAGCTCGACGCTTTACAGCACTCATCAGTAAAGTGCCCAGATAAAAAGTCTTGGCATACTTTTGTGTGAGATGCCGACAAAGTTGATAGGACTCGTCCACAGAGACCAGCGTTTTCATGCGCGGGGGGGAATCAGGCAGTTGCAGCATTCGTTGCAGGCGATCGGGTTAGCGTTTGCAGGTTTGAGGCATTTGCCACTGGCAGTGATTCACAAATCGCCTGCGCTGTCAGCTTACCAGAAAGTACGGCCCCTTCCATACTGCCTAAGTAGCGTTGCATGGTGTAACTCCCACTGAGAAAAAAGTTGGCTATGGGAGTTTTTTGGGACGGACGATACTGTTGACGACCTGGGGTCGCTTTGTAAACTGAACGCGGCGTTTTCACCACATGAGATTTCAGCAATTTTGCGGGATTGTCTCCCCCAAAGTGGTCGGGGAAGAGTTTTTCCAACTCGGTCATAGTTGCAGCAACGATTTCCTCGTCGGATTTGTTAATCCAATCTTTGGCTGGAGCCAGAACTAGTTCCAGCATTGAGCGATTAGGATCAGCATATCCACGACAAGTATTGCTCATATCAGCATAAACGCTGAGGAGGGGCGATCGCGAAAATAGCAAATGATCAATATCTGTTAATTTCCGATCAAACCATAAATGCAGGTTAATTACTGGTACGCCTTCTAAACCTTCTAGCTTCTGGAAAAACTCCATTTGCTTCCAAGGTTCTGGCAACATGACTTTCAACGGGTCAACTGACATAGCTGACACGTAAAAATCTGCTGTAATAACTTCATCTGGTTCCTCATTTAACCCACGCAGCAAGAACCCTTTTACTGTACCATCCGGGTTGAGCAAAATCTCTTTCAAGGGAGCGTTGAGTCTTACTTCTCCACCACGTTCGGTGATGTAATCTACGATAGGTTGGCAAAGCCGTTCTGTGGGAGAACCATCTAAAAAGGCTATTTTGGAGCCATATCGTTCTTGCAGAAAGCGATTTAGTGCAGTTAATAAAATTGTTGACGAAACTTCATCAGGATTGATAAAAGTAAGCGCCTTAGAAGCAGCAATAAACACGTCACTTGCTACCCGTTCACCAACACCTTGCCTTTTCAACCACTCTAAGAAGCTGTACTTGTCCATCTCCTCGACATACTTCTGGCCGCGAACTATCGCTGGAAGTAGGCCAATCGCGAAGCGAATCTTCTGCTCCCAAGTCAACATATCGTTGTTGCGAAGAATCGACGCTATCACGTTGAAAGGAGATGGAATATCTGGAACATCAAAACGTGAGAGTGTTCCTGGCTTCTCCGGTTGATTAAAAATCAGTGTATGCTCTTTCCACTGGAGTCTGTCTTCAATGCCCAACTCTTTGAGCAACTGGAGCATATTGGGATATGCCCCAAAGAAGGCGTGTAACCCAGTTTCGTACCAGTCGCCGTCAGAGTCTTTCCACGCCGCAACAAGGCCACCCAATACGTCCCGACGCTCCAAGACAATGGGAGTATGACCTGCGTCTGTGAGATATTTCGCGCAGGAAAGTCCTGCTAGACCAGCGCCCGCGATCGCTACTCGCATTTAACCCTACTATTCTTCAATATTTCTTAATCGTTTTGCCGTTCTCATTATACGTTGCAATCTGTTACATTTAGCGGCCGATGTGCGATCGCTTCACGAAAAAACTTCTAAATTACCTGCAAAATCACTACTAGCACTCCTATTGGCAGCTTTTCCGGTATACCAAAATAAATACCTACAAGCTCAGATGTTTGATGATTTACAAGATTCTCAGTTTCCGCAGCCAAATTACACTAGCCAGAATTCACCTCTTCTCTCTCCAGGTTGAGGAATTCAGCAATTTTGTTTTCTGCCAACTAATATGCTGTTAGAGAGTCGGCGCTTTGTGTTGCATTCACAACTACCACAGTAAGTATTTGGTTTAAGCGATCGCTACAAATATTTAAACATACCCATTAATGCAATTTTGATTTAAAAGGTTAGCTAGATTTGCGTGCTTCTACATTTATTTTCAATCTTTTATTGTAAGAAACAAATTAATTATAAAAATTTTAAATTAAAAAACTAATATTTAAAAATAATATCAGAAAGTATTATTTACTTGTTTAAGTAGAAAAAATTCTCAACAAAATTACTATATAGCAATCCAATTTGATTCCCGAATTACTTGCGTGGGCAGGTAACAGGAAAAAAGGCATAGATGTGTACTAAGTATTGTTCAAAAGTCAAATAGGAGTCCTATAGTAGTGACTTTTTAGCAAGTAAATAGATTAACAATACTCGTAGAACAGCAAGAAACAATGTATAATTTGACTCTTTTCCAAAAGTATCACTGTTTCCTCATATCTAATTACTAATAACTAATTGCATAATTATCTGGTAACAATTACCATACTTTTGAGATCAAAAATTAATCGGTATTAAATTTTTAGTTTATAAAAATAGGTAAAATATTATGCCAGTAGGACAGCATCTACAAAACTTTGGGCATCATTTGATTCTCGGTGTTTCAGGAACTACATTAAGCGATGACGATAAACGTGTACTTAGTGAATTGCAACCAGTTGGGGTGATATTTTTTGCTAAAAACTTTCTAGATGGCACTTCCTATGAGATTTGGTTGCAAACCTTTAGGGAGTTGATTGACCAGATACGACAATATGCTGAACGTGATTCCATGTTTATTACTTTGGATCATGAAGGAGGCCGGGTTGTCCGCACACCATTACCAATTACTCGATTTCCTCATGCCTTTCTGTTGCAATCGCGATCGCGTCAGGTAGGAAGAGCTACAGGAGTTGAACTCAAATCGCTGGGCATAAATTTATCTTGGGCACCTGTAGCAGATATTTATTCCAATCCCCAAAATCCCGTTATTGGGCCTCGCGCTTTTGGTATAACTCCCGAAACCGTTGCCAAATGTGTCCGTGAATATTACTTCGGACTTCAAGAGTCAGGAGTTTTAGGATGTGGCAAGCATTTTCCTGGTCATGGAGATACCAGCAAGGACTCTCATATTGAGTTACCAATCCTCAATTTGACTACAGAAGACTTGCGAAATCGAGAACTTATCCCCTTCAAAGCACTAATTGAAGAACAAGTGCCTTTGATTATGACAGCCCATATCCTGTTTCCCAAAATAGATCCTGATGTACCTGCAACTCTTTCTCAGCCTATCCTCAATACCATACTGCGCCAGGAATTAGGCTATCAGGGAATAGTGGTGTCTGATGATTTGGATATGAAAGCGGTCTCAGATATGTTTATCCAGAAGGGAACTGTAGCGCGGTCATTTCAGGCTGGCTGCGATCTGTTTATTGTCTCGCGTAATATCAACTCATCATCTATCGAACGTATCTACCAGATTGCTGAAGATTTTGGCGATTCCCTTGGTAAGGGTAACCTCGATGAATCAGTAGTAGCAGCAGCTAGAAGCAGAATCGAGAAACTGCTGGCTGCAACTCCCCAATATCTCGTCCATACTCTGGATAAAGATACATTACGAGAACACGCTGAGTTGGCGATCGCTTGTTCTTTCCAAGAAGTTGGGTTTTAAATAAATAGCAGGCGTTGCAAGTTACAGCCAAGATTCTAAGGCAAAGGATTGAGCCTGATGAATTCGAGTAAAATCGCTTTTTGGCGAAGTTCTGGATGTGTCATCATATCATGTCCATTCAAATAACCGTCATTGCGACCGTAGGGAAGCAATCCCAAAAACATTGCGATTGCGTCGTTTGACTTCGTTCCACTCGCAATGACATTAAGGGTGATTTGCCGGACATGATATCAGTACTTGATTAACGTGAGTTCGGCAAACCTCTCTCTCCCAGCCTCCCTCTCCTACAAGGCGAGGGAGAAGCAAGGTAATAATCAGGTTTCAAAGCCTCTCTCCCTTTGGGGGAGAGGAATGGAAGCGGGGTTTTTTAGATCTGTCGAACTCACGTTGATTAATTGTCTATTTTTTCAACTTCTTAATTTTACAATCTTAGAGCTTATCTCAGTTTTGCTAAGAAAGTAAGCTTGACCAAAAAGTTCTAGTTTTGAAAGTCAAATACCGTGACTTTTACCAATTACCCAATTACGCCGGAAAAATCGCGCTAAAGCAGACTCTTCTAACGATAAATAAATTGGTCTTCCGTGGGGACAGGTGCGGGGGTTACGAGTGCGTTGCCAATCATCTAACAATTTCTGCATTTGTTGCAAATTCATCGGTGTACCATTACGAATGGCACTGCGACAAGCAACGGCTACTTGCGCTGCTTGTAAATCACCACCTAAACTGAGTTCTAAAATTGCGTCGGCACAGTCGTCTCGCTGCTGCAACATTGCAGGTACATTACGGACTGCCCAAAGTTGTTCACCAAAGGGTTCTATATCTAAACCGATGCGTTGCAGCTGCGAAACTTGGGCTGGAGACAATTGATAGAGAATTATTGCTGGTTCGACGGGGATAAGTTGCCAGTTATCGCATAATTGCTCATACAAAACTCGTTCATGGGCGATGTGCTGTTCTACTAACCACACTCCCTCAGGATGTTCTACCACCATGTAAGTATTACTAACTTGAGCAACAGCTTTTAATGAGTGCTGAGTGTTATCTCCTTCGTCGGTATTTTTAGGATTAAAATTGTAACCGCTTTTGGCTTCGGCAGCTTTGATTAATTTACTAACTCGCGTTGTATGAACTGCTTCTTTAAGATTGGCAGAATTGATGCGGAGTGCTTGATCAATTGCTTGGTTAATTTGCTCTTGCCAATAGTTGACTTCATTAAGGTAAATTTCTGTTTTTGCTGGATTGCGATTCCAGTTAATATGATCGGGGCAAATCGCAAGATGTAAGAAACAAATTGGATAGCGATCGCGTGGTAATGTTTTGTGAAATGCTACCAGAATTGTTTGCTCTAATTCCGGCGACTTTACCATCCGTCCGTTAATAGCCACCCGCACCCAATCTGGACGATGACGATGACAGCGATCAGGTAATCCTACCACCAATGTAAGTGCTGAGTTTTCAGTTTTGAGTTCTGAGTTAGGAGGATTGGATAATTTGAGTTTTACCTCCTGTAAATCAGCTTCTTTAACTTGAGGTAAAAACTGCGGCAGTAATTGTTTGATTGTAGTAGATGGACAGATGGTGAACCATTCACGGCCATTTTGCCAAACTTGCCAGGTAACATGGGGATGACACAGGGCAATTTGTTGAATTGCTGCTTGCACGGCTTTCATTTGCTGTGCGACTGTGGGTAAACCTTGACGACGCGCTGCACAATTAGCAAATAAGTTAGAGACTGTGACTACTGTACCAGGAGCGATCGCAGCTATTTCTACTTGACTAGCTTTCCCCGCTTCACCATAAACAACCCGCCATCCCAAATCCCCACCAGCCGGACGACTCAAAATCTCCAAATCTGCCAGATTAGTTAAGCTGTGCAACGCTTCACCGCGAAACCCCAAACTGGTGATTTTCCATAAATCTGCACAACTGTAAATCTTACTGGTGCTATGGGTTGCAGCGGCTTTTTGCAAGTCATCTAAGTCCATTCCACAACCGTTATCTGCCACGCGGACTCGCCACTGTTGCGGCCAGACGGAAACTACAATTCTTGTTGCGCCTGCATCGAGGGAATTTTCTACCAATTCTCGCACTACAGAAGCTAAAGAGTCGATAACCTCTCCAGCTGTAATTAGATATACGACTTCTGTTGGTAAAGCTTGAATAGTAGATGACATAAATTACAGTGTAGGCGAACAGCCAACCACTGAATAGGATAAGCAATTTTATTTATCGTTCAACAGAAATTTTGATTAATTGTAAAGAAACCTCGATAGAAATTAGATCTTTGATAGATTGCTTTTAAGGATAGAAGCGGTAAATGCTGATGTACACGATATAAAGTCTCGCCTAGAATGGGGTCAACCAGCTTTTACAATTGTTGATGTGCGCGATCGCTACACATACAATGATGGACATATCACTGGAGCGATTCAAATCTCATTAGATGAATTGGCACAAAGAGCTAAATCTGCTTTGCATACAGAACGCCACATTTATGTTTATGGCACAGATGAGTAGCAATCAGCCCATGCAGCCCAAATACTTCGAGAGGCGGTTTTACTCAGGTATCTGAAATCCAAGGTGGTCTTTGGGCTTGAAAAACTGTCGGTGGTGCAACAGAAGGTATTGGTGCTTAATATTGTCTAATTTTTTGTACTGCATACTAGTGGTCTATCGTATTAATTTTGATGGTTTGTAGTAAGCACTTTAGTACTGAAAATATTCTATAAGTGAAGTCGTAACTATGAACTAATTCACTCCTCATAATTAATGCGATGAACCACTATGCAGTACATTTTTTCAAAGTAAAAAGATTCACTGGCTGCGACATCAAGATTTTTTGCACTTACCTTTGTTAATTAATCCCTCATTGCCAGAAGTTTAGGGGGTTCAGGTTTTAGTAAACCGTTCAACAAAGATGCAGGACGTTTGTCATGGGGCCAAGCAAAAGCATGACGGAAAGCAGCATCTTGACAAGCTTGTAATTGTCCAAAACTAATAATGTCGTAAGTCAAGAGATTTTCATACTCAAATGGTAGACGTACATTGTGTAAGCCAGCATTATCAGTACAAATAGCAATGTCTACCCCAGCATCAAAACATCGGTCAAATACCAACTTGAGTTGACGTATATCTTGTAAAGTACCAGTTTTTAGATAGGTTGTAGGGCAAACCTCCAAACACTGCCCCTGTCTAGCTAAATCAGGAAGTAACTCAGGATACAACAAAGGTATCTGGATACCGTGACCAATGCGCTTCAAATAAGGTAAAAGTTGGGGATAACAACCAGCAGTGGTTTCGTAAACGTGTCCCGTTGTCTTAATGTTTAAAGAGCAGGCATAATTATACAGACTAATCCATTCTTCTAGGCGCTCGGCATAGTAGCTATCACCACCAGCTATGTCTACAGCACAGACATACTGTTTGTTTTGTGCTGCTAAATCAACAATTGCCTTGTTAACCTCATAGGGTAGGCGCGAGTGCATACAAAGAATTTGACTAGTCACAATTGGATATTCTTCCAGGTGACTGGCTTGTCCAACAACTTCCACAATTTCCGCCATCTTGTCAATTCTTTCAGATTGACTCAGATGCTCAGGAGTCCGCAAATACGGAGTATAGCGCAGTTCCAGATAAGCTAAATTTTCAAATATATAAGCACCCCGTAGCAAGCGATAGATAAAGTAAGGCAAAGTCTCTACAGTTTGTACACTTTCTACCAAGGTGTGCAATTCCAGATACTCATCTAAGGTATTGCGCGGTCGTGTATAAAAGTCTTCAAATTCTGGATAGTTCGCAAAACGGGAAATCAATTCGGATGAATGTCTCTCGAAATATCGCCACAAAACACGAGGTACAACCGAACCGCCCAGGTGTCGATGCAATTCAGCGTATAAAGCCATAGTGGTATTTTTTGAGAAAATTTTATTAATGTTAACAAAAACAAAGCCAAAAAAAATCTATACCAGAAACAATATCGGATAAAGCAATTGTTAAGTTCTGCCGTTGACTACACTAATAGTCTGCAATAAGTCTCTCGTAGTGCAGGGTTGAGCTAAAAATGCTCTTACCCTATGCTAATAAATTCCCCAAAATTTTGATTTGATAACCGTCAGCTAATGGCAATAATTTTTACATGAGGGGTAATTTTTTTAACGAGCGATCGCTATTCGCATCATCTATTGATGGCATATCATAATGATACAAAAATCACATTATAAATGCCTCTGTTGGTATACCAATTATACAGATGCTATTAATCACAACTTTATCGACTATCAAAATTATATTTTAAAATTCAACAATTTTCTTGACAAGGGTTACGTAATATGTTGATAATAGTTGTTTGTGGAAACTTTACCTCTATAAAATAAACGCTTGGCTAACGTCATTGTCATAGGTGCCCAGTGGGGCGATGAAGGAAAAGGTAAAATAACAGACTTACTCAGCCGCTCCGCAGATGTTGTTGTACGTTACCAAGGGGGCGTCAATGCTGGACATACAATTGTAGTTAAAGGTCAAACCTTTAAGCTACATTTGATTCCCTCTGGTATTTTGTATCCAGATACCAAGTGCATTATTGGCTGTGGTACAGTAATCGATCCAAAAGTTTTGATAGCAGAACTTGATCAACTAGAAAAATTAAATATTTCCACTGCTAATTTGCTGATTTCAGAAACAGCACACGTAACGATGCCTTACCATCGATTGATTGACCAGGCATCGGAAGAACGACGGGGAAGCCATAAAATCGGCACTACTGGCCGAGGGATTGGCCCTACGTATGCTGACAAATCCGAGCGTACAGGCATTAGGGTTTTAGACTTGATGAATCCGCAAGGGTTACGTGAGCAATTAGAGTGGACGATTAATTATAAAAACGACATTTTAGAAAAGCTTTATAACCTACCTCCCCTCGACCCAGAAGAAGTAATTAAAGAGTATCTGGGATATGCAGAACGCTTGCGGCCTTACGTCGTTGATACTTCGCTAAAAATATACGATGCAATTCAACGACGACGCAATATTTTGTTTGAAGGGGCACAAGGTACACTCCTTGACCTAGATCATGGTACTTATCCTTATGTCACCTCTTCTAACCCCGTAGCAGGGGGGGCTTGCGTTGGCACTGGGTTAGGGCCGACAATGATTGACCGGGTAATTGGAGTGTCGAAAGCGTACACAACGCGAGTCGGTGAAGGGCCGTTTCCCACCGAACTAGATGGAGAAGTGGGAGAATTGTTGTGCGATCGCGGTGCTGAATTTGGTACGACTACTGGCAGGAAGCGTCGCTGTGGCTGGTTTGATGCCGTTATCGGTCGCTATGCAGTTCGGATTAACGGCATGGACTGTTTAGCAATCACCAAACTAGATGTCCTCGATGAACTAGAGGAAATCAAAGTTTGTATCGCCTATGAAATAGATGGCGAACGCTGCGAACACTTCCCCACCAGCGCTCGTCAATTTGCCCGGTGTCGCCCCATCTACAAAACATTACCAGGATGGCAAGTATCAACAAGTAACTGCCGCACCTTGGAAGACTTGCCACAGCAAGCCCTAGACTATCTGAAATTCTTAGCAGAATTGATGGAAGTCCCGATCGCGATCGTCTCCTTAGGAGCTAGCCGCGATCAAACCATAATTGTAGAAGACCCCATCCACGGCCCCAAGCGTGCTTTGTTACACGCTGACGGCACTCCCGTTTCTTTGCTTAGTGCTTAAAGCTACTAATTAGTGATTAAGCAACTAACAACTGACAACTGATAATTGATAACTGACAACTAACAACTTGTATGGCTCTTACAGTCGAATGTCAAAAGCGACCAGAAGGTAGCAAGCCTAGAGCTTTGCGCCGTTCTGGGGAAATACCTGCAAATTTATACGGTCACAAGGGTACAGAATCAATTTCTTTGACCATTAGTGCCAAAACTGTAGAACGTTTGCTCAAAAAGGCTTCCGTTAACAACACCTTGATTGATTTAAACGTTACTGATATACCTTGGCGGGGCAAAGCGCTGCTGCGGGAACTTCAGATTCATCCAGCAAAAGGTACGCCTTACCACCTCAGCTTTTTTGCGGTTGCAGGCCATGGCGACACCAATGTAGAAGTACGCCTGCGTTTTGTAGGAGAAGCTATTGGTGTTAAACAAGAAGGTGGTTTGTTAGACACTGTAATCAACGAAGTGCAAGTGAGTTGTGCGCCTGAGAACATCCCAGATGTAATTGAAGTTGATGTCTCTAACCTGAATATTGGTGACAGCCTACATATCAGTGATATACCTTTCCCTGAAGGTGTGACAGCTCTAGCTGAACCAGAACGACTAGTTGTCAGCGTTTTGCCGCCCTCAATAAGCGCTGATACAGAGAGTGAGACAGCCTCTTAAGCTACATAAACTGTGTAATAATTTTTGATGATGCCAGGGGGGAACTCCTGGTTTTTGCATTTTAACCGCAGAGGCGCAAAGAGCGCAGAGGAAAGAGATGGCACAAGTGTCTATTCCGGCTTTAGTGCAGCAAATGTTGCAGCCTGGATTTTATCCCCATGCGGTAACAGAACCGATTCAACTGATGCAAACCCACGTTTCTTATGTACTGCTAACTGGCAATTACGCCTATAAGCTGAAAAAACCCGTAAATTTTGGCTTTTTAGATTACTCAACCTTAGAAAAGCGGCAGCATTTTTGTCAGGAAGAATTACGGTTGAATCAACGGGGAGCAGGCGAACTTTATTTGGAAGTGCTACCTGTAACTTTTATGGAGGAGCAATATCATCTCCAGGGAACAGGAGAGACTGTAGAATATTTGCTGAAAATGCGCCAGTTTCCCCAAGAGGCGCTGTTTAGCACACTGTTTGAACAAGAGAAATTGAATGAAACCCACTTAAAAGATTTGGGAGGGGTGGTGGCTCAATACCATGCTCAAGCCGAGACAAATGATTACATTCGTAGTTTTGGCGAAATCCCAAAAGTACGAGCAGCATTTGATGAGAATTACGAGCAAACCCAGAAGTATATTGGCGGCCCCCAGACACAAGTACAGTTTGAGGAAACAAAGCAATACACAGATAACTTTTTTGCGGAACATCCAGAATTATTTGCTAGCAGAATTCACAATCAATACATTCGTGAATGTCACGGGGATTTACACCTGAGAAATATTGCTCTGTGGCATGACAAAATCATGCTATTCGACTGCATTGAGTTTAATGAGCCGTTTCGCTTTGTTGATGTCATGTACGATGTGGCATTCACGGTGATGGATATTGAAGCGCGACAGCGAAAAGACTTAGCTAATGTGTTTTTGAATGCTTATGCGGAGCAAACTGGAGACTGGGAAGGTTTACAGGTGCTGCCTTTGTATTTAAGCCGTCAGGCTTACGTGCGGGCAAAGGTGACTTCGTTTTTGTTAGATGATCCTGGTGTACCCGTAACGGTAAAAGAAGAAGCGGCAAAAACAGCTTCTGATTATTACAAGCAGGCTTGGGAGTATACTCAGCCCAAGCAAGGGCAACTGATTTTGATGTCAGGGTTGTCTGGTTCTGGTAAAAGTACAACAGCGCGATATTTAGCCTCTCAGCTGGGAGGAATTCACATTCGCTCAGATGCAGTCAGAAAACATTTGTCAGGAATTCCCCTATTGGAGCGTGGTGGGAATGAAATTTATACATCAGAGATGAATCAAAAAACTTATACACGGCTGTTAGCATTGGGGATTATACTGGCTAATCAAGGATGGACAGTAATTTTAGATGCCAAGTATGATAAACAAGAGCTGCGACAAGAGGCGATCGCCCAAGCTGAAAAATATCAAATTCCCCTTGAGATTATCCAATGCACAGCACCTGTAGAAGTATTGCAAGAGCGTTTACTCAAGCGTACTGGGGATATCGCTGATGCTACTGCCGAATTATTGGAGTCACAACTCAAACAAATTGAACCATTCACTGACACAGAAAAACCTTACGTTAAGATTTTGGATACAACTGTGCCACTCCAGGCACAATTAAAAGCAGTAATTCGCCAATAGCCTTGTTTACCTCATGGCACAGAAAAACAACGACCTCTTCAATCTTTCGCCACAGTTCCTATCTCAACTGATATTTGGGTTAATTCTAACCCTCGTATTGTCCATGTCAGGGTCTTCGCTGGCTCTGAGTATATTCTTAGGCATCATCGGTGGTTTTTCTTTAGGCTGGATCACCGCAGCCAGTAATAATAGTCCCCAAGCCCAGTCTGTAGCCTCTTCGGATGGCATTGATGCAGCACTTAAATATTGGTTATTTTTCTTGGTTGGTTTTAGTTGGTTAGGGTATCCAGCACCCTCAAGTATCTTACTTGGGGCAGTAGGTGCTTTAGCTGCGGGCTTGATTTTCGCTTGGTGGGGTAGCAAAGAAGAAACTAGAACTCAGCTACCACTTGAAACCGCAGAAGATGGCGAAAGTGAACAATCTAGCAGCAGAATCACCAGACAGCAAAGAAGGAAACCTACCCGCCGATTCCGCCGCACTTCTAGAGGTATCAATTTTAGGTTTTGGGAACGGTAGCATTAGGGAAGAATCTTCGCCAATACCCAGCCCTTAGTATGTTTTTGTATCTATCCAAGTTGTTGCCGTTATTTTTCTATCCGTTAGGGCTTGCCTGTGTAAGTTTAGTAGTGGCATTAGTAACTTTACGGAAACGCCCACGCACGGCAGCGATCGCAATTGTGTCAGCACTAATTTTATTGCTATTTTGCAGCAATAGTTGGATCTCTCATTTGCTGGTGCGATCGCTAGAATGGCAAAATATCCCATCTGCCCAAATTCCTAATGCAGAAGCCATTGTGGTTTTGGGTGGTGCAACTAAATCAAATTTTTGGCCGCGACCTACTGTCGATTTAAGCGAACAGGGCGATCGCGTGATTTATGCTGCTCAACTATATCGTCAACAAAAAGCTCCGATAATTATTCTCAGTGGCGGTCGCATCGATTGGCGTGGCGGTGGTTCGCCAGAGTCGGCGGATATGGCAGCGGTTCTCACGTCTATTGGGATACCACCAGAGGCAATTGTTGAAGAGCCTAATTCTCTCAATACTTATGAAAATGCCGTGAATGTTCGTAAAATTCTCCAGTCTCAGAACATTCGTCAGGTATTATTAGTAACTTCGGCAATGCATATGCCGCGATCGCTCAAAATTTTTCAGCGTCAAGGAATTGAGGCTATCCCTGCACCTACTGATTTTCTCGTCAGCCAAGGCGAACTGCAAGAACTGGGCAGCACTCCTAAAGCCGCTATATTAAATTTGTTACCTGATACCGACAACCTACACCAGTTTACTAGCGCTTTAAAAGAGTACATTGGCTTTTTTGTCTATAGCTTGCGTGGTTGGCTATAGCAAATTCTGGGTAATGGAAATGAGGAACATCGCACTTTCCCATAAATACTAATATTTTTCTCATCATTACCTAATCTGTTGCAACTTGAAAGTGAAATTGTATTAGGTGTTGGATTGTCAATAGCTATAATTTCAATAGTCACAAATTTTTATTTTTAAATTCCTCAGGAATCAGCAATCCCTGATTTATGTCTAAAAATTTACCTTATATTATTCCCGCAACTCCAACCGAAGTTGAGGAAGCTTTTGCCACTTACCAAACAACTCACCAGTTTTACCATGAAGTTCGGGAGCGGTCAGAATTCCAACGCCATTGTGAGTGGTATCACAAAACAGCAAAAAGCCATCGTCAAGAACTAGAAAGAATGCGCGGCGAATTTAATATTTTGCAGTGGTTTCGCCGCTCCTGAAATATCTAGATGATTTCTAACTCATTTTCACGTAAGTGAGCTTTAAATTTTTTACTAAACTGGACTAAAATTGGCAGATTAGCGCTCACAGGTCTACCTTGCCACTGGTTAACAATAGCCACGACTTCGCCTTCTGAGCCTTGAAGGTCAAAAGCCTGACCACGATGTTCAGGATGATGGTAAACTACAACCGAATCTTTAATACGAACGCGATCGCCAACTTTCATAACAGCATTTACACCTAGCTTTTCCTTTTCCACAAGTATCTCCACAGCCATTCCTCACTGAACTTGCTTTTTTGAAAAATAGACTGCTTGCAACAGTCGCACTTCAGAGATCATCTGTACAGACTGGCTGTTGAATATCTTCGTACCTGCTATACGAACAAAGCCTGCCCGTGCAGGCTTTGAAGTTGATCAATCGGCGACATCACAGCCGCCTGGTGCTTTAGCAAGAGGTCTAATCCTTTTAATTGCAATTAACTTTTCAACTTCCCACAGTTCAACAAACTCTGACAATCAGTTTGTCACAAACAGTGGTTAACCAGAAAACCCTGGAGATTTTCTTTCTGTCTTAATGCGTCTTAACCAGCCTCAAACAAGCCAAAATTTAAAGATTAAAGCTAAAAGATTTTTCTTTTACTTTAGAAAGAAGCAATTAATTGCATCTTTACTTTCAAATTTTGCCTTGATGAAAAACCCGCCATTTGAACGAGCCAGGCTTTTTAGTTTTAAATCAACTCCGTACCTCAGAGTAGACAGAATGCATCGACAGGTTATGTGGGAAAAATTTATTTTTTCTTACTGACGGTAAGAAAGCGATGAACTCCAGCTGCGACTTCCGCCGAGCGGCAGATAGTGAGCAGGAAAATCCACGCCACCACTGCTTCCTCTTTGCACTTGTCCACTCCCACGGGTGTCTCAGAGGCGCTGATGTAGAGGATGGGCAGCTAGCTTCACGGGCAAAAGGATAACCCGCTTTAGCTCTTACTGGGCGCTTTAACGCCAAGTCTAATTCTACAACAAGATAGTTATTCTATCCCTAGATGCTGTGCCGAATAGAAATGCTATTAAGCAGCGAAACCAATTGTGATTGGGCATTAGGCATTAGCAGGAGAAAAATATAGTAGTCACGCTACTTACTTTTTCTGGGGACATAACTGCTGTACGTTGGCAGGAAGTTGACGACAAACTTCCTGAAATGTTTGGGGATGAAGTTGCGACCAAGCAAATAATCCCAAGCTCGTACCCCCCACAAATACTGCTAATAATCCTCCAAGTAGCACTACAAGCTTACCTCGGCTTGGTTTTTGGACTGGAGTTGAGATTTCTTCTGCTGTAATATCCAAATCTAGCAGTACTTGCGAACTTTCTGCCAAAGAGAATTCTTCTTTTTCTACTTCTACTTCTACAACCTCTACTTGCGGCTGTTGCTGTTTACGAACTACTGGCACTAAGTACTCTCTAGAGATACGGCAAAGAGTTAAAACAACTGATGTATTGTCATGGCCATTTTTTTGGTTGGCTAATTTAATCCAGTCTTGGACAGCATCTTCAAGGGCAAGTTTACCTGTTAACACTGGCACTGCGTAATTCTGCCAGGATTGTTCCACCCAGTTATTGTCACTTAAACCATCGGAACACAGCAGCAATATGCCATCTTCTTCCAAAATAAATCGCTTCATCAAAATTCTCAGAGATTCGGCATCTCTTGTTCCTAATGCTTGGGTTAATGCAGCCGCATCTGGTCTGAGGAGGGCTTGACGATATAAATTCCGGGCAAAGCGTAGTTCCCGTGCTACTACATCATCATCTACTGTCAGTAGCTGGCAATAGTTACGAGTAATCCAATAAGCACGGCTATCGCCAACGCTAGCTAAGTAAAGTTCATGAGCATTGTCTGAAACCTTACCAGAGATTGTCTGCACTCGTTGTGGCACTTGCACTGCCATCACAAGAGTTGTAGCCATGCGTTCTCTACCTTGGCGTTTTTGTTCGTCATTACGGGTACAAATCACGTTATTTACTACCCGTAAGCTTGCCTCTAGTTGTTCTGTTAATAAGTCTGGTGAAATCAGTTCAGTTTGTTGTGCTACCTCTGCTAATAAGGCAGGAATTTGCAACTTCATGGACTGCACTGCCAATTGGCTGGCAACCTCTCCGCCTTGATGCCCACCAATGCCATCACAAACAATCGACAAGCGTGGTAGTAATAAGTCGTCTAGATAACTAGAGCCGTTAGGGTAGCAACTATCTTCATTTCGTATCAGTTCTGGGCCAATATCCGTTGCCCCTGCCACTTCTAGGGTTAATGGTAATTCTGCCGCAGTTGATAGTAGTAAGGCGTTGAGTTGCTTGGTGATTGCTTCTAGCTCTACATCATCTCTACACATCTGCTCGATTATATTCTGTAACTCTTGGGCTATCGGTGCTTTTGCAGACGCTACCCAAGGCTGCCAAGATTGCCCTAAATCTTGCAAACTAGGTAAGTTTTCGTTTGTCTGCTGAAGTTCCAATAGACGTACACACCAACCTTGGACTCGTAAGTTGTCTGGCAACAGTAAACTACTGGCAACTTCCAATTCTGATAAAGGTTTCCAAAGTTGAAGAATCTGCCATAGCCAGTAGAGTTGTCTTACCGCCGTTGCTTGTTCCCATACATCAGCGATCGCCGGATATAAATTTCCATTTTCATCTATCGGCACATTTTCCAGTAAGAAAATATCATCTGCGTCTTCTTCCAAGGAGCGAGCTAATCCGTACACTTGGGGAAGATGTAATCGCTGTTGATATAACTTTAGGTAAGGAATAACTTGTGGTGGCAGTTCTTCGGGTATATCTGGCAATAGCCCTGGTTGAGTATCCAGCCAAATCTGGTATGTAATTACCTCATACCTATTTGTCACCATTGTTTCTGGTGGAATTTTAGTTGCCAATGAGCCGACAGCCCAGAGATAGCGGTGAACTAAAGGAGTTTGGCAATTTATACAAATTTGGCTTCCCAAAGAATTAATAGGGCTAGAACAGTCTGGATTTATGCAATAAATTATCCGTTGAGTAGAAATCATAAAGTTATAAATTTAAGAGATAAATCAACTTGTGAATTTCGTTTAAATATAGCTGTCAAATACTTGAAGGCTAGAATAGACTGGTTTCGTGTACATCTGGCTACACCTTGTTACTGAAATTAATCAAAATTGATGTTAAAAACACCATATTTTGCTTTCCGTAAATAGCCAAGTTCTGGGTGTATCTAGTAAAAGAAATACATTTACGTGAATGTAGTGTCTAGGATGGCGCTATGCCAAGTTATACCTTAATCTGGCTACTGGCAGGATCGGTTCTATGTTTAACAGAACTGTTCCTACCATCGGCTTTTGTTGCTTTCATGATGGGCATTAGCGCCTTTGTCGTGGCGCTGCTATCTCAAGTAGTTTTGGGAAGTTTATGGCTACAAGTTGTAGTTTGGCTGTTGCTTTCTACATTGCTAGTCGTACTTTCCCGCAGGTTGGTACAACCGCGACGACGCAAGTCAATCATTCAGGACGAAATTATAGCTGAAACCTTAACAGAGATTCCGGCTGGGAAAGCAGGGCGGGTGCTATACGAAGGAAATTCTTGGCAGGCCAGATGTGACGATGACAAACTCAGCGTTGCACCCCATCAAAGAGTTTATGTCGTCCGTAGGCAAGGCACTACGTTGATTGTGATGCCAGAAAACATTTTGCATTCTTAATCAATAGTCAATATTTAACAATAATTTTTCCTTTGTCCATCTCTCACCGCTCATATTTAATACTCCACAAAACGAGACAATCACTATGGAACAGTTCTTTTTGCTAGTCTTTTTGGCCCTTGGAGGTTCTGCCTTAGCTGGATCAGTTAAAGTTATTAATCAAGGTGATGAGGCCTTGGTTGAACGATTGGGTAGCTATAACAAAAAACTAGAACCGGGGCTGAACTTTGTTACCCCTTTTCTCGATAAAATTGTTTACAAACAAACTATCAGAGAAAAAGTTTTAGATATTCCGCCACAACAATGTATCACTCGTGACAATGTGTCTATTACCGCTGATGCAGTGGTTTACTGGCGGATCATGGATCTGGAGAAAGCTTATTACAAAGTAGAAAATCTCCAGTCAGCAATGGTGAATTTAGTGCTAACTCAAATTCGCTCGGAAATGGGGCAATTGGAGTTGGATGATACATTTACTGCCCGTTCTCAAATCAATGAACTTCTATTGCGAGATTTGGATATTGCTACCGATCCTTGGGGTGTAAAAGTCACACGCGTAGAATTGCGAGATATTATCCCCTCTAAGGCAGTGCAGGAATCGATGGAATTACAGATGTCAGCAGAACGGCGCAAACGCGCATCAATTCTTACTTCAGAAGGCGATCGCGAATCTGCTGTTAATAGCGCTAGAGGTAAGGCTGACGCTCAACTTCTGGACGCAGAAGCCCGTCAAAAATCTGTAATTATGCAGGCTGAAGCTGAACAAAAAGCTATTGTTCTTAGAGCACAAGCAGAACGTCAACAACAAGTTCTCAAAGCACAGGCTATTGCTGAGTCAGCAGAAATTATTGCTCAAAAAATCAAAAATAACCCCGACGGACAACAAGCACTGGAAGTTCTTCTGGCTTTAGGTTATTTAGATATGGGCACAACAATTGGTAAAAGCGATAGCAGTAAGGTTATGTTTATGGACCCGCGCACTATCCCTGCTACTTTAGAAGGCATACGCTCTATTGTCTCAGATACTCAGACTGACTCTAACGGACTTCTCAAAAGCGAGTTACCAGGGTTCAATAATAACCGCTCTTAGTTGAGAGTGAGACACGCAAGAGATACAAAGCAAATTCAAAATTAGAATCAATTTTCTAATTTTGAATTTTTCATTTTTAATTGGAGCGCAGCAACCTGCTATTGGCTAATCTCGTTAGCTTGATTGATTTGGCATTGACCACACAAACCAAAAAACTCTAGAGTGTGGTAAAAAATTTTAAATTTATGATTGTCTTGCAACTGGTCTTCTAAGTCATGGACTGGGCATTGATTAATTGGAATTGAAATGCCACATTGCAAGCAAGTTAGGTGGTGTTTGTCTTGTTGCGCTAAACTATAAAGGGCTTCGCCATTTGCTAACGTCCGTATTTGCACCAAGCCTTCAAGTTTTAAGGCTTCCAAGGAGCGGTAAACTGTTGCTAAACCCATACTTTGATTACGGCTACGTAATTCTACGTAAATATCCTGAGCAGAAATCCCTTGTTTGATGGTTTTTAACAGGTTCAAAATCCGCTCTTGACTGCGGGTGCGTATGGCTCTCATAAACTATTTTTTAAATTTGCCGCTGTAATTGAAGCTGTCATATTGGCTAACTGATAAATTAAGTGTAATCGGTTCGTAATCTTATTTTCGCTCAGTTGCGACAGAAAGTTATAGTATAGCGATCGCAGCATTCAGCAAAAAACCTGTGCAAAGCAAGTATTTAGCTAAAATTTTTGTAACGCTTCGCCCTTCGGTCTTAGACCCTGCTGGTGTGGCTGTACAATCTGGTCTCAAGCAGATGGGATACGACAACGTAGAACAGGTGCGAATTGGTAAATACATTGAATTAACCATCACCTCGTCTGACGAAAAGACAGCACGCCAAAATCTAGATAGCATCTGTGACCAAATGCTAGCAAATCCAGTAATTGAAAATTATCGCTTTGATTTGATTGAGGTCGAAACACAAACGGGAGTTTTTTAGGGACTGGGGACAAGGAATAAGAAAGGAATTTTTCTAGATACCCAGTTTCCGATACCTAATATTCAGTAGCCATTGGCTGATGACTAAGTAACTAGTTACTAAATGACTAATGACTAAATTCGGTGTTGTTGTTTTTCCAGGTTCTAATTGCGATCGCGATGTTGCTTATGTAACTAGAGACTTACTAAAGCAACCAACTCGCATGGTTTGGCATCAAGAGACGGATATTGCTGATTTGGATGTGATTGTCATTCCTGGTGGTTTTAGCTATGGGGATTACTTACGTTGCGGTGCGATCGCGCGGTTTTCGCCAGTAATGCAGCAGGTTGTCGAACACGTCCAAAAAGGTAAGTTTGTTCTCGGTATTTGTAATGGTTTTCAAGTATTAACTGAAGCAGGACTATTACCAGGGGCATTAGCAAGAAATCAGGATTTGCATTTTATATGCGATCGCCTGCCTCTAAAAGTCGAGCGTACCGATCTTCCTTGGACGCAAGTTTATGCAACCGATGAAATTATCACTGTACCTGTTGCCCATGGAGAAGGCCGATTTTATGCTGATGCAGATACTCTGGCAGAAATTGAAAATAACGGGCAAGTAGTGTTCCGTTATCAAGGGGAGAACCCCAACGGCTCATTAAACAACATTGCTGGCATTTGCAACCGCCAAGGCAATGTTTTGGGCATGATGCCCCACCCGGAAAGAGCTTCTGACCCCATATTAGGCGGTAGCGATGGTTTGAGGCTATTTCAGGGTTTATTGGAAAAGGTGGCGGCGATCGCTTAGGGTTCAAGAGACGCGGAATTTCGCGTCTCTAACCCATCTTTATGAAAAACTGTCATGTTCTAGTAATTATTACTGTATTAAAAAGTAAATAATTATACATTGTAACGAATTTTTTAAATTAAAGCTATAAATCATTCTCCCCTGCGCCTCTGCTCCCATCCTCCTGCTCCCACACAACGCTAGTATAAATCCGTAGCGAATTGACGCGTGAAAATACTCTGCGCTTATTTTGCGTCCCCTTGCGTTTAAAAAAGCTACGAACTTATGCAAAGCAGTACTTAGACAGAATTAATTACACTTGTTGTTCTGTTCCCTGTCTCCACTGATGAATTTATTTTTGTCCAACTACTTAACAAATGACTAAAAAGCAGAAATTTCCTTACCTTGTTGGTTCTAGATGGACAGCGCAGCAAAAAGTAGATGGTTGGCGACACTTCCAAGTCGTCAACCGTAAAAATCAGGGTAAGTGGGTTTATGCCGAAATGGTTGCAGCCTGTGATCCAAAAGTCCGCTTCTGGATTAATGCCAAATTATTACAAGACAACTCGCAGTGGCAAGCTGGCTGGCAACCATTAAAGGAAATAGAGCAACTCGAAGGAGACGTCTCCTAATTTACTAGGTGCTACAACGATAGACAATATGTAAAAAATTAATCATTTTTTACATAATAAAAATTCCTTGCTCAAAAACCATAATTCGAGATTCTTGGCAGTTGCCCAAAAACTGCCAGTTTATCAGTTATTGATAATTTATTTGGTATTTCTACTATCTGGCTGCGAATACCTATATCTACGTTTCAGCCTTAGTATCTATGACCTCTAATAAGCTGATATGAGGACAATCTAATTCTATGGAAAGTATTGAAAAAACTGGATTGCAAGCTTTTGTTTTTTGTAACTATTTTTATTTAAAACGCTAATAAAATTTATAAAAAAAAGATTTTAAAGCATATTTATGTTTTTTGATAAGATTAACATATAATAACAAAGCGACAATCGCTAAATATATTGTTATATGCTTCTAGCATATTCAAAGCTACTTTATTTCCCGTGTAATTTGGACAATAATGACACTCAAGAGACCTCACGCATCGCCATTTCAGGCTAGGTGAAGGCAAATGTTTCAGCCAAGAGTTTGACAAGAAACTATAAGAGGCAAACAACAGTGAAACTAGCAGTTTATGGAAAAGGTGGAATCGGGAAATCCACAACTAGCTGTAACATCTCAGTCGCCCTAGCCAAACGCGGCAAGAAGGTGCTGCAAATTGGCTGCGACCCCAAACATGACAGTACCTTTACTCTCACAGGGTTTTTGATTCCAACGATTATTGACACCCTCCAAGAAAAGGACTACCACTACGAAGATGTCTGGCCGGAAGATGTGATTTACAAAGGCTACGGTGGTGTCGATTGCGTCGAGGCAGGTGGCCCACCAGCGGGTGCTGGATGCGGTGGTTATGTAGTAGGCGAAACTGTAAAATTACTGAAAGAACTCAACGCCTTTGATGAGTACGATGTAATTCTGTTTGACGTACTAGGTGACGTTGTTTGTGGTGGTTTTGCAGCACCACTCAACTACGCAGATTATTGCTTGATTGTGACCGACAACGGCTTCGATGCTTTGTTTGCTGCCAATCGCATTGCTGCCTCAGTCAGGGAGAAATCACGCACTCATCCACTACGTTTAGCTGGTTTAATTGGTAATCGTACCTCCAAGCGCGATTTAATTGAGAAATATATAGAAGCAGTACCAATGCCAGTTTTGGAAGTTCTGCCTTTAATTGAAGACATCCGTGTTTCCCGCGTCAAGGGTAAAACTTTGTTTGAAATGGCAGAATCCGACCCATCTTTGAACTACGTTTGCGATTACTACCTCAATATCGCTGACCAAATTCTGGCACGCCCAGAAGGTGTAGTACCGAACGATGCCCCAGATCGTGAATTGTTCTCTTTGTTGTCGGATTTTTATCTAAATCCGAGTAAACCCCAGGTGCGGAATCCGGAAGAGGAATTAGACTTGATGATTGTATAAATCATCTAATTCTCAGGATGGGGGAAAATAATATGGCTTTCTTTCATAGCTTTACAGATTCGATAAGGCAAAAGTGGTTGCAGTTCTTCCAGACGAATCGTGACTGGATTACTCTACATATGGAAGTGGAATCAGTCTACACCCCCGATGGAGGGAAGCGACCATCTTCTTACCTCATCCTGGGAGTCGTGAATGCGCTGGAACCAAAGTTAGCGCAGTTAATGTTGCCCTTTTCAAAACTCAATCCTGACGCCGATACCCTAATTGAAGTACTAGATTTGCATTTCGACCCAGACATTGCTCTTGGTAACCGCTTACTTCCCAAAATGGAATTAGAGAATTTCCAGAGTGATTCAGCAGATGGCATTGAGGAAAACTCCGCAGGTGAGCCATTAAAAAATTCTCATCTAAATGGTTTTGCTGAAGTAGCAATTGCTCAAGAGTTCACAATTGTAGATTCTGCTCATCCAGCCCAGCCAGGAACTGAGGTGAAAGAAAACCACAATGGGCTGAACGGTCATAACTCAAACGATAATTCACATCAGGCATCCAGCGTAGATGCAGATGAGTTTGGTGAGATTACTTTTGATACAACAATTACATCAGAAAGAAATCTCGATGAAGAAGTACTTGATGAGCTGAATACACCAGACGAGAACGCTTTTAGTGACGTGTTATCAGATGTCTGGGGTGATGAAACAGCACTGCAAAAGGGTGAAGGAAATAATGACTTTTTAGGGGAAGAACTGCCATCTGGCGTTTTTGATGAATCGGAGATTGCCCGTCTCTTCCCCAACGCTTAATTATTAGCGTTCCTGTTGAATCTAGGGATTGCTGGCTGGTGCTATGTGCTATATATCACGAAAGCCTGGGGGAAGAATCAATCTTTCCCCATATGCCTACCCTATATTCACCTGCCTTGTTCGCTTTAAATATCAAGGGGAGAATAACCAAAATGACTGTCGCTCAACAACCAGAAGCTTTAAACTTTGAGTGTGAAACTGGTAATTACCACACCTTTTGCCCAATCAGCTGCGTGGCGTGGTTGTACCAAAAAATCGAAGATAGCTTCTTTTTGGTGATTGGAACCAAGACTTGTGGGTACTTCCTACAAAATGCGATGGGGGTGATGATTTTTGCTGAACCCCGTTATGCAATGGCAGAGTTGGAAGAGGGAGATATTTCGGCACAGTTGAATGACTATGAAGAGTTAAAGCGGTTGTGCTTGCAGATTAAACGCGATCGCAACCCCAGTGTTATTGTGTGGATTGGCACTTGTACCACTGAAATTATCAAAACAGACTTGGAAGGCTTGGCCCCTAAGCTAGAATCCGAAATTGGTATTCCTATCGTTGTAGCGCGTGCTAACGGGCTAGATTACGCCTTTACCCAAGGGGAAGACACCGTATTAGCTGCAATGGCTAATCGTTGCCCTGATAAGGCTCCTGTAGCAGAAACAGAGAAGAATGAGCGCAACGCTATTTCCAAACTGCTCAACTTCGGTAAGAAGAAAGAAGAAGTAGTCCAAGAAGAATCTGAGTATGTAGACCACCCGCCCTTGGTTCTCTTCGGCTCCCTTCCTGACCCCGTGGTTACTCAGTTAACCTTGGAACTGAAGAAGCAAGGCATCAAAGTTTCCGGCTGGCTCCCTGCGAAACGCTTCACTGAACTGCCAGTACTGGAAGAAGGCTATTATGTTGCTGGTGTCAATCCCTTCCTCAGCCGCACTGCTACTACCTTAATGCGTCGCCGCAAGTGCAAACTCATCGGCGCACCCTTCCCGATTGGCCCCGATGGTACTCGTGCTTGGATTGAAAAAATTTGCTCCGTGTTCGGCATTACTCCCAAGGGTTTGGATGAGCGCGAGGCCCAGATCTGGGCAGGCTTGGAAGACTACGTAAAACTTATTCGCGGCAAATCTGTATTCTTCATGGGTGACAACTTGCTGGAAATCTCCCAAGCAAGGTTTTTAGTGCGCTGTGGCATGATAGTTCACGAAATCGGCATTCCTTACATGGATAAGCGCTATCAGGCGGCTGAGTTGGCACTGCTGGAGAAAACTTGCCAGGAAATGGGCGTACCTCTGCCAAGGATTGTAGAGAAGCCGGATAATTACAACCAACTTCAGCGGATTTATGAGTTGAAGCCTGACTTAGTGATTACTGGTATGGCTCATGCCAACCCACTGGAAGCACGGGGTATTAATACTAAGTGGTCTGTGGAGTTCACCTTTGCTCAAATTCACGGCTTTGGTAACGCTCGTGACATTTTAGAACTGGTGACTCGTCCGCTACGTCGGAATAATAATTTAAAAGATTTAGGTTGGGATAAGTTGGTGAGAGAAGAAGCGAAGATTTAGGATTTGGGTTTTAATCGATCAACAGCATAACACTATAATTAATCAAGGCGAACTCGAAAGTTCGCTTTTTTTATGAACCGCAGAGGCACAGAGAACGCAGAGGAAGAGGATAAATTCGGATAATCAAAAATGTTAAAAATCTTATATTAAATCTTAGTTTTTCCTTCTTAACTTAATGGAAATTACAAAATTGCCTCCTCAAGGATTAGATGTAGCTCGAAAATTACTTTTAACTGACAGCAATAGCTAGTTTTTACATTTGTTAAAATACAAAAATAATTCTTGGGTGCACCCAAGAATTATTTTTGTATTTTCTGACTTACTGAAAAATTACAAATGAGGATAATTGGCTAAACTGCACCACTGTTTTTATTAAATAAAATGACTAGAGTTTTGAAGATTAGCTTGAAATCGTACAGTAAACTCCAGTTTTTTTGATACTGTAAATCCAGGCGAATGACATCTTCAAAACTACGTACTGTAGACCTTCCATTAACTTGCCATTCTCCAGTCATACCAGGTTTAACATCCAAACGTTGCCATTCTGGTACTTCATAGCGTTCCACTTCATCAGGCGTGGGTGGTCTAGTACCAACTAAACTCATATCTCCTTTGAGAACATTCCAAAATTGCGGCAATTCATCCAGACTGGTTCGCCGTAAAAAGCGCCCTATGCGTGTTACTCTGGGATCGCTCTCATTCTTGAAGAAAGCGCCTTGCACTTGGTTTTGGACTTGAGATTTTTTTGCTTCTGCATCCACACACATTGAGCGGAATTTCCAAATCTGAAAACGCCTACCCATCCAACCGCAGCGGGTTTGACTAAAGAAAATAGGGCCAGGATCATCGATTTGAATCGCAACTGCAATCGGAATCAACAAAACTCCTGTAATGACCAAACCTATGAGTGCGCCAAAAATATCGATTAACCGCTTCATCCACGATGCTACAGAAGGATGAGTACTGGGTAGCGGCTCAACTTTACGAGAAGAAAATCTCTGAGTATCTAGTGAATAAGTTGGTTCTTTTGGCGACAAAATACTCAAAGATTCGATTGGCAGTACTTGATCTAATCCTGTAAGATTAAGGACTGCCATTACTGGAGGGGTAACATTACGTAGTATAATTGTAATTCGTTTTTCCTTAGCAGTTTTAAAATTACTGACTAGGGCACCTAAACCACTACTATCCATAAAAGTTGTTTGGTGAAAGTCAATAAAAATTTGCTTGAGATGTGCATGAGATTGGATTAACTCTTGGCAAGTTCGCTTAAAGCCTACTGCCTCAAGTACACTCAACCGAGCAGGTACCTGCACTATTGCTATTTCATTTAGGGAAATAACTGGAAAATCGACCTCTTTGGATGGGCTAGTCATGAAGCTTTGCACTTTAGTTGCCGTGTAAATGTAAGCTGCCAAACGTTAATTTTGTCCTAATAAGTTATCTAACCTCATTTTGAATTAGTAGGAATCAGGACTAATCGCAAGTTACTTTGGGTGAGATTGGAGATTGCCAGCGACGATTCACAATAGAACAAGAAGCCAAAATAAACATACTTGTTTTTGTGACGACGCGGCGCGATCGCGTTGCTATCATCCCATGACTGCTAAAACTACGGTTAAACCTACTGCACGCCTGGTTGAGGTCTTTTCTGCTATTCAAGGGGAAGGACTGAATGTCGGGACACGTCAGATTTTTATTCGCTTTGCTTTTTGTGACTTACGTTGCCACTTTTGCGATAGTGCCCATACTTGGAGTGCATCCCCTACCTGTAGGATAGAGAAAACCCCAGGGTTACGAGACTTTGAAATTCATTCAAATCCTATCCCTCTGCCCATTTTATTAGAATGGGTTGAACGGCAAAATCTACCTTCTCTACACGATAGCATTAGCCTAACTGGGGGCGAGCCACTTCTTCATGCTCGATTTTTAGCACTTTTCCTACCGCAAGTGCGATCGCTAACTAATTTACCTATTTATCTAGAGACTGGAGGCCATCGCCCAGAACAACTGGCTATACTTCTGCCTTACTTAGACTCCGTGGGAATGGATCTCAAGCTGCCTAGTGTTAGCGGCGAAAGTTATTGGCAAGAACATGCGAAATGTCTGACACTATGCTACGAATCACACTTAAGCGTTTTTATCAAAATAATTGTTTCCCAAAATACAGACCCATCTGAGTTAGAACGTTCAGCTTTGTTGGTGGCAGCAGTTAGTCCTAATATCCCAGTATTTTTACAGCCAGTAACACCCTTGCCAGCGTCTGAAAAACTCAGCGCAATACCAGTGCTTGCCCCTTCTCCCGAACAAGTTTTAACGTGGCAAGCTTTGATGAAGCGATTTTTGGCACACGTCCGTGTCGTGCCTCAAACTCATAAAATGCTAAACCAGCTATGAGAAGTGCTGACTGAGTGTTGAGTTTTAAGTTAAGAGTTTTGAGTTGTGAATTAGAAACTTGATTTACATACTGGCTCTTAACTTCTTACTCAAAACTCCAGACTCAGCACTAATTATAGTCCGCTCTCATCTGTAGTCCTGGACTTAGCTTTTGCTTTATTAGCACTGCGTTTGAGGGCAGCCAGACGTGCTTCGTATCTGGATCGCTGGCGCTTGCTAGGAGTGTTATCAATCAGGGTTTTCAAGGCACTACCAAGACTCTTGTAGGCATTAGGAATACTATAGCCAAAGCGAGTTGCCAGAGCGATCGCTTTCTCGTCAGCATCAGCCAATTCTTTGAGTTGCTTGTCTCCGTTATTCTTTTGATACAGTCGCCAGCCTGACACGCCACACAGTGCCAATGCTAAAACTAGTAGCAATCCATCCTGTACCCACAATTCACCTACAGCACCACCTAAACCAATCGCCAGTGCTGCCATTTCCCAACCATCTTTGGGGATCGTGTCATTTTGAATGCGAGCGACTTCGTGCCAAAACAGCAGATTACGCTGATCCATTGCGAGGGAATCCCATTTCACCAGGTCAATTTGAATTTCTACCTGGTCTTTACCAATTTCTTCGCACCGGATCAGGGGTGGATTGACCTCAGTTGTGCCTTCAACCGTGACCCAGCTCTGCAATTCTGGCGGTAGTAAGCCTTTCAACCGCCGGAGTTCACTCATTTCCGCTTTGGCAGAGGAGGTTGCATAGGATGTCATAAAAATCCAGCCCTAGAAAAATTCAGTATATAGTGAGGTTATCACTTTGGAGTATAGCTATTTCAGTGATAATTCGCCTCACTCGTTGGGAAAGCTTCCTCGCTTTTTCCGGGCTTCCATTGCCTTTTCTAGAATTTCTAGTAATCCAGGAGCCTCTTCCTGGATACTAAGTAAAAGTCTTTCCCCAAGTTCTATATTCCCCGGATCTTGACCTGTTTCCATGACCTCTTGTAGACGTGGCATTGCGATGCTATCTACAATCTGAATTAAAGCGCTTAAACAACGGTTAAATTGTCTTTCTGTGAGAATCGAGTCTTCCAAGGGAAACTCGATAATGGCACGGATCTCTCCATCACATGGGTCATACTCCCATTGCAGCATTTTGGTTTCCCAGGAAATAGCAAGCATCGTCTGTAGGATAGCTCCTTTGTAGGGATGCTCTTGAACTCCCACCAGAACTTGCGGAGCAAATACTCGGAAAAACTTTCCCTCTTCATCTAGTTGAACAACTATCAGGAAGTCTTCTATGTTATCGGCTTCCACACCTGTGATAATACGATCTTCTTCACCATCAAAACGATAGTCCCAACCAAGGTTGTCTAAGTATTTGGCAATCTGTTTCAGATTAGCTCCCATAAAAGCCTCATAAGGAACGGTGGAGCAGTTCTTACCAGACTTAGTTTAACCTGCTAGCGGCAGATGCTTAAGTTGGTGTATTTACTTCTCCTCTATATAAAAGTATGCAATAAAGCATTGATTCATTAGCCTCAGCCTATACTGGTTTTGAATTTATCCAGTTTTGATGAATTTAGCAAAAAATGAGCAAAATTTGCTCTCAAAGACAAGTAGGATAACCAGCAATTATGGCAATTTATGTTTAATAAAAGCTCAACAATAATTAATTCTGCTGGTCAAAGTTTCAGAATTGAGTTGCCAGATATATACAACAGATTGATTGCAAAAGAGTGATACCGTTTCACTTTAAGGTTGATACAAATAGGCAGCAGGGGGAAAGAATTAGAGACAAATCATTTGTATCAGGCATTTCGTGAAATGGTATGAGGTAAAGATTATCGTAAGAGCACAACACTGTTGTGCCCCTATCCATGTACTTCATTCGCCTGAAAAACTCTATAGCTTTACTTGATGATTTTATTAGAAGAACAAGTTAGATTTGTTTTTGTGTGTTTTAAGCTTGGCTATTTTGTACTTTCACAGTTAATTAGTAAAAAAATATTAATTATTTGGAAAATTACTTTAAAAGCTAATAATGAAAAATCCTTACATTTTATTAAAATTTTAAAAAATTATAACTACTTTTGATTTAACAAACTGAACAAAACGCCAACTTATTCCTCATAATAAATAATAGTTGAAATGACAATCATCTATCGAAGCTAGTTTTAAAAATAAGTAAAAATCTCAAATAATTAGATGAATATAAATAAACATAAAACATGAAAAGTAGCTCAAAAACTTTATTCACTTATGCCTCCTGCCCCCTGCCTTGTGAAGAGATATACCTTTTTGAAGGTTGACCTACTTACCAATTTTCTGTAAGTAACTTTAACACAGGGTCTAAAAAAGTTTTATATTACAAGAATCTATCTGCTTTCACAAAAATATTGTAGTTGAAAAAACATTAATATTTATGGATAAATCAGCGTTAATTTTAGCGATCGCACCCCTAATCTTTGCCATCAGTGCTTGTAGTGGGGAATCAGGAAATACAGCGAACACAGCCAGCGCCCCAGGTAGTGCTTCAACAAGACAAGTAACTCAAAATCGCTGGGATACGATCAAAAACCGTGGTCAGTTAATTTGCGGTGTCAGCGGTGAAGTACCAGGGTTTAGCTTTGTGGGAACTGACGGTAAATACAGCGGTATCGACGTAGATATTTGTCGCGCCATAGCAGCTGCTTTATTTGACAACCCAGATGCAGTAGAATTTCGCAATCTCAATTCCAAAGAGCGATTTACAGCTTTGCAAACTGGAGAAGTAGACATTCTCAGCCGCAACACTACATGGACACTTAGCCGTGAAACTTCAGTTGGTTTGGAATTTGCGCCTGTAGTCTTTTACGACGGTCAAGCCATAATGGTTCGTAAAAATAGCGGGAGCAAGTCCCTTGCAGACCTGAAAGGCAAAGCTATCTGTGTTCAAACTGGTACTACTACAGAGCAGAACTTAGCAGACCAAATGCGGAAACGGGGGATCACTTACAAACCTGTTGTTTTTGAAGACGTTAACATTACCTTTGCCACTTATGCTGAGGGACGTTGCGACGGTATTACAGCTGATCGTTCAGCGTTGGTTTCTCGACGTAGTATTTTACCCAAACCAGAAGATAACGTAATTTTGGATGAAGCCATTTCTTCAGAACCGCTAGCGCCAGCAATTGCAAAAGGAGACAGTAGGTGGGCTGATATCGTCAAATGGGTGGTTTATTCTCTAGTTAAAGCCGAAGAGTTAGGGATTAATTCCCAAAATGTGGCACAATTTGCTACTAGTAATGACCCAGATATTAAACGATTTTTGGGAACAGAAGGTAACCTTGGTGAGAGTCTTGGCTTAACCAATGACTTCGCATCTAAGATAGTTAAGCACGTCGGTAACTATGGCGAAATTTACGATCGCAATCTCGGAGCAAAGACAAAACTCAATCTAACTCGCGGTCAAAATCAACTTTGGTCAAAGGGCGGATTACTTTATTCTCCACCGTTCCGGTAAAAGAAAGATGGGGGATACTATTGACCACTGACTAATGAATAATCTAAAGTCCAAAATCCAAAATCCAAAATTGTTGTTGTGGCGTAATTATCGCTTCTGGCGTATTGCTGGACAATTTATCAGCGTATTTTTAGTAGCAGTTGTCATCATAATCTTATGGGGCAACCTCAACCGTAATTTGCAGCAATTAGGCATTCAGTTCGGCTTTGATTTTCTCCAGCAGCAAGCGTCTTTTGACATTGGTGAAACTCCAATTGCTTACAAACCAACTGATGCTTACAGCCGCGCTTTATGGGTAGGGCTAATTAACTCGTTGCGGGTAGCGATTGTAGGAATTTTCTTCGCAACAATTGTGGGGTTAAGCGCAGGAATTGGTCGTTTGTCTGACAACTGGTTAGTACGTAATATCGCACAAGTTTATGTAGAAATTTTTCGTAATACACCTTTACTTTTACAATTGCTGTTTTGGTACTTTGCCGTTTTCCTCGGTTTTTTCAAAGTAGAAAATAAAATTTCCGTCTGGGGGTTGATTTCCTTTAGTCAAAATGGCATAGAACTTCCTTGGTTTACCTTATCTCCAGAGTTTTCGACTTTACTGCTGGGTTTGATTTTTTACACAGGTGCATTTATTGCTGAAATTGTCCGAGGCGGAATTCAATCAGTAGCAAAGGGACAATGGGAAGCCGCGCGATCGCTAGGGTTAAAACCAGGATTAGTGATGCGTCTAGTGGTTTTTCCCCAAGCATTGCGGGTGATCATACCACCGCTAACAAGCCAGTATCTCAATTTAACTAAAAATACCAGTTTAGCGATCGCCATTGGTTACCCTGATATTTATTTTGTCGCCTCCACCACCTTTAACCAAACGGGGAGAGCGGTAGAAGTCATGTTACTAATTATGCTTACCTATCTCACCCTCAGTTTAACTATTTCTATAATGATGAATTTGTTAAACCGCATGGTGCAGATTCAGGAGAGATAACTGGGAAGTTGGGTAAGACAAGGAGAACTAAATACTCTTGACTAATGACTAATGACTAATCCTCAATTATTGTGGCTGCGTAAAAACCTATTTAGTACTTGGTACAACAGCTTGTTAACTGTTGTCTGCTTAGTATTATTGTTTTGGGTAGTGCGGGGAATTTTAACTTGGGCAATTACCCAAGCACAATGGGCAGTAATTTTAGTTAATTTACGTTTATTTTTAGTTGGCAGATTTCCTCAAGCCTTGTACTGGCGAGTTTGGATAATACTGGCGATCGCTTCGACTTTAGGCGCGGTGACTTGGGGTGTATTTTCTGGTAGACAACATTTAACAAGGCGTAAGATTGCTTTGTTAGCTTCAATTTTTGGCGTGTTGTTGGTTGTTTTGCCATTGGATTTAATATCTCGCCTCTGGTTGCTGTTAATTGGTACTTTGCTATTTTTAGGTTTTTGGGTTGGCAGAAAATTCGCCAAATTAATAGCTCCTTGGCTTTCTTTAGTATGGTTGTTGTCTTTCCCCGTTATAGTGTGGTTAATTGGCGGTGGATTTGGCTTGCAATCTGTATCTACAAATTTGTGGAACGGTTTACTACTGACATTGTTGATGGCAACAATTAGTATTGTGCTTTCTTTTCCCATTGGAGTTTTACTCGCTTTAGGACGCACCAGTAATTTGCCAGTAGTACGTTGGTTTTGTATCTTGTACATTGAAATTATCAGGGGATTACCTCTGATTGGAATTTTATTCCTTGCACAGGTTATGTTGCCATTATTTCTACCAGCAGATGTACGTTTAGATCGGTTACTGCGAGGAATTGCTGGACTGGTGTTATTCAGTGCTGCTTACATGGCAGAAAATGTACGCGGTGGACTTCAGGCAATTCCACGTGGACAAATTGAAGCCGCCAAAGCATTAGGATTTAACTCTCTGTTTTTGGTTATATTAATTGTGCTACCGCAAGCCTTACGTGCCGTGATTCCTGCAATTGTAGGTCAGTTTATCGGCTTATTTAAAGACACTTCACTCTTATCTTTAGTGGGCTTGATAGAACTTACCGGTATTGCCCGTTCTATTTTGGCACAGCCGCAATTTCTCGGACGCTATGCAGAAGTATATCTATTTATTGGATTAATTTACTGGCTATTTTGTTACTCGATGTCCTTAGCTTCTCGACGGTTAGAAAGGCAGTTAAGTAATTAGTCATTAATCATTCGATGCAGGAATGTTTCCCTTGGTATATTTTTGAATTATGAATCTTTAATTTGAATTTTTTCTTCTGCTTTTATCACATCAACATTAAATACTGAGAGGTGAAATTCTATGTCAGAACAAAACCAGATAATTGTTGCTGAAGATGTTCACAAATGGTATGGAAAATTTCATGCTCTTCAAGGTGTGAGCTTAACAGTAAATCGCGGAGAAGTAGTGGTATTAATGGGGCCTTCTGGTTCAGGAAAATCCACTTTTATCCGTACATTTAATGCTTTAGAAGAATATCAACAAGGAAAAATTATCATTGACGGAATTACACTTAGCCACGACTTGCGAAATATTGAAGCAATCCGCAAAGAAGTAGGAATGGTATTTCAACAATTCAATTTATTTCCTCATTTAACAGTGCTGCAAAATATTACATTAGCACCAATTTGGGTGCGTCGTTGGACGAAGGCAAAAGCTGAAGAATTGGCGATGCAACTGCTAGAAAGAGTAGGAATATTAGAACAAGCACATAAATATCCAGGACAGTTATCTGGAGGACAGCAACAACGGGTGGCGATCGCTCGTGCATTAGCCATGCAGCCTAAAATTATGTTGTTTGATGAACCCACTTCAGCTTTAGATCCAGAAATGGTACGAGAAGTTTTGGATGTAATGCGAGGTCTTGCCCGTGACGGCATGACAATGGTAGTAGTTACTCATGAGGTTGGATTTGCTCGTGAAGTTGCTGACAGAGTAATTCTGATGGATAGCGGTTCCTTAGTAGAGTCAGCCACCCCCGAAGCATTTTTCACCAAACCCCAAGAAGAACGAACTCGCAAGTTTTTATCACAAATTCTCTAGAGAATTTTCGAGTGTGAATTCTTTTTTGAATTTTTTAGCCTTTATGCCCTACAACCTCACACCAAGTTTGAGCAAAAAATCCATCAGGATGCTGGCTCCATTCTCGTAAAGCATTACTCATCAGTTTCACGTCATAAGCTTCCTTCTCCACGCCTTGAGGGACATTCACAGCAACCTCAATTTGTAGTGCCAAATATTCTGCTGCTAAACTCAATGGTTCATAGCACTGATAAGAAGCTGAAGCTTTGATATTGATAAACCCGGCTTGTCGTAGCAACGCACGTAACTCTCTACCTACCTCAAGATTTCCACCATTCTGCTGCTGAAGCCACTTGTAATAAGACATTGCCTGATCTAATTCTGGAGTGCTTGGTGCAATTAAAAAACCACTCCAATCAGGACTGCGAAGACCAATAACTCCCTCTGGTTTTAAAACTCTGAATATTTCCTGCAAAGCCTTAGCTGGTTCTTGAAGATGCTCAAACAAAGCATGAGAAAAAACAGCATCAAACGATTCATTAGCAAAAGGTAAATCATAAATATTTGCCTGTCGGAAATTAGCATTAGCGATCGCTTGTTTCAAAGTATTTTCAGCAGCTATGCAAATTTGAGAAGCTTCTTGGTCAATACCTGTAACCGTACCGGGAGCTATTGCTCGTGCCAAACCCAAGGTAATCGTACCAGGGCCACAGCCGCAATCTAACAATTTCATTCCTGGACGCAGATAAGGCAGAAAAAATACAGCATGGCTATCTACAGTACGATTTGCCATGAAATTCGTCGCGTTGCTTGAATAGCCTGGAGTATACTTTTCCGGCATGACTTTAACTACTTCTGATGTCTATGTATGAGTATCATAGATAGGCAGTTTTTAGATGTCCAATATATATTTAAACTAAATTGACACTTATAAAATATCAAATTAATGGAATTGCGACACCTGCGCTACTTTATTGCTGTGGCTGAAGAACTGCACTTTAGTAGAGCTGCAGAACGACTGCATATTGCTCAACCTCCCTTAAGCCAGCAAATTCAGCAGCTAGAGGCGGAATTAGGGGTAGAACTATTTGATCGCAAAACTAAGCGACAGGTACAGCTAACAGCAGCCGGCCAAGTATTTTTGCAAGAGGCTTATCAACTCTTAGCTCAACTAGACAAGGCAATCGATTTAACTCAACGGACGGGACGAGGTGAGAGAGGACAGTTACGAATCGGGTTCACCAGTTTGGTGAGTTATGATGTACTTCCTGTAATTTTGCGGAGTTTTCGAGAGCAATTTCCAGAGGTTGAGTTAATTTTGCAAGAGTTAAGCACAACCCAACAAGAGCAGGCATTAGGTGATCGCTCCATTCATGTGGGTTTTGCCCATCCACCCTTGGAAAACAACACACTTTCTCAGGAGTGTATTCAGCAAGAACCCCTAATTGTAGCTTTGTCAGAAACGCATTCCTTAGCTAAACAAGAACGTATATCAGTGCGATCGCTGGCTGATGAGTCTTTTATTATGTTTCCTCGCCATTTAGGGCCGGGACTTTACGACCAAATTGTGAGTCTTTGTCAGCTAGGAAATTTCAGCCCCAAAGTGGCTCAAGAAGCCATCCAGATGCAAACAATTATTGGGCTAGTGTCAGCAGGAATAGGGATTGCAATCGTACCGTCTTCTTTGCAAAATTTTCAAAGGTCTGGCGTAGTCTATTGTCTAGTACAAGAAAAAACACCATTAGTAGAAACTTCTGTAGTATGGCAGCAAGAAAATATAACGCCAGTAATTAGAGAATTTTTACAGGTTGTGAGAAATATTTGTAGTCAATCCATTCAAGAATGAATGCAATAAAATCTGCACCTATAGCTAGCTTAATAAAGCTAAATTTTAATCAGTTTAATTAATTTAATTACCCATAAAAAATTTAAATATTATTCAATTTTTAGGCGTTATATTGAAATTAGATATAATTTGTCTCACGACTTAGTAAAGGATAAAATTCCGCCAGAGGCTTCTACTTAATTAAGTCTGATTACTAGAATTTAAACTTTTGATATTTTGCTCATGTCCACCTATAAATCTAATCTTTTAGTGTACAGGTTAATTAAACGTACTTTTATATAAGATCAGCTATAGCTAATACTCGTAATGCCACAGCATTACTGTGCCTCTAAAGCGTGGTCTATTTATCTAAAAATAGCTGTATTTATATATTAAATTTACATTTTTATAATTGCATAAATATCCATTAATATATTATTTAAAATCTTTTTCAGGTGTAGAGCGCTATAGTTTAACCTCATTAAGCAAGTATCAAATTTTACTAAATGTAATGACGCTCTAAGATAAAATCTGTATAATAAATTTATATTTTTTGTTGTTGGGCAGTAATTTCTAAAGTTGTCGATACTACAATAATTTTTATCTTTACTAAACGTTCTACTCTCTGTTTAGTCTTGGTTTTAAAAAAATTGAGAAAGTTATTTTGATTATTATTGGAAGCTTTATGAACTAAAATTTATAGTAATTATACTTAAGTAATACTTCGAGATACAAAAGTCAAAAAATATCTGATTAGTAATAAATACCTTACGTACTATTTACGGATTTTATATCAAATTTTACTCAATCTTCAAAAAATATTACTGACATAAAACCCATCTACATAGAGAATTAAGTATAGATGCTTTAGATCACTAACGATCCTTGATAAAAATATTGTTTTTTAATAAAAAGCCAGGGACTTCTGACTAATTTGTTATGCGGATTTTAATTTATTCCTACAACTACTATCCAGAACCAATTGGTATTGCCCCGCTGATGACGGAATTAGCAGAGGGTCTGGTTAAGCGTGGACACCAAGTGCGTGTAGTCACCGCTATGCCCAACTATCCTGAGCGTCAAATTTATCCAGGCTATCGAGGCAAGTGGTATATGACTGAATACAAAAATGGTGTTCAAATTCAACGCAGTTATGTTTGGATTCGCCCACAACCAAACCTACTAGACCGGGTATTACTAGATGCTAGTTTTGTCGTTACCAGCTTTTTGCCCGCACTCATGGGCTGGCGTCCAGATGTGATAATCTCAACGTCACCATCATTACCTGTTTGTTTACCAGCTGCTCTTTTAGGATGGTTGCGTGCTTGCCCGGTAGTTTTAAATCTTCAAGATATATTGCCGGAAGCAGCTATTCATGTAGGACTATTAAAAAATAAATGGCTTATCAAGCTATTTACGAACTTAGAAAAATTTGCTTATCACAGCGCCACTAAAATTAGCGTTATCACTGATGGATTTGTAGAGAATTTGCAAAATAAGGGCGTAGCGTCTCATAAAATTGTGCAAATTCCCAATTGGGTTGATGTGAATTTTATTCGTCCTTTACCTGTAGAAAATAATCCTTTTCGTGCGACACATAACCTGAAGGACAAATTCGTAGTTTTATATTCCGGTAATATTGCCCTGACTCAAGGCTTAGAAACTGTCGTCAAAGCCGCGGCTATGTTACGCCATATCCCAAACATTGCCTTCGTGATTGTTGGGGAAGCTAAAGGGTTAAATAGACTACAGCAGGAGTGTCTGAACTGCGGAGCAGATAACGTTTTACTACTGCCATTTCAAGCCCGCGAAAATCTGCCACAGATGTTGGCAGCAGCGGATGTTGGTTTGGTGGTGCAAAAGAAAAATGTTATCTCTTTTAATATGCCTTCAAAAATACAAGTTTTACTTGCCAGCGGACGGGCATTAGTTGCGTCTGTACCGGAAAATGGCACAGCAGCAAGAGCCATCAGGCAAAGTGGTGGCGGATTCATTGTTCCTCCAGAAGATCCCCAAGCTTTAGCAAATGCAATTTTAGACTTACATCAACATCCAGAAAAAGCCAAAAATCTAGGTTATAAAAGTCGCCAATATGCTGTTGAACAATATGCTTTTGAGCAAGCTTTAAATAGCTATGAGATGTTGTGTTACTCTCTAAAAGCAGATTTCACCGCAATGAAGCCCACAAGTGTTTCAGAACAGAAAGTTTAAGAAATCCGCATTGTGTTCCCACTCATGACTACAAAGTAGATGAATATCTGAAAGTGTGATTATACTAAGCGAGTTTATGAGGCATGACATCCCCAAGCTTGTAGATTTACGTCGGCATTAATAGACTCGAATCGCTGGGATAACCTAAAAAATTAGGTAATTGTCTGCCAGGACAACCTTAGTCAAGATGTATTACTCTCTTAATGGTTACTTGAAGAAGTATTACAACTGTTTGCCAATCAAACTTTAGATAGACCAAGTATGACTTCGCTATGGTGTATGTTATTTTCAACAGAACACGTGGATGCAAGATGCGGCAATATTTCTGAATAACAATACAATTTATGACTCCGGGAGCGATCTTATATTATATATCTCAAGTTGTTTGGTGATTCTGTAATTATTTCCTGAAATTACTGCTTGACAGCCATTGCTTGATATATTCCCGCGCAATATTCACTCACAATTAGTTTTTGCTCTCATAACATGCTCAATTAGCAAAAACCGTCTTTGGTCTAGGCAGTAGTCATGTAGAGCATTGAGCGCATCTGTTTAATAAACTAGTTCACCTAATATCTAAATTGCCAGCCAGATTACCGAAACTAGCGTCAGATGCTTTCTCGTTAATCTTGAAATTCAAACAGCCAATAGTATAACCAAGCCGCATCGACACCCTTTTTTTTGTTAGTATTCAAGAAAAACAATTTACATACTTACAGTTACAGTTCAATTGTTGGTTGTCAGTAATTGTAAAAAATTGTAACGAAAGGGATAAAGTACCTGAGGTTTAATGGCTGATTATTTCCAAGGAGATTTCCCAATACAGTCCGTTTCTTTGACAAAGAGTGCGGTCACAAGCGCACAAGCTGAAAACGAAGAAGCGAGTAGAAAAATAGCTTTAACTGTCGCTGAAGCAGCATCAGACCGCAAAGCTGGGGATATTTTATTGCTCAGGGTAGCAGATGTATCTTACTTGGCAGATTACTTCGTGATGATGACTGGCTACTCTAGGGTACAAGTAAGAGCGATCGCCGAAGCTATTGAAGAACAAGTAGAAAGTGAATGGCAACGGCGTCCCTTGCGGACAGCAGGCAAAGCAGAGGGAAGTTGGGTTCTGCAAGACTATGGCGAAGTGATTGTTCACATCATGATGCCTAGAGAGCGGGAGTTTTATAATTTAGAAGCGTTCTGGTCTCATGCAGAACGCTTAGAACTTCCAACATCCGATGACGGTGGGAGTAAACCAACATGATGAAATCCTCGGTTTCAAATTGCCCAGTTCCGACTGAACAACAACCACTCAATGAGTACGAAGAATTAAAAGCGTCCTGGCTGTTTCGTGATTGTGCCTCAAATTGGAGTGAGCAGATCACGAAAATGGTTTGGATTTGGGGTTTATCCTGGCTGGTGGCAGGGCCAGTGGCAGCAGCCAGTTTTCCCCCACATAAACATATTGCCCAATTTATTCTCTGTAGTGCAGCAGGAGCGAGTATAGGTGTAGTGCTGGCACTAGTGCGATTATATTTGGGCTGGTTCTATGTGCGCGATCGCCTCTTCAGCCCAACGGTATTTTATGAAGAGTCTGGGTGGTACGACGGTCAAACTTGGACGAAACCGCAGGAAGTGCTAACCCGCGATCGCCTGATTGCTACATACGAAATCAAACCTATTCTCCAGCGCTTGCAATTTACTTTTGCTGGCTTGGCAGTAATGTTCCTTGCTGGTACTATAGTTTGGCATTTGTTGTAAATAGTCATATCGTCAACAGTCAAATAGCTCTTAACTAGGGTCTTTTGGTTGTTGACAAATAAAAAATTGTAAATAACACAAAAGTGATAAATTTTAACCCATGACAATGGGAAAACGAACACAAGCCGCAGCACTGGAAGTCAGGTTGCTCCGGGAAGGAATCATTGAATCGAGGCATATAGTCCAGGCTGTTGTATGCGACGAGCGGGGACGGGTTTTGTCCGTTGCCGGAAACTCTGAAACTGCTGCATTTGTCCGGTCAGCACTCAAACCGTTTCAGGCACTTGCAGTTACATCCACAGGTACATTGGAACGCTACGACCTCAGCGATCGTGATTTAGCGATTATTACTAGTTCCCATAAAGGAACAGTAGAACAGGTAAGACAGGCATTTAACATTCTTTGGCGGGCCGATCTTGACCCGACTACTCTTCAATGTCCAATTCCTGAAGGAAAACGCAGTCCTCTAGAATACAATTGCTCTGGTAAACATGCGGGAATGTTAGCTGTTTGTCAGCAACGCCACTGGCCTTTGACTAACTACTTAGAACGCAAACACCCAGTGCAACAATTAATTCTCAGCAAGGTAGCAGAATTGCTCCGAATGCCATCTGAAGAATTTCTCAGCGCTCATGACGACTGTGGTGCACCGACTTATCTCATGCAACTCGGTCAGATGGCATCTCTGTATGCCTTACTAGCCTCTGGTAAAACTTTGGATATGGAGCGCATTGTCCGTGCCATGACTCATCACCCAACTATGGTAGCTGGAGATGGTGAATTTGATACGGAACTAATGCGCCTAGCCCCAGGAGAATTGGTCAGTAAAGCTGGCGCTGAAGGCGTTCAGTGTATTGGCAGGCTAGGGGAAGGTATGGGATTAGCGATTAAAGTCATGGATGGGGCAAAACGAGCAAAATATGCCGTTGCTATTTACTTGCTTCAACAAATGGGCTGGATTAGTCCCAGTGTGGCAGAAAGCCTGTCTGAAAAGTTTATGATCTTGGGAAAATACAAGCGTTTAGAAGTTGTTGGAGAATTATCACTTTTATAGTTGCCAAAGTTGGAACTTTGTGGTTATACTATAAAAGTAAAGAAAACGACGCGGGATAGAGCAGCCTGGTAGCTCGTCGGGCTCATAACCCGAAGGTCAGTGGTTCAAATCCACTTCCCGCCACCAAGTTAAAGATAAAACAAACCCCTGTAATCTGTTAAGGTTGCAGGGATTTGTTTTATTTTGATCTATCCTGGTAGAAGCCATCCAAAAAGCGCGGAGAGTCATGGTTGTGAAGTTGCAGCGACCAATTTTAGTGGGAGGATTGGGACTGTCCTTTTCCCTGTGGATGTTAGACAGTTGGCACGATTCAATAGTGCAAGTTGGTGAGTTTGGTTTATTGAGTGCCATAGCCGTCGGCGGTGGTTTGTGGTTATTGCGGCAAACTCGCCCTAAAAGCAACCTAGATTTTCTAGATGATGCAGTTGTAGATCGGGCAAGCGTAGAAAGTGCGATCGCCAAAACTGAAGCCGTAATTAATCAACTAGCACAAGAAGCGGAAAACCATACAGCCTTAGGGAACCTACGAGAACAAGTTACCCAATTACTCAAGGAATTAGATAGGCAAGACATTAAATTAGCTGTTACTGGCGGCAAATCAGTGGGTAAAACCACTTTGATTCAAGTTTTAGAGTCTAGTTGGCAGCAAGAAATACAGCGAAAGATTACCTATCAAGAAACAGCACCTTTATTTATAGAAGCGGGTGGCAAGTCAGATACAGCTGTTTTGGCAGAAGTACAAAAATCAGATTTTGTTCTGTTCCTCACCAACGGTGATTTAACAGATTCAGAATTTCAAACTCTACAGCAGCTAAAAGCAGCAAATCAGCCGATAATGCTGGTTTTCAACAAACAAGACCAATATTTGCCTGATGAACGCGCTAGCATTTTGCTGTCGTTGAAACAGCGGATGTCAGGTAATTTAGTTGCAACAGCAGCCTCTCCCCTTACCATCAAAGTGCGGAAACACGAGGCAGACGGTTCTGTGCAAGAGTGGATGGAACAACCAGCACCAGACATCGAGTCTTTGACACAGCAGTTGAGTGAAATTTTAGTTCAGCAAGCACAAAAGCTCGTATGGGCAACTACGATCAGAAAAGCTAGGTTGCTAAAAGCTGAGGCGAAAAATTGGCTGAATGCAACAAGACGCGATCGCGCTACCCCAACCATTGAACAATATCAGTGGATAGCTGCCGCTGCTGCCTTTGCCAACCCAGTCCCAGCACTTGATGTTTTGGCAACTGCGGCTATTAATGCCCAGATGGTAATGGATTTGGGTAATATTTATCAGCAGAAATTTTCTTTGGAACAAGCACAAACCGTAGCTGGAACAATGGGAAGTTTAATGCTGAAACTCGGTTTAGTAGAACTTTCTACCAAAGCTATTAGTACTGTTCTTAAAAGTAACGCCATCACCTTTGTGGCTGGCGGCGTCGTGCAGGGAGTAAGTGCAGCTTATCTCACCAGAGTAGCCGGGTTAAGTTTAGTTGAATATTTTGAGCAACAGGAAATAGCTACAGATTCGGGTACTGCTTTGAATCTCGATAAGTTACGCCAAACCTTGCAAAAAGTGTTTCAACAAAATCAACAGATGGCTTTCCTACAAGGTTTTGTTAAGCAGGGTGTGAAGCAGCTGTTGCCAGAAGCCCAGCAGGGTGAACTCATCGCTGTTGAGAAAGCTGTGGGATAATTTCGCGCAAAGGCGAGGCAGGGCGTTGCGGTGATTCCAGCACTGCCTCTTTTTTGTGATTCGTTTCTGATTTCTTGCGCTATGTCCTATAAATAATTGGGCGCATCTTCGTACAGAATTGGTATAAGGCGCAAAGATATTCTTAGCATCTTGGCGGCTTGGCGTGAAGTAAAACAGTAGTTTGGTAAAAGTCTATGGTGACGGCTGCGGCTCTTGCGGAACAGCGGGTGATTCTTAACAACATCAGCTGGCAAACTTTCACAGCTATTCTAAAAGAATTGGGTGAGAAACGAGCTGCGCGTTTGGCATATAACCAAGGAACTTTAGAAATTATGACTCCCTTGGGAGAGCATGAAAACACCAATAGATTTATTGATGATTTGATTCGGATATTAGCAGATGAATTAAATCTAAATTTGAAAAAGTTTGGTTCCTTAACCCTGAAGCGTGATGATATGCAGCGTGGAGTAGAACCTGACTCTTGCTACTATATTCAAAATGAGTCTCTTGCCAGAGGTAAAAGAGATATTGACTTAAACTTTGACCCACCGCCAGACTTAGTTATTGAAATTGATATTACTAGTACTTCTTTAGATAAACGCCCAATTTATGCAAATTTGGGTGTGCCAGAATTTTTGTTGTATGATGGGCGCACTCTAAAATTTTTTGTGCTATCTGAGCCAATCTTAATTTATACCCTAGTACAACAGAGTCCGACTTTTCCTTTGTTAATGCTAGATGTAATTCCTCGGTTTATTGAGCAAAGCCTAACTGAGGGAGAAACATTAACTTTGCGCTCGTTTCGTACTTGGGTGAGCCAAAGATTGAAGTATTAAAAAGGTTTTTATTATAATAAATAATCTCACTATAAATTTGATACGTGCATCTACAAAATTTAACTTGCTAATTAAATACCTTGATAATCTCATGCAAAGGTATAATTCTTAAATGTTGGGATACTTTCCTTATAAACCTGTGATTTTGATTGCAGACAAAATATTTATATAGTAATTTTTACAAGGATTATATGTTAATAGATGGCTAGTTTTCGCCCTTGTCTTTTCTCCTTTTTTGCTGGTTCAGGGTTTCTAGATTTAGGATTTGAAACTAGCGGTTTTAACATAGTCTACGTCAACGAGATATTTTCCCCATTTATGGCAGCATATCGCTATTCAAGGGAAGTTCTCAAACTGCCATTGCCAGAATATGAATATCATCACGGAGAAGCAGCAGACGTAAGTAAACTTATCGAAGGAATAGAAGCACAACACTTCTGGCAATTAGTCAAAGATTGTCGCAAATCCCATAATATTATTGGCTTTATCGGTGGGCCTCCCTGTCCTGATTTTTCTATTGGGGGAAAAAACAGAGGTTACTTAGGAGATAATGGTAAACTTTCATCTGCCTATATTGAATTAATTTGTCGAAATCTGCCAGACTTCTTTTTATTTGAGAATGTCAAGGGATTGTGGAAAACGAAAAAACACCGTTTATTTTTTGAGTCACTTAAGCACAAGTTAAAGCAAGCAGGCTATATATTAACAGAACGCCTGATTAATGCCATTGAATATGGTGTACCGCAGGATAGAGAAAGAATCATTCTGATTGGCTTCCAAAAAGATTTAATTCAGGATATGAGAATACAATTTCTAAGCGACCAAGTAATACCTGAAGAAGTTTTTCCTTGGAAGAATCAGATTCTCTATCCTAAAGAAAAAGTTTTTGCTTACCCTTGGGGTAAGTGTGAACCATTTCAAGTAGATTCTATAATTCCTTGTCCTGAAGGTATTCCTCAAGAACTAACAGTTGAATACTGGTTTAACAAAAATAATGTGTTGAACCATCCTAATACTGAACACCATTTTCAACCTAAGGCAGGTATTACAAAATTTGCTGCTGTTGATGAAGGAGATGATTCTAAGAAGTCTTTCAAACGTCTTCACAGATGGCGTTACTCTCCCACAGCTTGCTATGGAAATAATGAAGTTCACTTACATCCCTACAAACTAAGGCGAATTTCTGTAGCGGAAGCTTTAGCAATTCAATCTTTGCCTGCAAATTTTTACCTATCTGAGAATATGTCACTCACCAATATGTTTAAAACTATTGGTAATGGTGTACCGTATTTGGCATCAAAAGCATTAGCTCAAACTATTCTTAATTTTCTAATAACTGGGATCAAAAATCCTGTTGATCTTTCTCAGGTTACAACTGGCTAATGGTAACTCTAATACCGACAGTAATTCAGATGTACCTGCACAGCCTGCATCCAAGGCTAAATAAGTAGAGTGTTTTCGGGGAAACCCGTAATAAATGTGGTTTAATATATATATAAGAAATGATTTAATTTTTCATATAGATTAATAATCAAAGCAATCACTGGTAGAAGACACAATGGCAGCAGACTATCCAGACATTGATATTGCGCCATTTATCGATCATTCCCTGCTGATGCCAACGGCTACCCCAGAGCAGGTTGAGCAATGGTGTGAAGAAGCATACAGATTTAATTTTGCGGCGGTTTGCCTGCACCCTAGCTACGTGAAGAAGGCGGCAGAAATTCTGCATGGCAAGAATCCTAAAGTCTGTACAGTGATTGGTTTTCCCACTGGAGCAACCACTCCAGCAGTTAAGCTATATGAGGCTCAAGAAGCAGTAGAAAATGGAGCCACTGAACTCGATGTGGTTATCAACTTGGGCTGGTTAAAAGCTGGCAAAACTGAAGAAGTTCACCGAGAAATTGCCGAAATTTGTGAAGAGACTGGGCAAACTGTCAAAGTAATTCTGGAAACTAACCTGCTGACAGATGCAGAGAAAAAACTGGCAGCAGAAATATCTATGGAAGCAGGGGCAGCATTCTTAAAAACCAGTACAGGTTGGAATGGTGGTGCTACGGTGGCGGATGTACGCCTTTTGAAGGAAGTAGCAAAGGAAAGGGTGGGAATTAAGGCCTCAGGCGGTATTCGTACTATCAATCAAGCTTTAGACTTAATCTTGGCAGGTGCTACTAGATTAGGCACATCTCGCGGTATCGATTTGATCCGTCAGCGCGATAACCTGGAAAAGGTTGAATAGTCATTTGTGTTTTGTCCTTTGTCAGTTGTTTGTTGTCAGTTGTAGTTGTTTGTGTTTTGCCACTGACCACTGACCACTGGCTACTCACTAACGACTGATGGCTAACGACTAATGACTAATGGCTAATGACTAATGAGTAAAACCTATCAAGCAACTGGAATTAATCTTAAAACCCAGGTACTAGGAGAATCGGATCGAATAGTGACAATTTTGACACGTGAGTTCGGTCTGATTCGAGCAGTTGCTCCTGGGGCACGCAAGCATAACTCAAGCTTGGGTGGTAGGAGTGGGATGTTTGTAGTAAATGAACTACTGATTGCTAAAGGGCGATCGCTCGATAAAATTACACAAGCACAAACAATAAAAACTTATCCAGGTCTGGCTAAAAATTTAGGTAAACTGGCAGCCAGCCAGTATTTAGCTGAGGTAGTCCTATGCCAAGCTTTGAGCGAACAATCCCAAGAAGAACTTTATGAATTACTCAACGAACATCTTAATCGGTTAGAGGTGTTGCCTAATACAAAGGCATCAAGTATTCTCGCTAATCTAGCTCATGGGGTTTTTCATCTTTTAGCCTTTGCAGGACTAACGCCTCAGGTGCAAGTCTGTTGCTTAACTCAACGCCCTCTAACGCCAAACTTTATAGATCCCAATTGGCAGGTAGGATTTAGCGTCCCTATGGGTGGAATAATTTGCTTAAAGGCTTGGGAAGACTTGCGAAAACAGACACAAAGGGAGAAAAAAACAGATACTTCTGTCGCCCCATCACGCCATCCCCCAATCACTACAGCCACTCCAATTCCCAGCTACCAAACAGTTACCCATCGGCAAGAAATACCTGTGATTTCTACTCGTCTGAATGCCACACAACTGGCTATACTCCAGCAGCTGTCGCAACCAGAGATAATGCAAATTAATGCAGCCAGCGATGATGGCTGGTTATCCATTGAGCAAATTCTACGCCAGTATGCTCAATATCATTTAGGTCACCCGATTCGCTCCGCCACCTTAATAGATTCTTATTTTGCTGCCAACCAACCATGATGCAACCGTCTGATTTGGATACCAAAATTCTGCCTTTGTCGCCAAGCTACGCCAAAAAACAGAATAGAGCATCAGATTCTACAGCACCTAATCACCTAAGTGCTGTTCCTAAGTCTACACCCGATCAAATTAATAGCCAAGAAGTGTCTCCAAAAGACGTTTCTAAAATTGATAAAAATTGGACATCGGAAATACCAAAAGCCGATGTTACAGAAGCATCTGAAAAACACTCAAAAGAGCAATTAAGAACTACTGAGGCAAGCGGCAAAGGTACTTCCATCACGCAGATGCCAGCCGTTATTAACCCAGTAAAAGAACCGCCGAAATTAAAAGATGTTGATTCAAGCACAGAAGAAGAATCAAATGATGTACAACAGAAGGGTTTTTTGCCTGTATTAAAAAACCCTAATTTTCTAGCTCTTTGGGGTGGTCAAGTTTTCTGTCAATTGGCGGATAAAGTTTATCTAGTGCTGATGATTGCCTTGATTAACACTCAGTTTCAAGCAGGTAATCAGAGCATTAGCGCTTGGGTGTCAGCCTTAATGATGTCTTTTACAATTCCAGCAGTACTATTTGGTTCTGTAGCTGGTGTTTTTGTGGATCGCTGGCCAAAAAAGGCGGTACTGGTAGCAACAAATGTTTGGCGGGGTATCTTGGTTTTGGCTATTCCCCTACTGTTATGGTTGACTCATGATTGGAAACCATTAGGAATGTTACCAATTGGTTTTTTGATCATCTTGGGTGTGACATTTTTAGTGTCCACGCTGACGCAGTTTTTTGCACCAGCAGAACAGGCAGCAATTCCTTTAGTGGTGGAAGAACAGCATTTACTCTCGGCTAACTCTCTGTACACGACTACAATGATGGCATCGGTAATTGTAGGGTTTGCTGTAGGAGAGCCACTGTTGGCGATCGCAGATCAACTTTGGCTGCAACTTGGTGGTAGTGGTGAATTGGGTAAAGAAATTGTCGTGGGTGGCAGTTATGCGATCGCTGGGCTAATTTTGTTTTTCCTGGCTACGAAAGAAAAACCCCACGGGCCTGAAACAGAATTTCCCCACGTTTTCTCTGATCTGCACGATGGACTGCGCTATCTCAAAGACAATCATCGTGTCCGCAGTGCTTTATTGCAATTGATCATCTTGTTTTCCATCTTTGCGGCATTAACTGTTCTAGCCGTTCGCATGGCAGAAATAATTCCCAACTTGAAAGCCTCCCAATTCGGCTTTTTACTAGCAGCTGGTGGTGTTGGCATCGCGGCTGGAGCGACAATTCTAGGGCAGTTTGGTCAACGCTTCTCCTATACCAGCCTCAGTCTGTGCGGTTGTGTAGGTATGGCAACTTCCCTGATTGGTTTGTCGCTATTTACAACACAACTATGGATAGTCCTGCTTTTGATAGCACTATTGGGAATTTTTGGAGCGCTAGTGGGTATACCCATGCAAACTGCAATCCAAACAGAAACCCCGCCAGAAATGCGTGGCAAAGTTTTTGGTCTGCAAAACAATGTGATTAATATTGCCCTTTCCTTACCCTTGGCATTAGCAGGTTTAGCAGAAACCTTTATCGGATTACAAGCAGTCTTTTTATCATTAGCTGCGATTGTCTTTTTTGGAGGTATATTCACCTGGTATAACTCCCATAAATAGTTATCCGATAAATAAAGCTATTAATCATTACTTGGCATAGTTAATAATTTACTGAAAGCTTTTGTTTTCGTGGTAAACTGATTTCAGCAATCAATTAACCATAGTCTAAAGTAGGGATCATTATGAATATTGGCTTGAATAAGTTGTTATCGATGCATAACCATTAACAACTGACAATTAGAATAAATAAAATTATAAATTTACTGGGTAAATTAAGAGCAAAATGTGGCTTTTTTGCAAAATAAAAAGTGGAATTTAATAATACATAAAAAGCCAGCTAGTAGAACAGAATTAAAGAAAAACTACAAAGCAAACAAAACTGAAATATTACCCGCTGTTCTTATAACTGAATAAAGAATGCGTATAGCCTGGATTGGAAAAAAATCACCCTTTTGTGGCAATGTTACCTACAGTCGAGAAATTACAAATGCCTTGCTAGACCGAGGGCATCAAGTTAGCTTTCTCCACTTTGCCCAAGAAGAATCTGAACCCGACAAGTGGCCAAATTTCCAAGAAGTTTCCCTTCCCTTCATTTACAAGTCCCAGGTTTACACAATTCCCACTTTCAAAGCAACTAAGGTATTAACTGATTCGCTGCGGGAAATCAAACCAGATATCGTTCATGCTTCTCTAACTCTGTCTCCGCTTGACTTTGTTCTACCAGAAATTTGTGAGCAACTGAATTTGCCACTAATTGCTACTTTCCACACACCATTTGCAGGAAAGGGAGCAAAACTGATATCAGGAACTCAACTATTGGCATATCAACTATACGCACCTTTTTTGGGTAACTATGATCGCGTAATTGTCTTTTCCCAAATTCAGCGAGAATTATTGGCGCGTATGGGTGTGCAAGAAAAAAATATCGCCGTAATTCCCAATGGAGTTGATACTGCTAAGTATTCTCCGGGGCCTTCTAAAGTTAAAGTAGAATTTCAAGCCGAACGCTTATTTGTTTATCAAGGCCGCATAGCTCCTGAAAAAAATGTTGAACCTCTGCTAAAGGCTTGGAAGCAGTCGCAAATGGGGTCTGATAGCAAGTTGTTAATCGTTGGTGATGGCCCTTTGAAGCCTTCTTTACAGCCATTTTATGGTGCAGATGAGGGCATTATCTGGTTAGGATTTATTGCCGATGAAAACCGACGTATCGATATTCTGCGGGGAGCAGATGTATTCATTTTGCCTTCATTGGTAGAGGGATTATCCCTATCTCTGTTAGAAGCTATGGCATCTGGGCTGGCTTGTTTAGCAACCAACGTGGGTGCAGATGGAGAAGTTTTAGAAAAAGGGGCAGGGGTAGTTCTGAATACAAAGACAGTGCGATCGCAATTACGAACTCTCTTGCCACTATTTCAAGACCATCCTGAGTTAACCACTTTGCTGGGGCAAAAAGCCAGAAAGCGTGTATTAGACCGCTATACTCTCAGTAAAAATATTACTCTACTGGAAGAACTGTATCAGGAAGTATTAACACAGCGACCTGTACAGTTAAGTTGGGGAGCGTAGAAAAAAGTTCTTATCTGAATTTTGGTTAGTATTTTTAGTTTTTCGCTATCTGAAAACTTGCTTTTTGAAACACCTGCTAGAAAGGCGTTTTCAAAACTTTTTAGCAGTGGCGAAACTTTCGTAACAGTAGCAATTTCTTAGGCTGTGCCTTTTGTAGAAAACGCAGATGTTGAGAACATCTTGGATAAAGCGTTTTCAGCAAATTTAAATCATATAAATACGTTTCTAGTTGCGTTCTAAGTGTTGGGTGCGATCGCTCACTAGCGGTTTTTAGTGCTTAGTGATCAAGTTAACAATTTAGCACTGGTAAGTTAGGTAAAAATTAAGAAAAGCTTGTGATATTAAAGTTGCGAGGCTTGCACCACAAGCTTTTCTTTTCCACCAAGCTTGCTTCAGGATCATCCGTGAAAGGCAGTAGGAGGCAAGGTTTTGCCGAACTATGTCACAAATATTTTAAAAAACTTTACAAAACTTAAGTTTTATTGTTACACTTCTTTACATAAAAGATAAACCTCTGATGAGAGGGCTGCATGACTAAGTGCAGTTTTGTCATCCACCGCTAAGTGTGAATTAACACATTTGCAATCGCACTAAATATGTACCTGCAAGACAGTCCCCAGACTGGCTTGAGTTGGTATGCAAACAAACTTACTTTTTGCAAGTACTTTCGGGTTGGTTGTGTCTCACTTTTAGCGCTGAAAGTCTTGAATTGAGGAGAGTTGATAGGGTTTCTTGCTAGCTTGCCTCAGTTTTAAGATCCTTCGTTGAAATTTTGAAAGCAGCTAATTAACAAACAATACTGGAGATTGTGATCATGGCTTTGACTATCGAGTCCGCTCAAAGTATTTTCTCTAACACTCAAGTTCCTAGCCCGATTCCAGCCACTATAGCGCTGTTCGATCAACTCAGTGTTGATGATCAGTTGGCATATCTCTGGTATGCCTACACTGAAATGGGTCGTACAATTACCCCTGCTGCTCCTGGCGCAGCACGCCTGCAACTAGCAGAAAGTTTGCTAACCCAAATTAAGCTGATGTCTCAGGAAGAGCAAATGCAAGTCATGCGAGATCTTGCTAACCGTGCTGATACTCCTATTAGCCGTTCTTACGGATTCTTCAGCGTTAATACCAAGCTGGCTTTTTGGTATGAGTTGGGAGAGTTGATGAAACAGGGTATCGTCACTCCTGTCCCAACAGGTTATCAAATGTCCCCTGGTGTGAAAGTAGTGCTAGAAGCAACCCAGAAGCTTGATCCAGGTCAGCAAATTACAGTACTACGTAATACCGTAGTAAACATGGGATTCGATACTTCAGAGCTTGGCCCAAGTAGTTATCCCAAAGCCGTTGCAGAGCCTGCGTTCCCACGTACAGCTCCCGTTGCTACCTCAGTCAAGATAGATGGCATCACAGAACCTGCTGTACTCAGCTACATTGAAGCTATGAATGCAGACAACTTTGATGCTGCGATTAATCTGTTTACTCCTGACGGTGCGCTACAACCACCATTCCAAAAAGCGATTGTTGGTCGTGAGGCGATCGCCAAATATATGCGTGAAGAAGCCCAAGGACTTAACATGATGCCAAAGCAGGGCATTAGCGAAGTTCAACCAGATGGCTCTAAGCAGCTTAAAATTACAGGTGTAGTACAAACTCCTTGGTTTGGTGTCAACGTAGGGATGAATATTGCTTGGCGGTTCTTAATCAATCCGCAAGGCAAGATTTTCTTTGTGGCGATCGATATGCTGGCATCTCCTCAAGAATTACTTAGCCTGCGTCCTGTGTAGAAAGCATCTATTTAAGAAATAAGTGAAACCCAACAAACCCCCGGAAATGTTGGGTTTCACTACGTTCAACCCAACCTACGCACTATAAGGTTTTTGACTATACAAAAATAATCAAAGGATCGCGCAACAAAGTTAAGCAGCTTTGAGAACAGTAATTAGTGAGAATTAAATACACAGTTATGTCTGATGATTAAAGAGATATCTAGCCTAAATGTTTAATAATCTATATTTGTAAATCCTTCAGGATCTTGTAAGATAAATATGAATTTATGATGGTGAAAATAAATTTTAGTAAAAAGCAGTAATGGGCGTGATGAGCAATAAAAGTCATTTTCCATTACCGCTACAATTTTTTCAAAACTATATTTATTTTTGAACTATCATACTATCCGAGATAAAACTTTTTTAGCATTAAGGTAAAGTTCCACATGATTCGGATTACCAACTAATAGACGAAACATATCCCATTCATCTGGTGTAATTTGTACATAATCTTTGTAACCGTCTGCTGTAGCTCGGATTTGCCGTGAGCTATTTGTTTTTGAATTAATTTTTAAGTATCGCCCTCGGTCTCCTGTTCTACGCACCCTGATTCTCCATAAAGTACCAGAACTATCTTGTACATCTACTTCACCGTAATAATCTTTACTATCATGCATTACAAAGTTAAATGCTTTGTCAAATTCTGTACCAAAGTCTTTAACATCCTTGAATATATCGAATATTCCCATTGCTCTTAAACCAATAAAGGCTAATATTATGGTTCCCAGAAATTATTAGGAATTAACTAAAAAGCCACGACCGCGCAATAAAGGTACACAATATTGGTAGTTGTAAGCCTTGTTAAATATAGTTTTCGGGTGAGTTGGAAACTTGATATCTTACTTTTTTCTTACCCGCTGAAACTCAAGCGACTATCAAGGCCATCCTAAGCTGGTTGGCTGTTCATAAACCCGCTTCAAGGTATTCACATCTCTAGGAGAAATAGGCGGTGGATTACGAACTTGAGAAAAGTATAGGGCATCGGTTTGTAGCGGACTATGACCCCAAATTCCCAAGGCATGACCAAATTCATGGCGGGCTGCTGCGACGAGATAATTACCACTCTGGCTAGGACTCAGCAAAATAGTGAAGCGGTGCAATAAAACTTTGTTGTTGGTATATAACTCGTAGTTAGTTTGGGCGGAACGCGCACGGGGAATTTTGTTATTGGGTGAAATTTGAAGTGGTGGCGCTTTTCGCAAAATTTTAATATCTGCAACCTCTGGCTGTTCAACTACTGCTAAAGGCAAATAAGCATTCCACTCCTGCACAGCCTGCAAAACACTGTTAACCCATGCTTGAGCTTGCTGGCTACTAATTGCTTTTGGTGGTTGTACGTAAACCCGAACGGGAAACTGTGACCAAATGAGATAACCAACTTGGGTAGTTGTGATTTGAGAAAAGTAATCACCACTGTTGGTTTTATCTTGCCACTGCGCTAGTGTTGGCGGTAGAGGATGGGATTTTGGAGAAGGTATAGAGAGGGAGGTAGAGTCCTCGGTATACAGCGTTTTGGTAGGAACAGCAGTAGACTGAGTGTTGGTAAAAATGACTAACAGCCCTGTGCCAATAGCTAAGGCAAGGACTGCTAGTAACCGCCAGGTAATTAAATTTTTGAGGGTGTTGGGTGTTGGGTATTGGATTTTATTCCCCATTTCCCTATTTTCCTATTTTTATTTAGGCAGCCAACCAGCGCTCAAAACTACTGTTAAACCGAGGAAAATTACTGTCAATGCCCAAGTAACTCGGTTCAATGTATTTTCTGCACTCTTGGTGCTGCTAAACAGCTGAGCTTGTCCACCAATGGCTCCAATACCATCGCCTTTAGGACTATGCAGCAACACTAAGACAATTAAACCAGCGGCGGAAAGCGCCCAAATGCTTTGCACAATGTTAGAAACTGTCATAGTAACAATCTAAATAGATAGATAATAAATTTTAAAACAAATGAGTCAAGAGTCAGGTAACAGGTAACAGTTAAATGTTACCTGCTATTAATTTTACAGACCAACTTGCGCGGGAGTACGAGTGCGTTGTACATCATATTCTGCTGGTTTCAGCAGCGATCGCCCTGTCATTTCTGATGGCTGAGGTAGTTGTAAAATATCCAGAATTGTGGGGGCAATATCGGCTAGCTTACCATCGCTTCGCAATTCGACATTTGTACCATGTCCAGGGATTTTTACTTTTTCTCCTTCCACCACAATTAAGGGAACTGGGTTGGTAGTGTGAGCTGTCCAAGGATTACCCACATCATCTAGCATATGTTCAGCATTGCCGTGGTCGGCAGTAATAATTGTTGTGCCGCCAACTTTAATAATGCTAGTGAGTAGGCGACCCAAACAACGATCAACCTTTTCAATTGCCTCCATCGTAGCTTCTATCTGACCAGTATGCCCTACCATATCTGGGTTGGCATAATTAATCACAACTAGAGAGTAGACACACTTTTCAATCGCTGCGATCGCTACATCTGTAACTGCTGCTGCTGACATCGCTGGCGCTTTGTCATAAGTTGCTACCATTGGACTGCTTACCAGTTCCCGGTCTTCTCCAATAAAAGGTTCCTCTAAACCCCCATTAAAGAAATAAGTGACGTGGGCATATTTTTCGGTTTCCGCAGTGCGTAGCTGCTTCAGACCATGATTAGCTATAACTTCCCCCAGAATATTACTGAGATTCTGAGGTTCAAAAGCTACAGCTACTTCTAAGTCTGGATCATACTGAGTAAAAGTAGCAAAAGACAGCGGCTTAATTAGCTGTCTTTCAAAGCCTGTAAAGTTGGGGCTGACAAAAGCTTGAGTTAGTTGTCTAGCGCGGTCGGGGCGGAAGTTAAAAAATATTACCCCATCACCTGTTTCTATTGCGCCTGGAGCAATTCGTAATGGAAGGATGAACTCGTCCGTCACACCTTCGGCGTAAGATGCTTGCAAGATTTCTACAGCTTGGCGCTCATCATCTACGGTGTTTTGTGTCATCACGTCATAGGCACGTTTGACCCGATCCCAGCGGTGATCGCGATCCATCGCATAGTAGCGACCGCTAAGAGTGACTATGCGCCCAATTCCTATGCGGTCTAGGTAGTCTTGCAGCAACCCAATGCTTTTTATACCATTTGTCGGTTTAGTGTCACGGCCGTCGGTGATGGCGTGGATACAAACTTGGGAAATTCGCTCTTGCTTGGCTAAGTCAAGTAGTCCGAATAGATGGGTGAGATGCGAGTGTACCCCACCATCAGAACAAAGCCCTACTACATGAAGCTTGCCATGGCGATCGCGAACTTCCTGGCAAATTTTGACAAGTGCTGGGTTGCTCTTGATAGAACCGTCTTCGACAGCATCTGAGATGCGGACTAATTCTTGTGGTACCACTCGCCCAGCGCCAATGTTCAAATGACCAACTTCAGAGTTGCCCATTTGGCCCTCTGGCAACCCCACGGCTTTTCCTGATGTGTGGATGAGGGTGTGCGGATACGCTGCCCATAGGCTATCCATGACTGGAGTTTTAGCCGCAACAATAGCGTTTCCTCGCGTCTCCTCGCAGTAGCCCCATCCGTCTAAAATGACTAGCACCACAGGAGCAACAGGTGCTTTGGTCATAGTAAAATTGCCCTTTACTTTTTGTAATACCCGAATGATACCACTGCTACTCACCGCTGCAAGTGAATTTCTGCTTATTAACTTCTTTTATGAATGATTTACATTATTTTGATGCTTTTTTAAAATTTAGTAACTTTTGCGTGTTTTTTTGATAATTAGGTGGACATAATCATAGACAAAAAAGTTTTTGATTACCGTCAGTGAGCAGTAGTTCCTCATTAGTAGCACTTACGGCTTTTCAATATTCACTGACGAACCTGATACTTATATTTATTTATGCCCAGTAAATTATTTAAACAGAGGTTTATTTATTAGTAGTAAGCCATGAAATACCTACTACTAATAATTCCTTCATTTGCGCTTGGTAGAAGCTTTAGAGGCTTTGGCAGCTTTCTTAGCAGCTTTTTCGGCAGCTATTGCCGCTAACTTTGCTTGCTCTTTTTCTTCAGCAGTTTTTTCCAGATAGTAGTGATAATTGCCTAAATAAACACGGAATTCACCATCGCGGATTTCCACAATTTTATTGGCTACCTGAGAGATAAAATAACGGTCGTGAGAAACAACAATCGCTGTACCGTCGTAGTTCTGTAATGCTTCTTCCAACATTTCTTTGGCTGGAATATCTAGATGGTTTGTCGGCTCATCTAAAATTAGTAAATTTGCTGGGCGTAAGAGCATTTTTGCTAATGCTAGCCGTGCTTTTTCTCCCCCACTCAATGCCCCGACTGGCTTAAATACGGTGTCACCAGTAAATAAGAACCGTCCCAAAAGCGTCCGGACTTCTTCATTTTTCCAATCAGGAACTTCATCATGGATAGTTTCCATGACTGTTTTCTTCAAATCTAAAGCTTCTGCCTGGTTTTGCTCAAAGTAACCGGGAATAACATTGTGATCGCCTAATTGAACGCTACCTTCTGTAGGTTGTTCCATGCCCATAATCACGCGCAACAGCGTAGATTTTCCTGCACCGTTGGGGCCAAGAAAAGCAATGCGATCGCCTCTTTCAATCAGAAGATTCGTTCCTAAAAATAAGATTTTATCATCGTAGATGTGAGTTAAATCTTTAATGTTTACCACCTCTCGTCCGCTGCGAGGTGCAGGTGGAAAGCGGAAATGTAAAGTTCTTACCCCAGCCGTGGGTGCTTCAATGCGCTCAACTTTTTCTAGTTGTTTTTCGCGGCTTTTTGCCTGGGTGCTGCGGGTAGCACTAGCGCGAAATCTGTCAACAAAAGCTTGCTGTTTTTCTAGTTCTTTCTGCTGGCGTTCGTAAGCACTCAATTGTGCTGATTCATTTTCAGCTTTTTGGAGGAGGTATGCTGAGTAATTGCCAAGGTATGTAGTAGAAACTCCGCGTTCAGTTTCCACAATCTGGGTGCAGAGGCGGTCAAGGAACTCCCGGTCATGAGAGACTATTACCATTGGCGTAGTCAGACCTTTAAGGTAATTTTCTAACCACTCAATTGTTTCTAAGTCTAGGTGGTTAGTCGGCTCGTCCAGCAGCAATAAGTCAGGTTTTTGTAGCAGGATTTTACCCAAACTCATCCGCATCTGCCAACCACCAGAAAAGGCACTAACGAGGCGATCGCCATCTTCTGGTTCAAATCCCATTTCTGGTAAGATTTTCCCGATGCGTGCTTCTAAACCGTAGCCATCCAAAGCTTCAAATTGTCGCTGTAAGCGATCCAATTTGTTGATCAGTTGATCTAGTTCCTCTGGAGTAGCTGTTTCCATGTCTCTTGTCACCTGTGCCAGAGACAGCTGTACAGAGTTGGCTTCTTTGAAGACAGTCCAAAATTCTTCTCTAACGGTGCGACTGGGGTCTACTTCAAACTCTTGGTTAAGGTAAGCTATATGTAAACTGGCAGGACGAATGATTTCGCCAGCGGTGGGTTCAATTTCTCCAGATATAATTTTCAATTGGGTAGATTTTCCAGCACCGTTAACACCGACTAAGCCGATGCGATCGCCTGGTTTAACTTCCCAGTTGATATCTTTGAGAACTTCGCCTGTAGGATAAATTTTACTTATATGTTCTAATCGTAGCATCCAGTTTCTCTCAGGTAGGGAGTGGGTGGTTGGGGGAAGAAGTGCTAACGCCGTGTTAATCTTAACAAAATTTAACTAAAAATTCGTCGTGGGTAACTCTTGGCAGACACAGAGAAATTTGTCATATACCTAAGCATAAGTCTTAGCTGAGTGCTTCGGTCACACTCGTTATACTTCCAAAGCTGATACCTGTGCTGTACATCTCACGATCAACCTCAAAATTACGCTAGGGAAATAGCCTCCATATTTAGTTTTGCGTTTACCTGCAATTATTTATCACTTTTATCGTTTACACCATCTTGCATTCCAATTAACTGCTCTTTCGATACTCGTAATAACCATGACATAATTAAACATTTATATTGGAGTCCATTTTAATAAATTTTAGATATTAGCTAAAATTATCATTTTGAATGATATCAAAGACTATTTATACTTATTCATAAGAAAAAGTTCAAAACCAATAGCGCTGTCTCACTGCTACGCGTATAGGTTTATTAGCAGTTCAATTGGCTTTTGCTTCATCCCCAGATGCTTCAGCGACAGCAGCTAACCTATCTACCGCAGCTTGAACAATCTGAGCCACTTGGCTTAGAGGCATATGTTTTATTTGCCAGAGATGGAAGATGCACTCAACATTGCATTAGAAAACCGCTTGTGTGTATTGAATACAACAGCACAACAAGCGGTTTTTGGGTTTTTTAGAAGCAGTAATTAGCTATTAGCACCAGAAGTAGCCAACTCTGCCAATCTTTCCTGCTGGTCTTGAGAAATACAAGATTGAATAATCGTCTCCAATTCACCTTCTAATACTGGGTTAAGAGAATAGTTCTGTCCTAGACGGTGGTCAGTAACGCGGTTGTCTTTATAATTGTAAGTGCGAATTTTTTCTGATCGCGACCCTGTACCGACTTGCGATCGCCGCATAGAAGTTACAGCTTCTTGTTGTTCGCGTAACTTCATTTCATACAGCTTCGCCCGCAGAATTTGCATTGCCCGTTCTTTGTTTTGTAACTGGCTGCGTTCTTCCGTACAGAAAATCCGAATTCCTGTCGGTTTGTGCATTAAGTCAACGGCAGTTTCCACTTTGTTGACGTTTTGTCCACCAGCGCCACCAGAACGAGCCGTGGTCATTTCAATATCCTTGGGGTCAATGTGGATTTCCACATCATCGACCTCTGGCATGATTGCTACTGTAGCTGTCGAGGTGTGAACCCTTCCCCCCGCTTCAGTTGCAGGTACGCGTTGTACGCGATGCACCCCCGCTTCAAACTTCAGCTTGCTATAAACGCTGTCGCCTTGAATTTCCAGAATCACTTCTTTAAAACCGCCCATTTCACCTAGTGACTCGCTCACTAGTTTCACTCTCCAGCCTTGGCTATCAGCGTAGCGGGAGTACATCCGCAGTAAATCTCCTGCCCAAATACTCGCTTCATCACCACCAGTACCAGCACGAATTTCCAACATGATGTTTTTATCATCATTCGGATCGCGGGGTAGCAGCAATATCTTCAAGCGAGTCTCTAAATATTCTAGTTTTTGCTCTAGTTCATCTACTTCCAGGGCTGCCATTTCTTGCAACTCTGGGTCACCGTTTGCTTCTTTGAGTACCTGACGCGCCCCTGCCAATTCTTCTTGGGCAGTTTTCCAACTTTCATAGGTATTTACTACCTCTTCCAAAGAAGAACGAGCCTTGGCAATTTTTTGATACTCATCAGGGTTTTTGGCGGTATCAGGGTCGGCAAGGCGACGAGTCAATTCATTAAAGGTTTGTTCTACGGATTTTAATTTCTCCAGCAGGTATGATTCAGCCATGACGAGTGCGACGCTCCTTAAAATAACAAGTTGGCTCGAGCATTAAATGACAAGCGACCCAGCGGATGCAGGGTCGTCGTTAACAGCAGAGCCAACCCGCTACTTTTTGTTTTTGTCGTCAGAGCCTTGAGTGCTGCTCATGCCATACTTACGGAGGAAGCGCTCTACTCGACCCTCAGTATCAATCATCTTCTGAGTACCAGTGTAAAATGGGTGGTTCCCAGACCAAACATCTACGTGCAGTTCTGGCTTTGTAGAGCCAACAGTCATCACAACTTGACCGTTGCAGTAAACTTTAGCTTCTGGATACCACTTGGGATGAATATCAGGTTTAGCCATTGTTCCTTTTGTGGTGAATCTCTAAATAAATTATAACTTTCAGATGAATTCAAGGACTAGGGAATGGGGATCGGGGATTAGGGACTGGGAAAGTGCTTTTCCTATACCCAGTATCCACTGCCCAATCTCCAGACACTTATCTTTTGGAGTACTGAGGTGCTTTGCGGGCTTTGTGCAAACCGTATTTTTTCCGCTCTTTGGCTCGCGGATCACGAGTTAGGTAGCCTTCTGTTTTTAAAGGTGAGCGGTTATCTGGGTCTAGTTGGCACAAGGCGCGAGCAACTCCCAGGCGAATAGAATCTGCCTGTCCGGTCAAGCCGCCACCTTCAGCTTTCACCAAAATGTCATATTCGTTTTCCAATCCCAGAGTTTCTAAAGGTGCTTTGATGACACCAAGGTAGTTGGCGTTGAATTGAAAATATAACGTTCCATCCTTACCATTCACGGTCAGTTGACCGCTACCTGGAATCAGGCGTACTCTGGCTACTGCGGACTTACGACGACCAGTACCCCAGTAGACGGCGCGACCGCTAGTGGTTTCTGCTACTGCTATCATTAATTTTCTGCTCCAGGAATTGTATTAATTATTAGTTCTTTCGGTTTTTGAGCTTCATGAGGGTGAGTTGGCCCTGCGTAAACTTTCAGCTTGGTGAACAACTGCTTACCCAAGCTATTTTTAGGTAGCATACCTTTGACAGCGTGTTCTAAAATTCTTTCTGGTAAACGCTGTTGCAGCTTGGCAAAAGTTTCTGTCTTCATCCCACCAGGACGACCCGAGTGGCGACGGTAGACTTTTTGGGTACGCTTTTTCCCGGTGACTGCGACTTTTTCGGCATTGACAACAATGACAAAATCGCCTGTGTCTAGGTGGGGAGTATACTCGGCTTTCTTTTTGCCTCTTAGTACCTGGGCGATTTCACTAGCGAGGCGACCGAGGCGTTTGTCAGTGGCGTCTACTATGTACCACTCACGCTCAAGAGCTTCTTGAGGAGGAAGGTAAGTTTTACTCATTGGGGTTGTAATTTACTTGCTTGCGTGGAATTAAGATAAACGGTTTCCGTAGGGGTAGTTAGATCCTCTTTTTGGTGAGGATAATCCCCTGGAATATGCGTAGGGAAGACGAACTTAGGCAGGTTGTCATACCAAACATCTGGAGAAAAGGGAAAATCTGGATAGCCAACTCGCAACAAGCACAAGCCTTGGGGAGGTGCGGCGTGTTTCACTTCTTCCCGACGTTCTGCTTTCCAGAGTTCAGTAAAGCTAGCAAGACTGCGCTGCCCAGAACCTACTTGTACCAGCATCCCTACCAACAGCCGTACCATGCCATACAAAAATCCATCTGCCTGTATTTCAATATGAAGCAATGGCCCACTGCGATGACACTCTGCTGCTTGTACCTCTACCCAAGAATGCGATCGCTTAGAGCCTGCACGGTGAAAAGCAGCTAAGTGATGCTTTCCCAGCAAAGGTTTCAGGGCAGCTTTAATTAAGGATTCATCTAGGGGAGCATAATAATAATGCCAACTGAAGGGTCTAACGAACAAGTTCGGCTGATCTTCAGTGTATATCGTGTAGCGATACCTTCGATAGGCTGCACTAAAGCGAGCGTGCCAACGGTTACCTACACCTGCTGAAGCCCTGATTAATATATCGTTGGGCAAATAGCTATTAAGGATGGCTGACCACTTGTGAGCCGGAATTACACCTGTAGACTCAAAATGGGCTACTTGAGCTGCGGCATGAACGCCGGCATCGGTTCGTCCTGCACCATGTAGTGTCACATGATACCCAAGAATTTGAGCGATCGCTGTTTCTATCTCTTCTTGGACTGTACGCTGCTGCTTTTGTCGTTGCCAGCCATGAAAATGAGTGCCCAGGTATTGGATTACCAGGGCCACTCTGTGAGTCGTCATAGGCTGGTGGCTTTCTAACATAGAATCAACTCAAATTTGAAGTATGAAGGATAAAAATTTCATCCTTTATCCTTTAAACTTCATCCTTCTTAAACCAATTCAATTATTGCCATCTCAGCATTATCGCCTCGACGAGGCACAGTATGCAGGATGCGGGTATACCCTCCTTGACGGTTAGCATAGCGAGTGGGAGCTTGCTCAAATAGAGCATGAACTAGTTGTTTGTCGTAAATGTAGCCTAGAGCTTCTCGGCGTGCTGCTAAGGAGCCGTCTTTGGCTAAGGTAATCATTTTATCTACTTCACTTCGTACTACTTTAGCTCGGACTAAAGTGGTAGTAATCCGTCCATGACGAACTAGTTCGGTAGTCAGCGCGCGCAACAAAGCGCGACGCTGGTCTGCTGGTTTACTGAGTTTCTTGACTCGACAACGGTGACGCATAATAATGCACTATGAATTATTAACGGTTTTGCCTTAACTGTGTTTAGAGCTTCTTTCTTGAGGTAAAGTAATACCTAAGCGTCGCTGTAGAGCTTCAACTACTTCTTCTGCTGACTTTTGACCAAAGTTTTTAATTTCTAACAGGTCTTCTTGGGTGTAGTCCAACAAGTCGGCCACAGAGTTAACTTGTGCTCGCTTTAGACAGTTGTATGCTCGTACAGAAAGTTGTAACTCTTCGATGGGAATTTGGGCGGTTGGATCGTCTGGAATATCTGCGCCTGTATCGGTTGGTTCCAGGGATATATCTTTCAATGGGTTGAATAGATCTACCAAAATCCCAGCGGCGGATGATAATGCTTCTTGAGGAGAAACACTACCATTTGTCCAAACTTCCAATAGCAATCTGTCCTTGGTGATGGAGCCATCTCCACGGGCTTCTTCGACGCTATAGTTAACTTTTCGCACTGGCATAAATACTGAGTCGATTTGCAGAAAGTCCAAAGATGTGGCTTCTTCGCGTCCTCGCTCCACAGTGCGGTAACCTTTACCTTTCTCAATCCGAAATTCCATTTCCAGCTTGCCACCTTCCGCTAGGGTAGCTACATACTGGGTCGGATCGATGATTTCTACTTCACTGGGCAAATCAAAATGCGCCGCAGTGACTGTTGTTGGCCCGTTAACGAGCAAGCGCCCAATTTGAGGCTGAGAGGAATAGCTTTTGAGGATGACTTCCTTCATCCGCATGATAATTTCCAGCACATCTTCCCGTACACCTGGAACTGTGGCAAACTCGTGTGAAACGCCTGCAATTCGTACTGCTGTAACTGCTGTACCCTCTAGGTTGGACAGTAAAACCCGCCTCAGGGCGTTGCCAACTGTTGTTCCTTGACCACGTTCTAGAGGTTCTAGGACAAATTTACTGTAATGGCTTCGACTTTCCTCAGTATTAGACTCTACACATTCAATTTGAAACTGCGCCACGGAGTTGCCTCCCTTATTTTAAGGTGCTGCTAGTAGGCAAATCGATTGCCTCCTGAATTTAGTTTTTGCCCTAAAGCTTACTTCAGGTATATCAAGCTACTAACTTCAAATGCCGCTAGAGTTTGACGTCCCTGTTAAGCTTATGGGCGCTAATAATTAATTTTGGTTTTTTAAGTTGGGAAGTAGTTCAAAAGTCTCAATCCTGATACAGCAGTTTGCACGCTAGACGTCCAAGCGGCTATTACAGGTGGCTTTCCTATGCTCCAACTTTTTGCCTTCATTGCGCCAAAGAATCGGTTCTAAACTCGGCGGCGCTTAGGCGGGCGGCAACCATTGTGAGGAATCGGGGTAATATCCCGAATGAGTGTAATTTCCAGCCCTGCTCCTTGAAGTGCTCGGATAGCGGTTTCTCTACCTGCACCAGGGCCACTGACCATTACTTCAATTTGGCGCATTCCTTGATCGATGGCTCGACGAGCAGCACTTTCAGCTGCGGTTTGTGCTGCAAAGGGAGTTCCCTTTTTTGCCCCTTTAAAACCGCTAGAACCAGCACTTGCCCAGGAGATGACATCTCCGTTTTGATCGGTAATGGTGACAATGCTATTGTTGAAAGTAGACTGGATGTAAGCCATGCCGTTGGGTACGTTGCGTTTCTGCTTTTTGCTTCCAGTTTTTTTAGTTGGTTGTCGCGCCATAGTTGTGTAGTGAATTTAGGGTAAACTTTGCTCTGTTGAGCAAGCGTTGAAATCTTATTTGCCTGGTGCTTTCTTCTTACCAGCCACTGTCTGCCTTCTCCCACGACGGGTTCTGGCATTAGTGCGAGTTCTTTGTCCTCTTACCGGTAAGCCCATGCGATGACGCCGCCCCCTGTAAGTACCAATGTCAACTAAGCGCTTAATGTTCATCGCTTCCCAGCGCCGCAAGTCCCCTTCGACTTGATAGTTGCTTTCTACTTCTCCTCGCAGGGCTGCAACATCGGCATCACTGAGTTCTTTAACGCGGGTGTCTGGGTTTACACCTGTAGCCGCTAAAATTTCTTGCGATCTGGATAAACCAATTCCGTAGATGTAGGTTAGACCAATCTCAACACGCTTATCGCGTGGAAGGTCTACTCCGGCAATACGTGCCACAATGAATCTCTCCCTTTCGTTCTGACAATTGCTGTTAGAAAAACGCGATTAATCGCATCTTTAGCTGTTGATGGTGCTTTTGTGTAGCACTTCACTCTGTTTGTGGTTTGAAGTGCTATCCTTGACGTTGCTTATGCTTGGGGTTAACACAAATCACCATGACGCGACCACGGCGTTTGATCACGTTACACTTTTCACAAATCTTTTTGACTGAGGCTCTGACTTTCATGCCTTTTTTAATTAACTCCAAATAGTGAATTATAGCATTTTTAGGTAATTTAGTCAGTTAAATGACTAAGCAACACCCAAAAGGGTAATTTTATGGTAATATTCTCTACATAAACTTACTTCTTTCGCAGTCGATAGGTAATTCTACCCTTTGTCAAGTCGTAGGGAGTTAACTCCACTTTGACGCGATCGCCAGGTAAAATCTTGATGTAATTGCGGCGGATTTTGCCAGAAATGTGTGCCAGGACATTAAAGCCATTATCCAAGTCAACGCGAAACATCGCATTGGGCAATGACTCGGTGACCGTGCCTTCCATTTCAATCAAATCTTGCTTAGACAATTTGTGTTTTCCTCAACTCAACAATCTCCTGTTCTTTTGCCGTAGCTTCACCTGCACAAGAACACAATTTACGAAATATATCAACAGTTTATTAATATATCTTAGCTAAAAATGCCATATGCCTTATCTCCAGAGCCAACAGTGAGGTAGGGCATGGCTGAAAGTGAGGCTATGGGAGAAATTATGAATTTTAAATTGTCGATTCCTCCCTTCTACCCCTCCTCGGCTGTGATTAAAAAGCTATTACCTTTTGAAGTTCAGTCGTGACTTCTTCTTGGGACTGGTTACCATTGACCGTGAGGAGTTTTTGGCGATCGCGGTAATAATCAATTAAGGGTTCAGTTTCAGAACGATAAACTTCTAGACGACGACGAATCACTTCTTCGCTGTCATCTTTTCTACCTCGTGCTAGTAAACGTGCTACCACAACATCATCTGGCGCATCCAGGTTAACTACCCTTTCTCCACTCTGATGTATTGTTTCCAGCAACTCTTCCAAAAACACCGCTTGCGTTACTTTGCGGGGAAAGCCATCTAGAATCCAACCAGATTTGGCATCCGGTTGCCCTAAGCGTTCCTGTACCAATTCCTGTACTAGCTGGTCGGGAACTAACTCACCGCTATCAACATAGCTTTGAGCTTTTATCCCTAAAGGGGTTTGCTCTTTCATGGCTTGCCGTAATATATCACCGGTAGAAATATGGGGAATATGCAAGTGTTCAGCCAAGGTGTGAGCTTGAGTTCCTTTTCCAGCCCCAGGTGGTCCCAAGAAGATTAATCGCGTCACTATTGTTTCACCATTCCTTCATATCGCTGAGATATAACGTAGGTTTGAACTTGCTTAGCTGTATCAATCGCCACACCAACTAGAATTAATAAAGATGTAGCGCCCAGTCCTTTAAAAGTTGGTACTCCTAAAGCACTTTCGACAGCGGTGGGTATAATAGCAACGATGCCCAAAAATATCGCACCTAAAAAAGTTAGTCGATTGATTACCCGCTCAATATACTCACTCGTTGCCCTACCTGGACGAATTCCTGGAATACTAGAACCCATCTTCTTCAAGTTCTGCGCTACATCTACTGGGTTGACAATCAACGAAGAATAGAAATAGCTGAAGAAAATGATAGAAACTAAATAGACCAAGGCATATGCCCAAGCCTGAGATCCACCAGGGCTGAGATAAGTGTTAACGATATTTGCTAAGTCCGGATTTTTGGTGAAATTAGCAATCAGCAGTGGCAAACTCAAAATCGCAGCTGCAAAAATAATTGGCATAACACCACCGGAATTCAGCCGCAGTGGTAGGTAGCTACGTTGTTCAGCTAAAACTCGCCGCCCTACTTGACGACGTGCTGAAATAATTGGGATGCGACGAATTCCTTCCTGAACAAACACAATACCAACAATTGTTGCCAGGAATACTACTAACAGAACAATTACGCGACCCACGATTTCTCTACCACCAACTTGCACCAAGTCGATAGTGTCACCCAATGATTTTGGTAGTGATGCTACAATGTTGACAAAAATCAACAATGATGCGCCATTCCCTATACCGCGTTCTGTGATTAGTTCTGATGCCCACATCACGAACATTGAACCAGCAGTCAGAGCGATCGCGGTTTCGGCTACGAATACTGGGCCTGGGTTTAAGGCAAATTGCTGTAGGAATAAGGCAGAAAAAGCCACACTTTGAATAATTGCCCACCCTAAAGAGACGTAACGCGTAATCTGCGAAATTTTGCGCCGACCCGCTTCGCCTTCATTTTTCTGTAAATTTTCTAAAGATGGTAGAGCAGCAGTGAGCAATTGGATAATAATGGACGCATTAATGAAGGGTAAAATACCCAAGGCAAAGACTCCCAAAGTCGAAAGTCCCCGCCCAGAAAATATATCCAATAAACCAAATATGGAATTGTTGCTCGATATTGCTTCGCCAAACCGAGCTCTATCAATACCTGGTACAGGCAGAAAGATGCCCAGGCGAACCAAAATTAAAATACCGACAGTGACAAGCAGCCTACCTCTTAGCCCAGCTGCTTGTGCCATCTGCATAAAAGTTTCTTGAGCCGTTGGGGATTTGTCTCGACTGATCATAGAGTGCTACCTTTATCGTGAACCAGGCTCTGGAAGCGAGTTGGTTAGCATTGAAGTGCCCTATTGGGCTTCACTCTGGGACTTCACAACTTCCTCCAGCTGCCTCAATTTTGCTACGAGCTTGACCTGTGAAAGCCGCCGCTTGTACCTTGAGCGGAACGCTCAATTCCCCATTACCCAAAATTTTCAATGGGCCCTTAATAGAAGTAATGATCCCTGCCGCTTTTAAGGAATCTAAAGTTACTTCTGTATTAGCAGGGAGGGAGGCTAGCTTATCTACATTTATCGTAGTGTAAATTTTCCGATTCACTATCGGAAAGCCTTTTAACTTAGGTAGGCGGCGGTACAATGGCTGTTGACCGCCTTCAAAGCCCGGTCGAGTACCGCCACCAGAGCGAGAGTTTTGACCCCGCATACCTAGACCAGCACTTGCACCTTGACCAGCAGAAATACCTCTACCTACACGGCGACGGCGTTTTTTTGAGCCTTTTTGGGGCTTGGCATCGTTGAGTCTCATGATGTAAATAGTAATTTTTTACACTAATACTCTACAGGGGCGGCTCTACTAGATGTAGAGATTTTCAATAGGAATACCCCGATCTTCCGCAACTTCAGCAAAGGTACGCAGTGTAGATAGGGCGTTAACTGCGGCTCTAGCGTTATTAAGTGGATTATTGGAGCCGAGCTGCTTGGCTAAGATGTTGCGAACTCCGGCCAACTCCAGCACAGTCCGGACGGCTCCACCAGCAATTACTCCAGTACCTGGTGCGGCTGGTCGCATCATTACCTTGGCTCCACCACCTGTACCATCAATGGGGTGGGGGATAGAGTTAGATTTGGTGATTGGGATGTCAATCAGATGTTTTTTACCGTCGGCTACGCCTTTTTTAACGGCACCAATTACATCTGAGGCTTTGCCTACTCCTACACCGACTTGACCTCGTTCGTTACCAACGACAACGATCGCTCGGAAGCTGAGTTTTTTACCTCCTTTAACGACCTTACTTACACGTCGGATCTGAATTACCCGCTCTTGCCAGTTGGTTTCTTCTTTCTTTGCGCGGTTTGCTTTACGACGACCAGTTGCCATAATCATGCTCTCTCAACGTCAGTTGTCAGTTGTCATTTGTCTTTTGCCATTTGTCTTATGTCATTCGTTAAATGACTAATGACCAATGACTAATGACTAATGACTTTAGAAATCTAAACCAGCCTCACGTGCTGCATCAGCTAGTGCTTTGATGCGACCATGATAGAGGTTGCCACCGCGATCAAACACTACTTTGGTGATGCCTTTTTCTAGCGATCGCGCTGCTATCAATTTGCCAACTTGCACCGATGCTTCGCGGTTAGAGCCTGTATTTAAACTAGATTTCAAATCAGGTTCTACAGTTGAGGCTGCCACTAAAGTATGATGTTGAGTATCATCAATTACCTGAGCATAGATATGCTCATTAGAGCGAAATACGGCTAGACGTGGGCGTTCTGGAGAACCTTGAACTTTACCACGGATACGTCGATGACGACGCACTTTTGATTCTCTACGAGTAAGTTTCATTTTTACTTCTTACCACTCTTACCAGTCTTACCAGCTTTGCGTCTGACCACTTCACCGGCATAGCGAATGCCTTTACCTTTATAAGGTTCAGGTGGACGAACGGCACGAATTTTTGCTGCTGTGTTACCTACTATTTCTTTGTCATAGCCACTGACTATGACATTAGTAGTGCCTTCCACTGCAAACTGAATTCCATCTGGTGGAACAATTTGTACTTGATGGCTGTAACCCATGTTGAGGACTAGGTTACGGCCTTGGACTTGTGCCCGGTAACCGACACCTTGAATTTCCAGACGACGCTGGAAACCTTGGGAAACTCCCTCGACCATGTTGGCAACCAAAGTACGGCTTAAACCGTGCATTTGCCTAGAGGTACGGGAATCATCCCGACGGTTCACCAGTAATGTTTCCCCTTCTTGGGAAACTGTGACATGGGCAGGGAGATCGCGAGAAAGTTCTCCCTTGGGGCCTTTGATTACAACTTTTGCGCCGTCAATCGCCACTTGGACTTTGGCGGGAATAGTAATTGGACGTTTACCAATACGAGACATGACTTTTTGCCTTTTGTTATTTGTCCTTTGTCTATTAAGAAGACAAATGACTAATGACTAATGACTACCAGACGTAGCACAGCACTTCACCACCCAAGTTCTGACGCCGCGCTTCGCGGTCAGTCATGATGCCACTGGATGTAGAAATAATGGCAATGCCAATGCCGCCCAGTACTCTAGGTAATTCTTTTCTATTGGAGTAAACGCGCAAACCTGGCTTACTCACTCGCTTTAAGGCGGTAATGAGCGGCTGACGATTTTTACCCTTGTATTTCAAGGAAATCACCAGATTGCGCTTTACTCCCTCTTCTGCTTCTTCAAACTCAGAAATAAAACCTTCATCGCGTAGCACTTTAGCAATACTACGGGTGAGTTTTGTGGCTGGCACTTGTGTAGTTTGATGCCTTGCCAAATTGGCATTGCGGATGCGCGTCAGCATATCTGCAATTGTGTCGTTAGCCGCCATCGTTCCCTCTTTAGATGAACTTATTGATCACGAAAAGGCATTCCTAATTCTTTAAGTAAGGCGCGGCCCTCTTCGTCGTTTTTCGCTGTGGTAATGATGGAAATATCTAGACCACGGACTTGATCGATGCTGTCGTACTCGACTTCTGGAAAAATTAGCTGTTCTCTGACACCCAAGGTGTAGTTACCGCGACCGTCAAAGCTTTTGGGACTAATGCCGCGAAAATCTCGGATTCTGGGTAGTGTCAGGCTAACGAGTCGGTCGAGAAAGGCATACATCCGTTCGCCTCTCAGGGTCACCATGATACCAACAGGCATACCTTGACGAATTTTGAAGCCAGCGATCGCCTTTTTTGCCCTTGTTACTACTGGCTTTTGACCAGTGATCAAGGCAATTTCGTTTAAGGAAGCTTCCAGTGCCTTAGCGTTTTGAGCCGCTTCCCCCAAACCTCGGTTAACAGTAACCTTAACCAACTTCGGTACTTGATGAACGTTGGTATATTGAAACTGATTGGTCAGCTTGGGGACAATTGTCTCCAGGTATAAGTTTTTGAGTCTTGGTGTCGCCATAGTTTTTCGTTCTGTTTATCCCTGGGCTTGGTCAGGGAACCAAAAAAGCATCAAGTCTGAAGTCATTATTATTACTTTTAAATTTTTATCCTTCAGCTTTTATACTTTATCCTTCATCCCTATTTATCCAAAATTTCGCCGGTTTTCTTGAGCTTCCGTACTTTTTTACCTTCTGCGGTGAAGGTGTAGCATACACGACTAGCAACGTTTTGCTTAGTGGAATAGAGCATCACGTTGGAGCTATGAATTGGGAACTCTTGGGTGACTATTCTTCCCGATTCTCCTTCTTGCTGAGGCTTGACGTGTTTAGTTTTAATATTTACACCTTTGACAATGACTTTACTTAGCTGTGGAAGTGCTTGGATCACTTCACCAACTTTACCTTTGTCTTTGCCAGCAATTACTTGCACGGTGTCACCAGTTTTGACGTGCATTTTGTGGAATACTTTGGGCGTACCCTGTTTGGTTGCCATTACAGCACCTCCGGAGCCAGAGAAACAATTTTGGTGAAGTTCTTATCGCGCAGTTCCCGTGCGACTGGGCCAAAAACCCGTGTGCCTCTGGGGTTACCATCTTTGTTGATGATCACTGCGGCGTTATCGTCAAAACGAATGCTCATACCGCTGTCTCGATTTATGCTTTTACGAGTGCGGACAATTACTGCCTCCACAACATCAGACTTTTTCACAGCCATGTTGGGTTGGGCATCTTTAACAACGGCAATAATTTTATCACCTACGCCACCATAACGACGGTTGCCTGCGCCTAATACGCGAATGCACATTAGTTTTCGGGCACCACTATTATCTGCGACATTCAGGTAAGTCTGGGGTTGAATCACAATTTGTCTCCCTTGTTCAGTTGTTAGTTTTATAACAACTATTAAGTTGTAGCTTTGGCGTTGAGAATTTCTGTGACTTGCCAGCGCTTAGTTTTACTCAGGGGTCTGGTTTCCTGAATGCGAACGCGATCGCCCACTTTGCACTGATTGTCCTCATCGTGAGCTTTATAGCGCCGAGTTTGAACTACAATCTTGCCGTACTTGGGATGAGGAGCGCGGTTTTCAACGGCGACTACCACCGTTTTTTGCATTTTATCGCTCACTACCAAGCCAACTCGTTCTTTGACTGACATAATCTCCTACTTTTCTTCTTTAGACGGTTGACTTGCTGCGCGTTTGCGTTCCCCCTCTACCGTCAGTAATTGGGATAGCCGATGTCGGGCGTGCTTAAACTGATGAGGCTTGTCTAGTTGTCTGGTAGCTTTTTGCAAGCGCAACTGGAATAGTTGTCTTTTAACAGCAACAATTTCCTCAGCCAGTTTCTCGTCACTTAATTCTCTAGCTTCTGAAATCTTGGGAAGAGGCATAACCTACTCCTGCTCCTGTGGTTGAGGGCGCGTAATAAATTTAGTTTTAATCGGCAGCTTATATGCAGCCAAGCGCATAGCTTCACGAGCGACTTCCTCAGAAACGCCAGCGATTTCAAACAAAATTCGCCCAGGCTTGACTACAGCTACCCAAAACTCTGGGTTGCCTTTACCGGAACCCATCCGGGTTTCAGCGGCACGCATGGTTACAGGCTTGTCAGGAAAAATCCGAATCCAAATTTGTCCGCCCCGGCGAATATAACGGGTCATTGCCCGACGCGAAGCTTCGATTTGACGCGAGGTAATCCAAGCAGGTTCTTGAGCTTGGAGGGCAAAATCGCCAAAGTTAAGGGTACTGCCACGGGTGGCTAGACCTTCCATCCGTCCGCGCTGTTGTTTGCGGAATTTAGTTCTTCTAGGACTTAACATGATTGGGTACTAGGTACTATCTACTGGGGATTGGGGATTGGTGAGACAGCGCGGTCTTGGGGGTTTCCCCCATGAGCGACTGCGTACACGCGAAGCGGGTTCTCGAAGAGTACCCGAAGGGGCATTGGGCATTGGGCATTGACGACAATTCCCTGTGTCCCATGCGCCATGACCTATTCCCATTTATCCTTCATTTGAGCGGTCTTCAAATTGTTGGCGACGGCGTTGTTGTTGACGACGACGAGGTTCGCGCTCGCGGGTTGCAGGTGGGGGTGGAGTTTCTTCCTGTCCCGGGATGATTTCTCCTTTAAATACCCACACTTTAATGCCCAGAATGCCATAAACCGTTTTGGCTGTGCAGTAAGCGTAGTCAATATCAGCCCTTAAAGTATGTAAAGGTACTCTACCTTCACGAGTCCACTCTGTTCGGGCAATTTCTGCACCGTTGAGTCGACCGCTAACTTGAATTTTAATGCCTTGAATACCAGCACGTTGGGCACGCTGAATCGCTTGCCGTACCACTCTGCGGAAGGAAACGCGGCGTTCTAATTGTTGAGCAATGTATTCAGAAATTAAGTAGGCATCAGCATCAACTCGTTGCACTTCAACTACGTTAATGCGAATTTGACGATTGCTACCCAACAATGATTGAAGTCCGGTACGCAATGATTCGATACCTTGTCCACCACGACCTACTACTACACCTGGTCTAGCTGTGCGTACCTCTAAGTCGATTTGGTCTGCTTTACGCTCAATCCGCACCTCAGAAATGCCGGCGTTGTTTTGAGCCAGTCTACCCAGCTTTTGTTCTATGTATTTACGGAGTTTATGGTCTTCTTGTAAAAGTTCTGGATAGCGTTCAGGAACGGCAAACCAACGGGATTGATGCTCTTGTGTAATACCCAGGCGAAAACCAACTGGATGAATCTTCTGTCCCACAAATGCTTCCTCTAAAATTTCTTACTTTACGCAATTTTTCGGGTTTTAAGCTTATTCATCTGAGGAGCTAGCACCAACAGCCACAGTGATATGACACGTCGGCTTGCGAATTTGGTAAGCTCGTCCCTGTGCCCTAGGTTGGAACCGTTTCAGCACTGGACCTTGATCAGCGTATGCCTGAGTAATTACTAGTTGAGTTCGATCTAGACCAGCGTTATGCTCGGCATTGGCAGCGGCGCTTCTGAGAACCTGTAAAACTGGTTCACAGGCTCGATAGGGCATAAATTCCAGAATGATTAGCGCTTCTCTGTACGATCGCCCCCGAATTTGATCGAGTACACGACGGACTTTATAGGGAGAAATGCGTATAAAACGAGCGATCGCCTTAACTTCAGTAGTATCAGTAGCCATAATTTTCTCCAATTTTGTCAGTTGTCAGTTGTGATGCAGTACGGTCTTGGGGGTTTCCACGCCAGTTGCTTCAAGCCGGGAAACCCGTCCAACGCACTGGCTCCCCATGAGTAACTGGCGAACCCGTAAGGGTTAGTTGTCAGTTGTTTGCTACTACTGACTACTGACAACTAACCACTTACCTGCCTGATTTTTTGTCACTTTTTCCATGACCCCTGTAGGTGCGGGTAGGGGCAAATTCTCCCAACTTATGCCCTACCATTTGTTCACTGACAAAAACTGGAACGTGCTGGCGTCCGTTGTGGACAGCTATGGTATGACCTACCATTAGGGGCAAAATTGTCGAGGCTCTCGACCAAGTTTTAATAACTTGCTTTTCGTTTCTAGCGTTTAGCTTTTCGATCTTGCTAAGCAAATGATCGGCAACGAAAGGACCTTTTTTTAGAGAACGACCCATAATTAGAAAGTTTTGAGTTTCGAGTTTTGAGTTTCGAGTTTTGAGTTGTAAGTTTTGAGTTGTTTAATTTTGCTCAACGCTCACCACTCACAACTGGGCACTAATTAGGACTCACGACCACCACGACCGCGTTTAGAAGATTTGCGACGACGGCGTATAATGAATTTGCTACTGGCTTTCTTGCGTTTGCGTGTCTTCGCACCTAAAGTAGGTTTACCCCAAGGTGTAACTGGCCCTGATCTCCCAATGGGTGCCCGACCTTCACCACCACCGTGGGGGTGGTCAACTGGATTCATGACGCTACCCCTGACTTTGGGACGGCGACCCTTCCAACGATTTCGTCCTGCTTTACCAGCGCTGAGGTTTCTGGCGTCAGTATTGCCTACTTGTCCAATGGTGGCGTAACAATCACGCCGAATCAGGCGGACTTCCCCTGAAGGTAACTTGAGAGTTACGTAATTACCTTCTTTAGCGACCACTTGAGCTGTAGCACCAGCAGAACGGACAATTTGACCACCTTTACCAGGAGTCATTTCCACATTGTGAACGCTGGTACCCAAGGGGATATTGGCTAGCGGTAAGGCATTGCCATCTTCAATGGGAGATTCTGGCCCAGCAATAATTTTTGTCCCAACTTTCATGTTATTGGGTTGAAGAATATACCGCTTTTCGCCATCTTCATACAACACAAGGGCAATCCGCGCATTGCGATTGGGATCGTATTCAATTGCTATTACTTCAGCAGAAATGTTACGTTTATCCCTTTTAAAGTCGATGATGCGGTATAGCTGTTTATGTCCGCCACCGCGACGACGGCTGGTAATCCGCCCCTGATTATTCCGACCTTTGGGGCGATGGACGTATTCTGTTAGCGATTTTTCTGGTTCAGTTTTGGTAATTTCCGCAAAGTCAGAGATTGTAACTTGGCGAGTACTGGGGGTATAAGGGCGATAAGAACGAGTACCCATCTTTTTTAGACCTCTGGGAATAGAACTTGTCTAATCTTCTCTACATCCCCAGATGCGACTGTAACAATAGCTCGCTTGTATTGGGGCTTGTAACCAATAAATTTACCTACGCGCCTTTTTTTGCGCGGTGGAATAGCTGTATTGACTTGTACAATCTTGACCTGAAATAAGTCTTCAATTGCGGCTTTGATTTGTGGCTTGGTTGCCTTTGGAGTTACTTCAAAAGTATATTTATTTTGCTCCATCAGAATTGTCGCCTTCTCGGTGACAATAGGGCGACGCACTAAGTCCGGAAGGTTGCGGGGGTCAAACTTAGGCACTGTAGACCTCCTGAATTTTTTCTAGAGCTGATGCTGTAACTACAATTTTGTCAGCGTGCAGTAAATCAAAAACATTTAACTGGTCTGCTGCAATTACCTTTAAATTTTCTACGTTGCGGGCTGAAAAATGAATGTTATCCGCAATTTCAGACAAAATTAACAGTGTCTTATTTTCTGGTGCAGCTCCCCAACGAGCTAGTGCTGCCACTAAGTCTTTGGTTTTGGGGCGGGATAGCTGTTCGCTAAATTCTTCTACTACGATCAAATCGTCAATGCGGCTCACAAAAGCTGTTCGCAGTGCTAAACGTCGCTCTTTGCGGTTCAACTTGAGGTTAAAATCTCTGGGTTTTGGCCCAAAGATTACACCGCCACCACGCCACAAAGGTGAACGAATTGACCCTGCACGCGCACGACCTGTACCTTTTTGCCGCCAAGGTTTGCGGCCACCACCTCTTACTTCGGAACGTGTTTTTGTGCTGGCAGTTCCCTGACGGGCATTGGTCATTTGTCTTACCAAAGCCCGATGCACAATATGAGCCGCTGTTTCTTCTTTGGCAATGCGCAACTCGAAGGTCGTCTCCCCGACTTGTTCTCCTTGCCAATTTTTAACTATACTCTGAACCATCTTTGTCACTTGTCCTTTGTCATTTGTGAGCCAGTGCAGTCTTGAGGGTTTTTATGCCATGTGCTTCAAGTCTGACGACCGAATGCACTGGCTCCCTATGAGCAACTAACGTTCCCAGTAGGAGTTCCGCAGAGTACTCAAAGGATCTTTTGCCATTTGTCCTTAGCCATTTGTCCTTAGCCAGAAACTAATGACTAATGACCTTAACAAATGACTCTTGACTATCCCACTTGATTGGCAGGCACAATACTCACTAGAGCACCTGGTTTACCAGGAATAGCTCCCTTGATTAGTACTAAGTTGCGTTCTGCATCTACTCGCACTACAGTCAGCTTGCGAATTGTCACGCGTTTGCCACCCAACCGTCCTGCCATCCGCTTACCTGGATAGACACGACCTGGGGTTGTACCAGCACCAATAGAACCCGGTGCTCTATGGTTTTTAGAACCATGTGACATGGGCCCGCGACCAAAGTTGTTACGTTTCTGGTTGCCTGCAAAACCGCGACCAATACTTGTACCGGTTACATCTACAATTTGACCTGCACTAAAAATATCTGCTTTAATCTCTTGACCTAAAGCATAATCACTCGAAGTATCTGTGTGATACTCGCTTAAATGACGTAATGCTGGGGCAGATGATTTCGCCAAATGGCCCAACAATGGTTTGTTCAGCGCCTTTGGTTTGACTGAGCCAAAACCAACTTGAATGGCGGCATAACCGTCGGTCTGTTTCGTTTTTATTTGGGTAACAGTGCATGGCCCAGCTTGAATAACGGTGACAGGAATTGCTACTCCTGCATCGTCAAATATTTGGGTCATGCCCAGCTTGGTGCCGAGAATACCTACAGACACAGTTACTGGTTCTCCTTATCTACTTGCTAACCTTGGCATCGGACTCTAAAAGACAGGCTGTTTATCTACCGATCTAGGTTGGACGAGCCTCCGAAATTTAGAGCCGCGTCGGCTAATCCAACTTTTCTGGGATACAAAAATCCCTGTCTTTACTGTTTGGTGAATTCGTTTACTTTCACTCACTTGTTCACCAGAACAGCCATAAGCGCCTTCCTGTTAGGAAGGAGTAACTTCTGGAATCAAGGCAAGGCTTTAAAGCTTTGCGCTTTGTGCAGCAATGCTTTCATCCAAGCGATTGCTTAGGCACTTTCTGGAGGCAGGTCCTTAGAGGGGTTTCCTGACTTAAGGAGCCATTGCCTTGCTGGGGTTCTCCCCGTTAAAGCAAGTGGCGTGCGACTGCCGTGTTGTAGTGGGACTTAAGCAGCTTCTTGCCGCCCAGTATCCATTAACTGAGGCTGATGCAATGCCATCAAACCAACATTACTGCTCAGTTGCTACTTCACTAAATACCTTAAACCATTGTTCAAGATTTTGCCTGTTTTTTTCAGGGCTACAGGAGTGAACGTAGTCTAGAACTTAGTATGGGCTTTGATTTCCCAATTCTAAGCTCCACAGTAGTTGACCTGAAAGCTTTTTTAGTGTACTTGTCTCTTATGAGTCTTAGCTAGCTTATCCCTTTTGGAATCAAGCGATCAGCCCTTGATGCTCACACTAGCCCAGAATGCCAATAAGAGGGCAAACTAATTTGCGTGTTTGGTCACAATCTAACAATATAAATGATTTATTTAGATTTGTCCAGGAATTTTCAAAGCAGTGTTTGACTAAATAAGGGGAGGAGTGGCGTTAAGCTAATTTAACTTATAAGTTAGTTATCTAACTTAATCTAGCTCTTCACAGTAAATAATAGAGATATCTAAGTGGGATAGAACGAATATCTAACGAATATCTATGGCACTAATTACCACTGGCAACGCTTTTATTCGCGAACTGGAAAAAGTTGGCTCTCTTGGTGTTTATGTACCTCCGGAAGGGGGTTATGAAGGACGGTATCGACGCCGCCTACGTGCTTCTGGCTACATCACTCTCCACATTACTGCTAAGGGGTTGGGCGATGTAGCTGCTTATATGACAGGAGTTCATGGAGTCAGGCCGCCTCATTTGGGTAGAAAAAGTAATGGTAGTGGTGCGGCAGTAGGAGCTGTATACTATGTGCCACCCATTATCGGCTATAACTTAGAACAGTTACCGCCAAAGTCGAAGGGGCTGGTTGTGTGGATTATTGAGGGGCATATTCTTTCCAATCAGGAAATTGAGTTTTTAGCGACTTTGCCCAGCTTGGAACCAAAAGTAAAAGTAGTAATTGAGAGGGGTGGCGATCGCGCCTTCCGTTGGACTCCTCTAGAAAAAACACTTTTAGCTAGTTAGTTCTTAGTTCTGAGCCCTTAGTCAATAGTCATTAGTTTTATAACTACTGACTACTGACTAAATTCCATCAGCATTTCTATGGTGCTGATGCGAAAACCACAGGATGCAAATAACCGCCGCGCTGCTTCGTTCACAAATGCAGTATCTAGCCGTATTTGCTTCACCCCCATTTGATGAAAACGTTCAATGACGATGATCAGCATCTGTCTAGCTACTCCTTGTTGGCGATATTCTGACTCGACCCAAATATCATGAATAAAGGCAAATTCCTGTAATCGGTAAATTGGGATTTCTCGCTCAACTGTCGCTACGACAAACGCCACCAGATTTCTTTCAACTTCAGTAACTAAAAATACACTCCGCTCATTATTTGCTAACCGCGTCAACCATTGTTCATAACGCTGCTCAGGATGGGGAATAAAACCATATTTGGCAGAGTCCCAAGAATCATGCAAAGCACAAATCTTTGCAACCATGGGTAATACTGCGGGTACGTCGGCTGGTGTGGCGGATCGGATCAGCATAAGCTCTGGAAGCGCAAGAAATATTCTTAGCAGTAAGGTGAAGTTCTGAAAAAACCGACAGGTTAGATTAAATCAAATTTCGAGCGAAATCCCCTAATTTAAAGTTTAATCTTGTTGGTGAGCAAATTTATAACCACCCCAAAGTGAAAGGGCGATCGCCATCACTAATAAAATTGGCACGCTGTACCAAGGAAATTGAGACAATGGCAAATGGGCTGCTGCACGCAATCCGATGCTGGCATAGGTCAGTGGTAAAAAGTAAACTACAACTTTGAGAGCAGCTGGCAATGTTCCGGGGTCAAAAAATGTTGCGCCCAAGAAAGACATGGGGATAATTACAAAATTGTTGTAAAATCCTACCGATTCAAGCGATCGCACACTCAATCCTACAATCACTCCCAAGCCAGCAAATACAGTACAATTTAGGACTAATAACAGCAAAAACAGCGGATGGAGAAAATTCCAGTTGCCAGTCAACAGCAACGCTACCAAAATTACAGAACTGGAAGTCATTAATCCTCGCACTACTCCTGCAAGCATTTTCCCGATATGCAATGCTAAAGGATGTATAGGAACTAGCAAAAACTCTTCAAAGGTGTTCGTAAATAGCCTATCTCCACAAATTGAAAATGTTGTTCCAGCAAAACTGATAGTCATTGACGACAGCGCCACCATCCCCGGCAAAATAAATTCTAAATAGTTATCATAGTTACCACTAATTCCTGAACCAGGTCTAATTGAACTACCTAAACCCAAGCCAAAAGCTAAAATATATATCAGCGGAGATACTAAACCAGATGCCGCAATTTGTACTAACCTGACACGTAAATCTAACCACTCTCCCCAAAAAATTGTGAGACTATCAGCTAGAAGAATTTGCAATTGCGAAATTTTGAACCCTTTGCTTCTGAGTAGTGTTCTTTGATATCTCACGTTATTGTAGTTAAATATTAAAATTTTCTTAATTATAATTTTACATTTTTCTATGTATCCTTAGTCAGTTAAAGAGCACTATCGTAGAGTGTGGCTCAAATGTATAGGCACTAAATTAAGGGCAAAATCAGATTTTCAAAGTCATGTTTATTGCTACAGCACTAATTTCAAGAGAAAAATACTCGTAAAATATGACTAATGGCAGCAATAACTAACAAAGTTGAAATTATGTATAAACAGCTAGACAAATTACTAGAGTGAAGATTGAGCAAAAGTTGCGGGCAATTCTAGTTAATACTCGGCATACTTAAAGAGGGAGATGCAGTTTAAACAACTCCCTGCTATCTGAGGCATGAAGGTGATCAAGCGATAATGAGACGTACATCCACTGGTAGATCGACTAATACTTCCAAATCTTCTGGAATTCAATCCCCTATATTTAATTTCACTACCATAGCAATTTTGGGGGGGGTATTGGTTTTGGGAATTGGAATTGGCATTGCTTTTAGCTCTACAACCACATTATCCCCATCTAATGTGGCTTCTCGTGAATTCATTGACACTAGAGCACCAAACCCTGAGATTTGCGTGCAGTATGGAGCCAGCGCTATGGTGATGGACGCTAGACTGTTCGTGACTCTTAACCCCTTCAATGTCTACGTTGCTCAACCCAACATGCGTCCTGGATGTGTTCTCCGTCAAAATAACTGGGCAATATTAGAGCAACGAAAGCTGGTGACATCCGACCAGGTAAGAGAATGCAAGAATCGCCTTAACACGTTTGGCTTTACTGGTAACTTAGACAGTGACAAACCTGATATCAGGTGCATTTACCAGAATGAGGCTGCTCAAAACTTCTTCACGTCTCAACCAGGAGCAGTTACGTCACCTCAAGATACGGATAGATTCTAGATTTTAGTAATGGGTAACAGATTTTGCCAATTTACCCGTTACTAGTAGTCTGTCTATCAGTCTGTTCTATTATCTTTTGATGGGCAATGGTTGACCGAACTCAATCACTCTAGGCTCATCCGCGTTAGATGGGTAGTTAGGGACTGTTGGGGTGGGAAAATCAGGCCTAGCAATAGGACTATTAAAATTACTTGGTTGATTAGGAAAATTAGGTGGAGGAAGAATAGAACTAGGTAGTTGAGATGGGTTGTTAGGAATAAGAGGAGGTACAGAGACAAACGGCTGCTGTAAGTTATTGGTTATTGGGGGTAAGTAGTTGGATGGAGGTGGCAGAGTAAAAAACGGCTGTTGTGAATTCGTAGTAGTTGGTAACAAATTACTAGGCGCTTGTGGATTGTTATACAGATTTAAGGGTATGTTACTAGGCGCTTGTAGATTGTTATATGGGCTTGGAGATAAGTTATTGGATGGTTGTAGATTGTTATATGGACTTGGGGGTATGCTATTAGGTGGTTGTGAATAGTTTCTCTGCTGTGAAAAATTATTATAACCAGTAATAAAAGTACGTAACACCCAGCGAGTGGGGTTGCGCTTAGACTTGGGTTGCAATTGTACCTGATTTGGAGAAACAAAACTCCCTGGTGCTAAATCTAAAACAATACGAGTTACGTCGGCTTTTAGTTGGGAAACACGAACTCTTTGAATTGCTCCAGAGTAAGTTTGTTGGGTGGGAACATAGCCCAACTTGGTATTTGGCAAATCTACAACGATACGAGGGGGTTGGGTAAGATAAAAGTGGTGGGGAGTTGCGCCGACTGAAAGAGTAAATTCTAGTTGCAAAGTCTTTGGGTTAAAGCGCCAATCATCTAGCCTGCCTAAGGGTGCGGTAACTGTGTCCTTGCCAGTTTGTATTTGTACATTTGCATTATTAGAATCTTGTGCTTTCTTCGCTACTGGTTTAGCAGCACTACCACTAACTTCCAGAGCAATTGCTGCGTATAAGCCAAACAAGCTAATACCAAATAATTGCTTGCACAATTGGAAAAATTTTTTAGCCTTTAATCCCTTGTTCATTATTTTAATCTCTTAATATATTGAGTTGTTTAGAGTTTGTAAGTGATGGATAACAGGTAATATTTCGTGCTTATCTAGAAGCAAGTAACAAGTTATAGCAGAGTGCTGAGTATCAACCCAGCTGCTACCCTGCGGGAAGCTGCTTTGCGTCTACAGGACTTTGAACAATTAACACTGTCTTAACCTATGTAACTACGGCTATACTATTGTTCATCGTTGCTCATTTTTTAATGGCTATCTAACTTTTTTGACTGTTCCTGGGCTTTTTGTGGTGTAGCAGTAAATTCTATAATTTGTGGTTTGTCGCTTATTGTTAATTGACCTAAAAAACTTCCTTGATTCACTGATTGCATTTTAATTTCAGCTAAGTCAACAGAAGCATTTTGGCGATAAGAAATATTACAAAGGATGAATCTGTTAATTTTGCCAGATAAACTCAAGTGTTGATTTCTCAGGATACCTGAGAGGAAATTATTTTCTCCATAAATGGTAGAACTTTCACTGTAAAATTTGGCTGGTAATAAAGAAGCATTTAAGTAAATACCTGATTGCTGAAGATTCAGAATCAAAGCATTTGATTTACCACAATTCGGTAAATTTTCAGCCAACGTGAGACTGTAGCGACCATTAATTTCATGAGGAGCCTTGAGATTGTTTTCTCCATAGAAGGTTACAGTTTTAAATAATACGATAACTGAACCTATTGCTATGCCATAAAAGGCTAAGGATTGGAATTTGAAATGATTCATAGTTTCAATTCCTAGCTGCTGATTCTTGAGTATTAACCTCAGGAAGCACTGAGGCAAGATGAGAAGTAATTTGACTATAGCGGCGGGTAATGAGTAGCGAAGAGCGGCATTGGATAGCTAATTGATCTGTATATCTTCCCAAGGTTTGACGTTCAATGCCCCAAGCGCGGCTAGTACCGGCAATGGTGAGGTCAACAGCCTCTGAAGCTGCAACTACAGCTTGGATTGGCTCTGGGGACTCGATCATCTTAATTTCAATGCGATCGCGTACACTAATTGGCAATTGCGCCATCATTGTTTGCAGTTCGTAACTTAATTCATCTTTGGCTTGGTTTTCTGAGACAACTTGTAAAATATGTAACACACAAGTGTCACGATTGATTAGCAACCTCAAAGCAAGTATCAGTGCTAAATCATCATGGATGTTTGCAGAGTAGGGAACTAACAAGTTTTCTAATCGCGTCCTTCCCCGGTCAATGAAAACTGCTACATCCACTGGCGCGGTAGTCAGAATTTGGCCGACTCTTCCACCTAAACGATTGTTACTAAAAGCTGGGCGATGCCAGCCTACTATAATTAAATCTGTTTGCTCGATTTTGGCAATTTCTGCGGTTTCCCGTGCAACATTGCTCGATAATCGAACGATGGGATGCACATAAGAGCGTGTTGCTGGTGGTTCTAGAGTATTAATCAATTCTTCTAGTTGTTGGCGGCGCTGTGCGATTAATCGGTTGGCCTCAACTGGGGTACTCTCAAAAGCATAGTCTTCTTCAAACTCAATCAGGCTGAGGGGATGAACAACGGCAGGTTGGTGGTAGTTGAGTGCGATCGCAACTGCCAACTGCACCAAGCCTTTTTGCGTGCTGGGATTAGCTACTGGTACCAAAATTCGGTACTCGTAACTAGCAGTGTTGCTCCTGCTTGTTTCCTGAGCGAAGTTTGATTCCACGACATCTAACCTGATCAGCTTTTTCGGATATGTCCACTCCAGCAGTGGCGAGGTCATGAATGTTGTTACTAAAGCCATAATTACCAACATGGTAAAGAGTAAGGGCGAAATTACACCTAACTCCAAACCAATATTTAATACTATTAGCTCGGTCAAACCGCGAGTATTCATTAACCAACCAAGCGCCGATGCTTCTCGATTATTAATGCCACTAACGCGAGCTGCTACATAAGTGCCAAAATACTTGCCTGCGATCGCCACCCCTAAAACTAATGCACACAGCAACCATAATTCCGGACGGTTGAGCAAACCAATTTGCGTCCGCAATCCACTAAAGGCAAAAAATACTGGTAGCAAAAATATCAGTACAAAGTCTTCAGTTTTTACTGCCAACTCTCTCACCAAATCTGCGTTCTTGGGCATGGCTGCGCCTAGTAAAAAAGCTCCAAAAATTAGGTGAATGCCAATTAACTCCGTGATCAGGGCTGAAGCGACAACTCCCATATAGATTCCGGCCAGAACGAATTGGCTTAGACGTCCAGTGCGTTGGTAGTATGTGGTCAAGCGTTGAAGAAACCAACGCCCTAATGTCACCATGAAGCCGATGTAAAGTAAACCAGTAATAATCGTGGGTACAGCACTAGCAATGCTGCCTTCTCTAGCTACAGCGATCGCTACTGCTAAAAGACACCAAGCCGTCACATCATCCACAGCCGCACAAGTTAACGCCAATGTCCCCAAGCGCGTGCTTTGCAAGTTATTTTCAGTAATAATGCGTGCTAGTACAGGAAAGGCAGTAATTGACATCGCCGCCCCTAAAAACAAGGCAAAGGCAGTAAAGGAAACACTAGCATTGGAAACCAATGGATAAAGCAAAACCGCTAGCAGCGTTCCTAAGGAAAACGGCACCAAAATACTTACATGAGAAGTTAAAATTGCTATCTCTAACTGACCACTGAGGTACTTGGGATTGAGCTCTAATCCAATCAGAAACATAAAAAAAATTAGTCCCACCTGAGATAACATATTCAGGAATGGAACTGCCTCAGGTGGGAATATCATAGCTGCCGCTGATGGTGCAATTAAGCCAAATAGAGAAGGGCCAAGCATAATCCCAGCAACAATTTCACCAATTACTAGCGGTTGCTTAATTGACTTAAATGCTAGCCCTACAAGCCGTGACAGTCCAATAACAATCAGCACCTCAAACAGAACGAGCATTACTGTGTGCATGGTTTCCTCAAAAGCGACTATCCGGTTTCCTAAGATGATTGTTTAAATCACTGAAAGATGTCAATCTTTTTATACACACCTGAGATGTAATCGTGCTAGTTTTGGATGTTAATTGTTGTTACGACAAAATAGTAGCGGCAAATAATGAATTATTGGGAATTCAATAATAAAGTTGCAAATCATTAAACCTATATTGAAAATAAGGCAGAAGGTGAAGCAGCGCGGTGCTTCGCTAAAATCTTAAATTCCAAATTCTATAATTTTGATGGTCAGGCATGAAGCGGACTAAAAATTAGTTTGACTGATTTATACTTGTATTTTATGTTTATAACTTAATTTTTGTGAGGGATGGGTTTATTTAAGTAACATTTAAGCGTTATTTATACCCATTATATGAATCACCCAATCCCCATAAAATTAATATTAGGTAATTGCTCAATTAATTTTCTGCTAGCTTTGCTTTTTATTCAGCAGGGGATGATGCATAAATTGTACCTTGCAACAACAAAGCAACTAGTGGTGATGCCATCAGTATAGTGACAATTGCCATAATAACCATGATAGTGAATAAAGTTGGGGTAATTATGCCTTGTTCAAGACCGATATTGAGGATAATTAACTCCATCAAACCGCGAGCATTCATCAAAGCACCAATAGTTGCAGATTCACGCCAATTTTCTCCAGCAAATTTTGCTGCTAGCATACAAGCAATACCTTTACCAAGAATGGCGATCGCAACTATTACAAAGGTAATTCCCCATAAAGTAGGAGTGTTTCCTAAGCCAATTTGAGTGTTGAGTCCAGAGAAAACAAAAAATACTGGTAGTAGAACAGTAGTTAAAAACTCGGTGCGATCGCGTACTTGCTCGGCAAATTCACCTCTTGGCATTGCTGTACCCAAAATAAATGCACCGAATAGTGCATAGATGCCCATCGCATCGGTAAACCATGCACCAAACATCAAAACCATCAACGCTAAAGTCAAAGTTTGAATTGTGATTCCACCATCTTTTTGTGTGGTGCGAGTGAAAATTGTAAATGCAGGTTTACCAACAAAAATTGATAATAGTACATAGCCAATTCCACCACCAATTGCAAAGACGGCAATATTTGTATTGGCATTAAGACTCGCTAGTACAACAGCCAATAAACACCACGCAGTCGCGTCATCAATTGAATCTGCTGCTAGCGCTAAAGTTCCAAAGCTAGTTTTAGCAATACCGCGTTCGTAGAGCATCCGGGCTAACAAAGTTCAATAAAAAAATATATAGTGAGAACTCAAGTCCTAAAGATAAAGATTTTAGCGCTTACTATAAACTTTTTAATTATGACTACTTAAAGGGTAAATAACCTATAAATAAGCTTGATAATATAACCTCGACACAACAATCAAAATTTGTACTTGTGAGATGGTGTTGCGTAGCTATGAGCAATGAGTCTGGCTGGTGCAGATTTTATGCTTCATAACCACTCTCCACCTCGGAAGCGCCAACGAGGAAATATAATACGCATGAGGCTTTGCGAGGTAATAAATACAGCTAACCATACGACGCTGTAGTGCAAGAGAAAAACTCCTAAAGGCAATTCATCTTTAGGTATTGGAATTGGTAAGAAGCCGACAAGTTTGACTCCACAAAAGATAAATATCAATTCCCAGATACCAGCAAAAAGTTGATAAGCTGCGGGCCAGTCTCTGTCCCAGCGGAATTTTTGCAGATAGTCATAAAGCACATCCCAACCTAAGCCAAAAATGGCGACATAGGCAAGTATCCAAAAATAAATTACACCAGGCTGACCACCAACCCAGCCAAGCACAAAGGGTAATGATACTAATAGACCTACAGTTGCAAGTAATAATAATCGAGTTTGCCAGCGACCAAATAAAGTTGGAGTCATAAGGGTATTAAGTGCTGAGTTTAACTGAGTTTACTCAGACTCATCTTAAAAAATCCAGCAAAATTGTGGTGCTTTCCGCAAAAATGGGAAATAAAATCGAGTTCGATTGAATACTTATCGTTCAGGCTGATTAGGGAATAAAGAAACGCGGGGATGTTTTGAGCAGCACTGAGAAATTATATTAGACAGTTATGGGAGAATGATAGGTTGCAAGGGCTTCCCAATTGATCACATCTTCTAACAAAGCTTGATAGCCCAGTGTGTTAGGGTGAAGACCATCGTGACTCAAGCGTTTGCGCCTCCAATTTTCGCCCCGTTCTATCCACTGCTCAAAAATATCCAGGTAGGGAATCCGGCGTTTGTTGCAAGCAATTCTAGTAGCTTCTTTGTAGCGATACTGATCGGCATGATTGTAGTAGAAGCAATCTAGAAATGGCATTTTAGCTTCATCAACTGGAACCATACCGACAAATAGCACAGGACAGAGTTGTTGCGCTTGTTCTAGTAGTTCAGCTATTTGTGATTCAAATAGGGCAAAATCGGTGTAATTTCGTCCATTAGGACGCGCCAACCGCGCCGAATCATTCACGCCTACCGACAAAATAATCAAGTCGGGGACACGATTTCGTAATTCACCCCGATGGCGGAATTCTACTTCTAGCCTTTGTGCTACTTGCTGTGTGCGATCGCCTCGCACTCCCAAGTTATAAAGTATATGACCAGCGCTATCCGGTAACATCCACTGGCGTCGCAGTTGTTCGACCCAGCCTCCATTATCTGGATCGCCGAATCCGTAAACTAAGCTATCCCCCAGTACGACAATCTTCAAAGGTTGACAATGGTTTGGTGTTAAAGACAGCTGCATTGAGGAAGGAGCTGAAAATGTTTGCATCTTAAAAAGAATTTAATTTATATCTTTACAAGATTCTATACATTTCTACACCATTCCAGGGTATCTTTCTACGCCTTTATCTGTTGATTAAGCTTGATTATTTAACTCCCCATCTTGGGAAGCGTTGATGAAATAAGGAATCGAAGCATTCTGGCGCGGCCAATTGCGAGAGATGAAGCGAACTAGTAAAGGTAATGAAACTAGCATAAGCAAGGCTCCAAACCACCAACCAGAACGTAATTGTTCTAAAACATTTACCGATGAAGTAGTCTTAGCACCACCGGATAACAGCCCCATGGCGTATGCTATGGAATTGTTTAAGGCATGGCAGGCGATCGGTACAATCAGTGTGCGAGTTTTGATGTATAACACTCCCATGACGATGCCAAATAGGGACAATCCCAGAATATTGGCGTGTAAAACTCCGAATGTTACCCCAGAAATCACCACAGCAGAGCGAATACCCCACTTGGTTGCCCAGCGCTGCAAGATAATCCCCCGGAAGAGAAATTCCTCAGTAATCGGGGCGACTATTACGTAGGCGATCGCAGACAGCAGATTAAAGAACAGTGGTGCAGAACTGCGAGGTGAGGGACTGCTGGCCGCTTGTTGCACGATTTTCTCTACAAAGGAAGGTGCGGCTAATGATAGTAGGTAAAATGATACAAGGTAAGCACTAAGTGAAAAGATAATAATCAGGATAACTAAGCCCACTATTGGCAACCACTTATGCCTATTTGGTAGACTACCCACCACATATTTGAGATTGATGCCTAAACGATTAAAGTTTGCCAACTCCCAGAGGCAAAGTAATCCAAATATCAAAATATAGAGAATTAGCGTCGTCACTTGGTTTGGGAATTTTAAACCAGTAATTCCTTGCACCAATCCTAGGCCAATGCCGAGACTCATTGTGAGCAAAAAACCCCGCAAAACTAAATTGCGAACCTTGAGCTGAAGAAATGGATTCTGAAAATTTGGAGGCATCATAAATAAATGGATGGGAGCGTGCTGAGTTCTGAGTACTGAGTGTGAGTATTGAATTTTAAGTGATGAGTTAAGAATAAGAATTTTTCTTCTTATCCACCAATGCCCAATCCCCAGCCCCCCTTCGGGTTCGCAGTCGCTCATGGGGGAAACCCCCAAGACCGCGCTGTCTCACCAGTCGCCAGCCCCTACTAAGCAGGAGACTGATTGAACACCCACTTCAACCACTGATTAAAAGAACTTAGGGTATTCAAATAATGTACTCTAGGCGCACGGGCAGCAGCGAGTCCATCAACTGAGACTAATGCGGCATATTGCAAGCCTAAGAAGCTATCAACTGCTGCATAAGGGCCACCGAGAGTAATTGTTCCAGCTGCATACATTTGGCCTTTACCATTACGCATTTCTACTAACTCAAAATTGTTTGCTACAACCAAGCGCCCCAGGTGATTAAGTGGCAGATTATAATGTTTCACCATATCTTCGAGTAGTGGGCTGGCTTGCACCTTAGCATCCAAACCGGTGGCATCAATAATAAAGTCAGCTGCCAATTTCATTTCTCCCAAACCCTTTTCGCGGATATGGGTAATAGTTCGGTTTTGGCTATCTTTTTCCACACCCAGCACTTCACCAAAGGTTATTTGATACCAGCCTTCGCTCAACCCTTGTTCTGTAATCTGTTGCCAGTCGTGGCGATCGGCAGTGGTAGTCCCACCCCAGTCTGCTAGTAGGCTTTTGCGCTCATCGGGGGTGGCTTTTTCTAACATTGCCCGAAGTTCACCACCCCAACAGGCTTTAGGCCAGTTAAAGGGTTGAAATTCGTAATGATTTTTGACTGAACGCTGGGCCTTTTGGAATTTGTTGCCTTGGGGTTTAGGCGATCGCATTAAATGCAAAACTGTAATATTGCGATTTTTATTTCTAGCCTCATAAATTCGCTGCACAATCCGCGAAGCCACAATTCCCCGCCCCCGAATCAATACAGTACCACCCTGTTGTTCTAGCTGCTGATAAACATGATCGTGTTCTTCATAAGCATTCACGACAGATTTAAAGTCTTGATATTTTTCTCTATAGGCTTGCAAATCTGGGAGAAACTGAATTGCTGGATAGCCTGTTGCTAAATGTAAGTAACGTGTTATTAAAAAAGCATAATCTCTAGTACCGCGAGAATAAGCTACGCAATATCTGCCATCGTCAGTTTTGCGAATTGCTCTAACTCGTCCATAACGATAAATTTGATTCCAGCCAATACGCTTTGCTTCTCGATCTATGGAATCAAAGACATTACCTGCGCGGGGTGTATAAGTGTCTACAAATGTGGGTTCGGCAAATACTTGCCATAAATACTTCAATGCTGAACTGGGCTGACCTTTGCTGAAGTCATGCCAAGCTTCTCTTAAGGCATAGCTAGGCCAACCCCAAATATTATCGGGGCAAGAGTCAGAATTAGATCGTAGTCTTTCATGTAAAGGAATTTGTGAATTGAGACAAAGGCGCTTGTAACGCGCATAGGGTTCTCCTTCTAATCCCAAAGCCACAATCTTTTCACTACGGACACCGCTAATTCGCAAAAAATCAACCCAGACAAAGCTACCCAGTCCCGCCCCGATTGTCAGATAATCACATTCATCTACTGGCAAGCCTGTAGCATGAATTGCTTGCACTGCGACATTTTCCGCTTGAAATGCTGGTGGTGGGAAATTGCTCCCCAGTGGTGTTATGGGCGCGGCGGCAGGCAAACTGGGGTCTGGGAGATTGGTATTGGGGTTAAAGTGAATTGTGGAAGGAGGACTGGTAACTGGTGCAGGTGCGCTGACAGCAAACGTCACCGCGATCATGTAAGGGCCAATTTGTAACGTGTCACCGTTAGCGATCGCACTGTGTGTTTGACGTTGACCGTTAACAAATACACCATTAACGCTGCCTTGATCAATCACTACCAACTGGTTTTGTTCCCAGTCAATTAAGGCATGGTAGCGAGAAACTTCGTTACTGTTCAGCAGCAACCGCGATACCCGCTGTCCCTTTAGTTCAGTTGGTAAGCGAGCGAATTCTCGACCGAAGGCAATTGGCGCACTCAATCTTGGCTCTCGTCTTTCTCCTGTAGCTGGATCGTCCCAACTCAATTGAATTTGTAAGTTAGTCATTGATCATTAGTTATTAATTATTTCTCCCCCTGCTCCCATCTCTTTAATGATTAGGTGCGACCAACACACTTACGGCCGCAGCTAAAGATGTGCCACACCAGCGACAGCCAATTTGCAGATTCTCAGCGGGGGAAACTTTGTGACATTTGGGACACTCTAAGCCATAAACTCCTGGTGGCGGTGATGGGGGTGTTGGGGGATGGTAGTAATGTCCGGCTTGTATTGGTTGCTGCTGGTTTACAGGGGGTTTAGTTGGTTGGGAGCTTACCACTGTTGCTTGTGGTGGTACTAAAATTGTTGGCGGAATGCTGTTAATTAAAACGGCAGTAACTTTGAGTTCCATTTGTCCTAAGTAGATAATACTGCCCTCTTGTAAAGGCTTTTCACCCTGGACTAGTTTTTGTCTATCTACTAAGGGAGGATTTTGCGATCGTAGATTTCTAATGTAAAAGCGTTGCTCTTGGGCGTGAAAAAAGATTTCTACGTGCAGTCCAGATACCGTGGGGTTACTGACAACAATGTCGCACCGGAGTGGATCTCGACCGATGCGGACAGTACCAGGATTTTTGCTTGGTTGTTGTTCGTAAATGTTCTGAGTTTTATTTTGTCCTGCATCTTGCCACTGTAAAGTTAGTGCATTCATCGTTCTAACTTAGTAACTTTTATTTAGTTACTTCAACTCCTTTCTGTGCGATTCCTAACATGATTGGGTAGGAGCAAGCAAGTATTTAGAAAAAACTTCAAACAAAACAATATAAAGAATATTCGCTTTATCTCGAAGACGCTAACTTATCAGCAATGCGTGTAGTTTCCGGTAGCCGATATTTAGTGGTACAACGCATTACGTAGTTAATTGCTGTAGGTAAACTTACTCGATGACCACTGGATATGTATAAAGGTTTTACTCCTGTGCGCGTGCGTAAAACTGCTCCTATTGTTTCATTTTTATGTATTAGCGGTTGCCAGCTACCTTTTGTTTCTGGCACGTCCTGATACTTGCCAATCAGTAAAGATTTTGCTACACCAATTGTGGGCATATCTATAAGTAAACCTAGATGGCTAGCAATACCAAGTCTTCGGGGGTGGGCGATTCCCTGACCATCACACAGTATGATGTCTGGTGTAATTTTTACCTTCTCCAAGGCATCAAGTACGGCTGGTATTTCTCGAAATGAAAGGAAACCAGGAATATAGGGAAAGGTTGTAGGACGACGCGCTAGCTGTGTCTCGACTACTTGTAAATCAGGGAAACTCAGTACTGCTACTGCTGCACGGCTAATTGTACCATCAGCTTCAAAGCCCATGTCCACTCCTGCAACATATTGGACATTTTCTGGCAGGTTATCTTCTGTAAGTGTTTGATTTCTTAATGTTTCTTGGATTGCGATCGCTTCTTCTACGGTACTAGGCCACGTATGCTGTTGAGCTATATTCATATTAAGTTTTGACTTAATAAAATTCAAATACTTTTTGCCGAAATCTCTATTAGCAATAGTGTATCTATTGTTGTGATTAATTTAATTTTTTTGTAACGTTTTGCTAAAGCTAAAGCGCCAGTATTGTTGCTATAACCTTAGCAATCAGCTAGTTCCATCTTTATTTGAAAAAATAACCATGCGTAACAACATACATACTGCCAATGCTTTTCAGTTCAGTACCTATTTTGTGGGCGGAGTATTCTTATTGCTGTTAGCAATTATTTTCCGCCCTTTCACGATTGTAAATGCTGGCGAACGGGGCGTTGTCATGAAGTTTGGTAAAGTCCAGGATCGAGTTTTAGATGAAGGGCTTCACCCACTCATGCCAATTGTCACGTCAATTAAAAGGCTGAGTGTGCGGGTGCAGCAAAACACTTTTCAATCGGATGCTGCTTCTAAAGACTTACAAAAAATCACCAGCGAACTTGCTGTTAACTGGCACATCGATCCGAAAAGAGTGAATCAGGTTTACCAACAAGTTGGTGATCAGCAACAAATTATCACAGGGATTATCACTCCTGCTATATCTGAAGTGTTGAAAGCAGCAACTGCTAAAAAAACAGCAGAAGAAATCATCACTAAGCGAACTGAACTTAAAGAGGAAATTGATAGCCATCTCAAAACCCGTCTGTCGGCTTATGGTTTGATAGTAGATGATGTTTCTCTAGTAAATTTTTCGTTTTCTCCAGAGTTCAGCAAAGCCATTGAATCGAAACAAATAGCTGAACAAGAAGCTAAACAGGCAGAATTTGGTGCTAAAAAAGCAACTCAAGAAGCTCAAGCAGAAGTTAACCGTGCCAAAGGACAAGCTGAGGCGCAAAGATTACAGCGGCAAACTTTAACCGCAGAGTTGTTGCAGAAGCAAGCAATTGAAAAATGGGATGGACGTTTCCCTACGGTTATAGGTGGCAATGGTTCATTGCCATTAATTAACATTAATCCTAATAGTTTTGCTAACGCAGAAAAACAACAGTAATGTCTGATTCTGCTCAATACCGATAGAGGATTTTGTAGAGGATGTAAACGTAATTTTTATTAAATTTATCTATTACATCCATTACACCATCCGTTACCATATTCTCATTTTAGCGCCACACAATTCGGCAGTAAAGAATCTAACAATCTATCAATACTGCTATCAGATAAATTTTGGAGAAATAGCAATCTTTGAGATTGGCTAAAATACCGTTTTATTGAGCGACTATAAGTAGGGTCGTAGTAGGAATCCAATATATCTTGTACTAACGTTTCCCAATTACCAGCATCAATCAACTGATACCAACGACTTAATTTTTCCCAACCACAACGAGATTTGAGTTTCTCTAACTTTCGTTTTAAGATTTCAGGATAAGTTGTTAGGTGTGGATATTCTTGTAAAAGAAACTGGACTCTAGCAGCTATTGGTAGTTGAATTTCCACACAGCTAGCTTGTTTCATTTTCTCCCACAAAGACTGAGGCAAATATACTTGCCCAATTTTTGTACTTTCCGATTCTATCCACACTGGCTGATGTGGATTAAACTTTTGCAACTGTTCTAGTAGCAGACTTTCAAAGTATTTTTGTGAGGGTTGAGGCAAAAGTGTTCCTTGCCATTCTTCACCCAATAAGGAACCACGATGGTTAGCTAAACTTTCCAAGTCTAGAACTTGAGCGCCACGCTGACGCATTTTACCTAGAATGTAAGTTTTACCACTGCCAGTTAAACCACACAATATCTGGTAGGTAAATTTTTCTGGCAGATGTTCTAGCTGTTGGCGTACATAAGCACGATAAGTCTTGTATCCGCCTTCAAGCACAGTAACGCGCCAACCAATTTGCGCTAGCACCAAAGCCATGCTACCTGAACGTTGCCCACCCCGCCAGCAGTAAATTAGAGGACGGTAATCTTTATCTTTGGCCGCAAAGTGTTGACTCAGATGCTGGTAGATATTTCTGGATACTAAAGCAGCGCCGATTTTGCGCGCAGTGAAGGGACAAACTTGTTTATAAATTGTTCCCACTTCAGCACGTTCAGCATCGTTCAGCACTGGTAGATTAATCGCGCCAGGAATGTGGTCTTCTGCAAATTCACTAGGCGACCGAACATCAATGATTTCACTGTAAGTTTCAGCCCAAGGCTGCTGGGTATATGTAACTGAAGGAGGCATAAATTTTAAAATCTCACTTTTTTAGTTTTGGCACTTCCCTCACTTTAGTGGTGGAATTTTGTAATTGGGGTAATTTAAATAAATCTACGTAAAATATTAAGACAACTCCTGAAAAACCATTAATTTTTTGCTCTCATACATAAATAAGTAATACTGAGAATAGAGGCTTGTTGACTTAATATTTTGCATTGAGTAATTACGTCTAAACTGAATATTTTTGAACTTAAGCGATCGCATCTATAGTTCAATGCCTATTGCTAGTAAATGTAACTCTGCGGTCAATAATCAACTATCATCTATAAGGAATTATTTAGTAAATATAGCTTTAGGCTTAATTTATAAAAAATAAGCTATATCCGCAAGAGTGTGATCCCCATTAGAGTTAACCTTAGCAAGAGTAGTGCGATCGCACCACTTATTCTATGCCAAAAATCCAACTACTTGCAGATATTTCATGCTGAAAGTTATTGATTTTAACCTAAATTTCCTGGCTAACAGATGATATCTACCTAAAGGATGTTGCACAAATACCCTTGGTTAGATGCGAGCAACTTAAAACTCAGCTAATCTTGTTAATCGACTTATGAAGTATTTTTAGCAATCTAAGCGCCGAATCTCCAGTAGGGAAATAAGTAAATTTCATAATTGAAAGCTTGGTAATTTTATCTACCAATATGATAATTTGACCTATAATTTACGATTTAAAATTTTGGCATTTTATTAATTAAATTACAGCTTTATAAATAGGGAGAAAATCAGCGTTAATGGACAAATGGTTTTTTATAGATTGGCACGCAATTTTTGTTCCCAACATCAGCGTTCTAGAATTGATTATACGTGGGTCGCTAGTATACCTAGCATTGTTCTCAGTGCTACGTTTCCTCCCTAGCAGACAACTAGGAACTCTAGGAATTACTGATTTATTAGTAGTTGTACTATTCGCTGAAGCTGCTCAAAATGCAATGGCGAGTAATTATACATCTATTACTGAAGGAGCTATTCTGGTAGGAACTGTAATTTTTTGGAGTTACTTGCTGAACTGGTTGGGTTACAAACTTCCTCAATTTCAGCGTTTTATGAATCCTCCGCCACTGCTGCTAGTAAAAAATGGTCAGATGATTCACCGACATCTAGAACGGGAACTGATCACTGAGGAGGAGTTGATGAGTAAGTTGCGTCAGCAAAGCGTGGAATTTTTGGCTGATGTAAAGTTAGCTTATATGGAAGCTGACGGTAGCATTAGTGTCATTACATCCGACTCAAAAACTAATTCCATTACTAACGGAAAACCTAAATGGAAAAGCGATCTGCCCTAATTAAAATGTAAAATATGACGGTTGTATTCTGTGGCGGATTGTGATTGAGCGTTATACCTTGCCCGAAATGGGTAATCTGTGGAGTGAAGCCTATAAGCTAAAAACTTGGTTACAAGTAGAAATTGCTGTTTGTGAGGCGCAGGCTGAACTGGGTTACATTCCATCTCAGGCGGTTGAAGAAATTAAAGCAAAGGCGAATTTTGACCCCAAGCGGGTGCTAGAAATTGAGGCTGAAGTCCGCCACGATATGATTGCATTTTTAACAAATGTTAATGAATATGTTGGTGAAGCAGGACGCTATATACACTTGGGCTTAACCAGTTCTGATGTGCTGGATACGGCATTAGCATTGCAATTGCTTGCCAGTCTGGATGTGTTGATGCAACACCTAAAAAACTTAATTGAAGCGATTCGCCAAAAAGCCAAAGAACACCGTCATACTGTGATGATTGGACGTTCTCACGGCATTCATGCTGAACCAATGACATTTGGATTTAAGCTAGCTGGGTGGTTAGCAGAGGTGTTACGACACCAAGAACGCTTAAAAATTCTACGTGAGACAATTGCTGTTGGTAAGATTTCTGGTGCAGTGGGAACCTATGCCAATATTGAACCACGTGTAGAAGCGATCGCCTGCGAAAAACTCGGTCTTAAACCTGATACCGCCTCAACACAAGTTATTTCCCGCGATCGCCACGCCGATTATGTCCAGCAATTAGCCTTAGTTGCAGCATCTATTGAACGCTTTGCTGTAGAAATTCGCAATCTGCAAAAAACAGACGTTCTGGAAGTTGAAGAATTTTTTGCCAAAGGTCAAAAAGGTTCTTCAGCAATGCCGCATAAGCGTAATCCTATCCGTTCAGAACGGCTAACAGGAATGGCGCGGCTAGTTAGAAGTCATGCGGGTGCAGCTTTAGAAAACGTTGCACTATGGCATGAACGGGATATTTCTCATAGTTCTGTAGAACGAGTAATTTTGCCAGATGCTTGTATTTTGACGCATTTCATGCTGGTAGAAATCACCGATTTGGTGAAAAACCTACTCGTCTATCCTGAGAATATGGCACGAAATCTCAACTGCTATGGCGGAGTAGTGTTTAGCCAAAAAGTGCTACTTGCTTTGATAGACAAGGGAACTAGCCGCGAAGAGGCGTATGCGATCGTCCAAGAAAACGCTCACACTGCTTGGAACAAGCCGGAAGGTAATTTCCACGCCTTAATTACCAAAGACCCTCGTGTTACCCAAAAATTATCTCCAGCAGAAATTGAGGTATGTTTTGACCCCCAACAACATCTGCGGCATTTAGAAGAGGTTTACCAACGGTTAGGTATTTAGCTTAGATAGCAAAGTGCTGAGTGCTGATACCAATTCACGAAAATCCTGATACATATAGATTTTTTGTAGGGGTTTAGCATTGCTAAACCCTTACCCATTCTTTCCCATCTTTATCAAAATGTCATATTACTTTCTCATTTTGCTGTTTTGAATAAACAAAAAGGCATATTGCTTTCTCAAAATGCCATTTGACTTTTTCATTTTGGTGTTTTCCGCAAGCAAAATGACGTATTGCTTACTCAAAATGCCATTTGACTTTCTCATTTTGGTGTTTTCCGCAAGCAAACGGGAGTTTGCTAACTTATTTAACTTAAATGCTTTCTCATTTCAGTAGATCGCGCATTCCTTTTGGTGTGTGAGATAGTGCGTTCCTATCGTCTTGCGTCGGAAAGCAACTATCGAACCCTTAAGGGTCAACAGTCATTTATAGGACTTACCCACTGAAGTCTGAAACCCTGATCCCCCCTAACCCCCCTTAAAAAAGGGGGAACGTCTAAAGCCACGCCACTGAGGGAGTCGGGGAACCCGCAAGGGCGCAGGGCTGCCCCTTTTTAAGGGGGTTGGGGGATCTGAGTGCGTAAGTTCTTTTGCAAAAAGTCTATTATTTGCCAGAGATAGTTTGCGGCGTCCAAGTGGGGCCGTCGCAACGTGGCCCATCTGATGTCCAAATGAGTTTATCTAAACATATATGCCGCGCAGCCATGTTCATTCCCCAGGCATGGTAAACAATGTACTCAGTCTGACCATCTGGGCCCAGAACTATTGAGTTGTGTCCAGGGCCTATGACATGACCAGGAACAGATCGCAGCACCCGTGGCCCCGTTTCGTTACCCGCATCAGAGTAAGGCCCCATCACATTATCAGCTACTCCATAATCGACACCATAGTTTTCAGTTTCCCAGCGCCCACCGCTATAAAAACAATAGTAGCGATCGCCATGTTTACGAACACAAGGCCCTTCCAAAGTATGCCAATCAAAAATTTCACCGTACATCAAACGGTTGGCTAAAAATCGTTGCCAATCTGAACGCGCACGCAAGACGACTTTCCCCATGTCTGCGAGCTTCGTCATGGTTTCGAGCCGGGCTACCATCAACGCTGTACCAGCACGCACGCCACCCTCTGTATCTAGAAAATCACGGGCGTAAAATAAATACCACTGCCCGTCATCATCACGGAATGCGTGCGGGTCGATCGCAAAGGGGCAGGAATTTGGGTCTAGAAGTGGTTCGCCAACATCCTTATAGGGGCCTAACGGTGTATCGCTTGTAGCAACGCGCAACTGATGATTCTTGTCCTCATGTCCCACAGAGTAATAGAGGTAGAACGTGCCATCGCAGTAAGCAACTTCGGGGGCCCAAAAATTATCGCCAAGTGCAGGGTCTGGTCGCAACAGCGCGTTACCAACATATTCCCAGTTTAGGAAATCAAAGGAGCGTAACAGCGGAAAGACACACAGCTTGTTAGGGGAGTCAACGCCAAGCGCAGGAGCCATTTCATCTACCATTCCTTCTGCTTCTGCTGCGCCGGTTCCGATCGCATAATATACGCCCTGGTGTTCCCAGACAAAAGGGTCGGCAAAATAGCCTTTGTAGACCGGATTGGTATAAGTTTGCATCTTGATAACATCTCCAGGTATTGGCTCAATTTCGTAGAAGTGCGATTGCGCGGAGCGCAGCGCCGAAGGCGATCGCAACTAAACGATGCGATTAACGGAATGAGGATGAAAACAACAAATCATCCTCAATTTTTCTTCCCTCAGCCTCTATCTTTGTGCTGGTTCGGGTTCTTTAGTTTTTTGTAGTACAAATTAGTAAATTACGTTTAATGTGAATTAAGTCTTCAAATCTTTGTAATCTCATTGAGAGTAGGGTGGGCATTGCTCACCATTTCCCAGTTTTGGTGGGCAATGCCCACCCTACGTTTATGTTCTTTTATTTTTTTATATCAAAGACGTTATTTGTCATTAATCATTTGTACTTACCTGAGGACAAAAGATTAATGACAAATACTTAATACTTGAAATTCACGTAAGTTTCAACTTTCTCTTTTGGTAAGCGATCCACAACCTGACACCGCAATAGCTGCCTAACCTTTTCTGGCAGACTATCATAGTAGTCTTGCTCAAGAGCCAAATCGACTTTCGGAGTGTGTAACCAATGCATGGCGTAGCCCATGACTACCATTGGTCTTGGCTGACTGGTGCGATTTGGTGAACCTCGGTGTAGTGCCAAAGGCGTCCGAATCATCACATCACCTGGCTGCATATAGAAAGATTCCATCGCAATTTCACCAGTGGCAATTTTCCTCAAACCTTCTTCACGCGGTAAAAGATGAGTACCACGCGCCATTTGGAACGGGCCGTTTTCTGCTGTTACTTCCACCAATGGAAAGTTAACTGCTAGGGCGTAGAGTGGGGTTACTATCTGGTCGGAGAATAGGGGGCGATAGTCTCTATGGGTTTCCTGATATTCCGAACCCTGAAACGGGACATCAACACCCAACTGAACCATGACGTATTCTTGGTAAAACACGCGCTCAATAACACCCATAATCACTTGGTTAGCAAAAACCTCCACATTGGCAAAAGGCTTAACCCAAGGCAATGTCAGATAGTATCGAGCAATTTCGCGGGGAGCTAACCCACCTGGTTGATTTTGACGCTCCCGGAACAACAAATCAAAAGCTTGTGCCCATTCACTAATTAATTTTTTGTCAAAAAGGCCGGGAATCACACAAATTCCGTCTCTATTCAATTCTTTTGCAAATTTATCTAGGTCGGTAGCTGTAAATTTAGCTATACCTTCTATACTTTGAACCATATTTATATTCTCTCCCATTTCTAATGTTAGAGTCGAATTGCAATCGGACTCTTAACACCAAATTTTTGTAATTGCTAGATGATAATAGCGCACCAAATTCAAAATTAACCTGTCAGTTTTTGTTAGTTTTAAAGAATTTTGTAAAGATTATTAAACACGTCAACCCCCTATGGGAAGAATTTTGAATTTTGCAAAATTTAAAGTTAAAGACCTTAAGTTTGGAGTACCGCCGCTCAGATTTCTATGTGTGTTTATCTGCGGTTCGAGATAAAAAATAGACTATCTTATGCAAGAGGTTGATTATTTTACTTAGTATCTATAATTGCGATCGTATTCCCCTGCTTTAGGTACAAGTATTAAAGTTTAAAATGTGCATTAAGAGATATAAGGACTGTGGGATAAGCTCTGCGCTTTGTTTTATTCCTGCGCCAACATTTGATTAATATGACTTTACAGACAGATCAAAAGAGTACTGAGTATTTTAATATCTGATAAATTTCCATTTGTTGCTTAATTTCTGAGCAGCAATGGGTATTATAAATAACAATAATACCTTTATTAATGCTTTGAGTGGCCTGATGATTGAAATCCTGGCAACGCTTTCTGCATCTGCGGCAGCAGGAATGAGAATAGGCATACCTCTATTAATGATTGGGCTGTTGCAGGGCAATAACTTATGGTCGCAACTCCCAATTTTATCTCGCGTTTCGCCACCAATCTTGCTAGGCTTGCTCACTATTTGGTCTTTGGTTGAGCTACTGGCTTCAAAAAACATCCTGGGGCAGAGAATGCTACAACCGATAGAGTTATTATTATCCCCAATTGTGGGGGGAATCATGGGGTTAGCAGTAGTTTCATCGTCAGCAACAATAGCACCAAACTGGTTAATTGCCTTTATTGGAGGCTTGCTAGCTTTGGTACTCCAACTAGTGCAAGTCGGTTGGTTCTATCGCTTACGCGGCTTACCATTGTGGGCAGTATTTCTTCAAGATATCTTGTGCGTTGTTTTAGTAGTGTTTGCCTTTAATGCTTCCAGGACAGGAGGATTAATTACTTTAATCCTCCTTTTATTTGCAATTCGTAGCGCAAAGCATTGGTATGGCTGGTATTGGCACAATCGCCGTCGGCAGCCAACAGCTAAACGTTATTAGTGCTGAGTTCTGAATCGTAAGTTAAGAATAGGAATTTCTCTCCTTGTCTCCTTCCCAGTCCCCAACCCCCAATCCCCAGCCCCCAGTCCCCAATCCCCAACCTACGCAGTTCAGGAAGGCTAGTTACTACAAAAGGCCGATCATGTGCAACAGTCCGTGACCGGTTACTAGCTCAATGATTAAGGCGATGAAGCCAAGCATGGCAATACGACCATTCCATACTTCGGCGCTAGTTGTTATACCCCATTCCCAACGCTCTTGGGGATACATTTTGACTCTTTTCTTCATCTGGGCGGCTTGTGAAAGTTTGAAACTCGGTTGTTTGAGTGCATCAATCACTAAGTCTGCCAATGCTTTAATAAATACCGGATGGGTATTGGGCGCAGGTACACGACGGAAGTTGTGAATCCCCGACTCCTCAGCTATTTCCCGATATTCAATATCAATCTCCTGTAGTGTCTCGATGTGTTCGGAGACAAAACTAATAGGCACAACGACTAAATCTTGAATACCTTCGGCCCCTAATGCTTTTAGCGCATCTTCAGTGTAAGGTTGAAGCCACTCTACTGGGCCCACACGGCTTTGGTAAGCTAAGGTGTGGGGATTGGGACGATTGAGGGTACGCATAATCAGAACAGTACATTCCTCAATTTCTTGCTGATAGGGGTCGCCTGCTTCTTCAACGTAGCTTTTAGGCACACCATGAGCGCTGAAAAAGATATGAACCTGATCGGGATTGGGAAATTGATCGAGTTCTTGAGCAATGAGTTCTGCCATTGCTTGAAGGTAGCCTTGGTGTTTATACCAAGAGGGAATGACGGTGTAGTCGAGACGCTGAAGTTTTGGATCTTCTTGCCACAGCTTTTCTAAAAGCCGGAAACTGGAACCACTGGTGCTGATGGAAAATTGAGGATATAGAGGTAAGATTACTAAGCGTTCGATATTGTCTTGGGTTAGTTGAGCGATCGCTTCTTCAGTATAGGGATGCCAATAACGCATTCCCACATATATATTTGCTTCTTGCCCCAAATCACCCAGCTGTCGTTTCAGCGCTTCTCCTTGCGCTTCTGTAATCCGACGCAGTGGTGAACCGCCGCCGATTTGCTTGTAGTTTTCTTGAGAAGTTTTGGTGCGTCGTGAAGCAATGAACCAAGCTAGGGGTTTTTGCAACCAACGAAATGGTAGGCGAATAATTTCGGGATCGGAAAACAGGTTAAACAAAAATGGCCCAACATCTTCTAATTTATCAGGACCACCGAGATTGAGTAATAAAACGCCTACACGACCCATAGCTATTACTTTCCCCCAACCCTTTCAGTTTTTTTACTAATGTTAACAATATATCTTTATTAAATATAAAGGTTAAAAGGACGCAAAGTTTTTATGGCAACAATTTTAAGAGATTGGAGTTATCGCTATCAGTGGCTATATGATGGCATATCTGGTTTAGCAGCTTTGAGTGTTGGCGGTGAAGCTCGTTTTCGCCAACTAGCTCTACAAGGCTTAGACCTTCACTCAGACACTAAGATTTTAGATTTATGTTGCGGCAGCGGCCAAGCAACACAATTTTTAGTGAAATATTCACAAAACGTCACAGGACTGGATGCTTCACCATTATCTTTGAAACGGGCACAACAGAATGTACCTAGTGCTTCCTATGTGGAAGCTTTTGCAGAGGATATGCCCTTTATAGATAATGAGTTTGATTTGGTGCATACAAGTGTGGCACTACATGAGATGCAACCTGACCAATTGCGACAAATTATTCATGAGGTTTATCGAGTGTTGAAGCCGGGAGGAATGTTTACCTTGGTAGATTTTCACGCTCCCACAAATCATATATTCTGGCCTGGAATATCGCTGTTTTTGCTGTTGTTTGAGACGGAGACGGCTTGGCAACTTTTGCGAACTAATTTGCCTAAGTTATTGACAGCAATAGGGTTCAAGGTGGGGAACCAAACTTTATATGCGGGTGGAAGTTTGCAGGTAATCCAGGCAAAGAAATGAACTGCAAAAATTATCGAGGATATAACAGTTTAAAAAATTAAACTGTTATACCACTTTTGTGCAGATGCGGGCGAGCGCAGATGTACAATCCTCAGATGTTTATACTGCGGTTGTGCAAATAATTGAGGATACTCTCTACGTTTTTTATTGTAAGTTGTCAGCGCCCACAAAATAATTGAATCTTTACTAAAAGTTGTTTTCCAAGTTTCGCGGTTACCATTGCAGACTTCTTGTTGCGTTATTACCCGATGCAATGTCCGCCAAACCACACGACTCATAATCACTGTTAAAGCATAGTCCAGCCACACAACTGTATCAGCCCTACCCCAAACGATATCGCGTACTTTGCTGTAATTACCATCTACTACCCAGCTATTACCTGATAATACCTGAGAAACGCGATCGCGCATAACATCATCTGAAACTTCCACCCAATTGGGTTTCCAGTGCAAATAGTCTAGTTCCACATGGGGAATCTCCAGGCGCTGAGAAATTTGACGCGCCAACGTCGTTTTACCTGAACCACTAGTTCCAACTACAGAAATGCGTTGCATTGAATCGCCGCGCAATCCATTGGCTCCCCATGAGCGACTGCTGTGCATGGCTAGATGGTGATGGCAAGAGTAGTGGACTCGCACCATCAGTTAAGCTATTTTTTGATGTAAGAATTAAGGAATAAGGTTTGGCTCATCACCAGACCTTTAGATAAATCCAGTGCATAACAACATCCCGGATTAATTTACTCCTTCTTTTTTATATAGGTCATCTTCCTATGGGATGTATTTAAATTTCCAAAAAGCTGATAAGACCATGTAAGTACAGCTTGTGAATACCCAGGTGAAGATTATCAGGTGTAAACCGTATAAGTTTAAAATTTTACTTTCTCATAATTAACCGAACAAAGGTTTAGTAGCCCCAAGATGTTGTGGTATTGGAGTAAAAGTGATGAATTATTGGCGGATGTGAGTGAGGTAAGCAAGGGATTATGGTTCAACTAGATGAGAAACCCTGTCATTGGCCATTAAATTGGTCTAAGCATTTATTAGTTGTTTGTGCAAGACAACCATTATTTATTCAGGGTTCATCATGGCAAACCATTGCTCATCTTGAGTAAAAATAATATCGAGAGTTACATTCGGAAACTCTTGTTTTACAATTCCTGTAATATCGTGACGCATTGCATCTACTGCTTCGATACTTGTTAATTTATGGTCATTAGGTAGTAGCCAGTAAAGATGTAGATACATAGCCTGTCCTACTAATGTCATTCGCAAATAACGCTTAGTACAAGGCAATTTTGTTGTTGCGACATCAAGTAACTGATTAATCCGTTTTTGCAGTTCCAAATTGGGAGCGCCTAACAGAAGTTGATTCAGGCTTTCAAGGACAATTTTGGCAGGAATAGGGAAGCTGAGTAGTACTAAGATAGTGACAATTGTAGGATCTGCATAGGGAACAAACCAAGCAAAAGAAGTATTTTTAATCAATGCAACAATACTAAAGACAACTCCAACTGAAAGGCTAATTAACCCGTTAATCATCCAATTTTTGGAGTCTACGCTTACTATTGGAGATCCTGTCTTTCTGGCAATTATATTTTGTATAATCGCAATGAGCAGACAGCCAGATGCGGCGATCGCCGCATAAATTACTGCTGCCCCGGCATTCAGCGCCCTACCACCATGTAACAATGCTGCAACCGCAGAGGTAAAGGCAAACATGGACAGCCCGACAACAAGTAGCCCTTTACAAAGGTTAAGCAAGGGAGTAAATCCCGTGTAACCAAATTGGAATTTTTTCCCCTCTGGACGTTTCAACAACCGAGAAATCCACAAGGTGGCTAATCCCATAAGAAAACTAATCACATTGAAGAAGCCATCGAGCATAACTGCTGCCGATTGGATTGCTAATCCGAAGGAAATGCCTAAAATTGCCATAATTAAAGCACCACCGACAGATAAGTAGATGCCCCTTTGTTCAAGACGCGAACTATTCATAAGACTTGTGTTATGTACTTATTAATTTTGTTAACTGACTCATGCCTGTGAAACAAGCTATTGTCTATATTTATACTTATCCGTGGATATAGCAAGTGTTGTAATAAATGATGACAATTAAATGTTAGTTGTTCGTTACCCACATTTTTGCAACGGTCAAATTGTTGTGCTTACCGACCAACATCTAGCCCTGCATTGAAGTGTAGGGCTAACAGCGCAAGTCCACTCAAATAAACTTAAATATGCAGCTTAGTCCGCTTTATTAAAATTCTATTCCGAGGCGGATTGGTGAGAAAGCGGGAAAAGTTAAAAGATGCAGGAAACTACAAGTCATCAGAAGAGGGTTAACAATGCTCAGTAACTGTTATACCTCGTTGCTGTTCATCTTTGGCTGCACGCAGATTTAGTGAAGAAGCCCGCTCTCCTAACCCATAAATGCGTCCTTATGTCCGTAGTTGTGCTTGATGAATCCACCCTTGATTTTTGCTTTTTGGTGGGAGTTCTTCTCGAATAACTTGCCCTGAGCGATCGCAAAATTTTAGGCTAGCATCTACTTCAACAATTACTTTTAGTTGTTTACTAGATACAGAGCAGTTAATTATTCTACCTACAGGAAGTAGACAAAAGAATTTTCTTTAAATTTATAACTTCTACTCAAACCTAGATTCTAGGTTAACTTATCCCACAGGACGCGAAAACATCGCTTTGCTTGTTTACCCTTTAGGGACGCTACGCGAACATAAAAAGCCGTAAAATTTAGAGTCATTAATTATTGGTCATAGTGATTAGTCGTCTTATCCCTTGAATAGATAGGATTGCGCCGGTTTTTTTGAGTTCAGCAGAGAACTGATTGCCGAAAATTTTCACTAAACATACTAAGGATATATTTTACTTAAAGCTGAATATAAAGGGTTGGTAAAGGTTTAAGGAAGCAAATTTAAAGCTTATATAAAAACAGCGAAACTTTACCAAATCAACGCATAACAAACTACTAGAGAAATGCTACGTATTACTGTAATCCCTATTGGCTGCATAGCAATGCAGTCATGTTTGGCTTGGTTAATCAATACATTGCAACGCTACAGATGATAGTAGAAGAAGAACAAAATTTAGCAAACCTCCTCCGTAGGAGGCTTGCTTATTACCTAGAGAAGTTGTCAATCAGCCGACAAAGCCAAGATCAGCAAGAAGAACTGACTTGCCTGAGTCAGCTAGCAGGCATTTACGAAAAATTGTTCCAATTTCCACAAGCTTTGGAATACCATAAGCTGCTTCTTGCCTTATCTCAACGGATGGACGTTAAAGATTGGCAAGAAGTTGCTTTGTACAACATAGGTAATTGTTATCGCCAACTGAGTCAATATTATGAGTCCATCAAATACTTTACACAATTAATAAAAATTACTTGTGAGACTGGAAACAGGCTATTACATATTGCAGCTATTTGGGGGCTGGGTACTAATTACCAAAATCTGGGACAGTATCAACAAGCTATTGAGTTCTTTCAAAATCAGTTTGCCATCAGTTGTGAAATAAATGAGCGTAGTTCCCAGAAAACTGCTTTGGGATCACTTGCAAGTGTTTACCAATGCTTAGGAGATTATCAACAGGCACTTAATTACGAGCAAAAAGCTCTCGTGATTGCTCATGAAATGAAAGACATCAAAGCCACAGGAAGCTCACTAGCAAACATTGGTGGTATTTATCTTCAGCTACAGCAGTGGCAAAAATCAATTGATTATTGTAATCAAGCACTCCTGCTTGCTAGAGAAATTGACAACCACAACCTAGTGATGATTACTCTTCACATTCTCGGTCACGCATATAAAGGTCTTGATCAATATCAAACAGCAATGGCTTTTTTGACAACAGCCTTAGAAATTTCCTATCATACTGATGCTAAAAAAGTCCGAAATGCAATTTTGCAAGGCTTAAGTGATGTATGTAGTCAAATAAATCAACTTGAGCAAGCCATTGAATACAATATAGAATCTTTAAATATTAGCCGCGAAATTCGTAATAAATTTGGAGAAGCTTCTGCCCTAGCCAGGATTGCATCTACATACCAGCATCTAGGTAGACATGATAATGCTTTAGCATACTATAAACAGTCGTTGACTATTGTGCAGAATATTGGAGCTAAACACAGTCAACAACAATTATTATTTAATATTGGCAATATTTATTACTTTGAGGAGGAGTACTTTCAGGCAATGGGATTTTTGAGATCTGCTCTTATCCTAACTCAAGAAATGAAAAATACACGTGAAGAAGCTAAAATAAATTTTAAGTTAGGTGCAATTTTTCACAAGTTGAATCGTCATCAAGAAGCGGCTTTTTATTACCTTCAGTCATACACAATTTATAAAAGCTTAGGAGATGAAATTCAAGCGCAAGAAATATTAAAATCTATAAAAAAATTAGGCATAAAATTTTAAATTATTACTTTTATTTTGAACTAGACTAAATGTAATTATGGCTTCATATGGCTAACATTTGACTATTAAAAAAGTTAAATTAGAATTAATTTTTAATATTAATATTTAAGGCTGGATTAAGCTCATCCCACCCCTTGAAGGAGTGGGATTTCGCGGGCATAGGGAAGAGCCACCAATGCCCAATGCCCCAAATCAAGGGGAAGATTCATCCCACCCCTTGAAGGAGTAGGCTTTCTCGCCGGCTTTCGGTAAGTGTTAGCAATTCTTTTCTCTCCAGCCTTCAGGTGATATATAATAATCAGCTAGACATTTGCAGATAACTAAAGATGTGAATCAGAGGGTGGTTCTGCTGGTAGTGGTGGTGGCTCTGTGGGAAGCAATGTTTCTGGCGGCTCTTTTATTTGGGTTTGTAAAGCTTTGCCGAGAACGTAGGAAGTGCTGCTGATACCCAATAACCCCAAAATTTGATCTGGAATAGAGGATGGAAACGAAGGTGGTTTGGTACTAGTGATGATTAAAACCAAACTCATTGAAATGACAAAGGTAAAAATTAAGAGTTGAAAACGTGCTAAACTTGCATCACCTGAGCTTTCACTAATCAACTTAGCTAGATTAATTCCTCGCCTTCTACCTGATTTTAAATTCCAAGTTCCTTCCCAAATAAATATTAGGATAAATATTTCTAGAACGGCAACAAAGATAGTAATAAGGCAACCGATCACAAGCGCCAAGACAACGAAAAGGTCATTAATACTAGGCACGTTCTGACCTCCTCTCTCTGATAATTGAAGACAACTTACCCCAAAGGTAGGCAAAGTTGCTTCCTCCTAATGCAAATAAAAATTCTGTGCGGATTTGTGGCATTTTACATGGAAAGTTTGTAAGTTGGCATGAATTCAAGTTATGTCTAACGTCAAGCAGGTAATAAACAACAAATATCAAACTGAATATCAATAGTTGCAATCGTTCTGGGCTATAAGTTCGATTGCTTGCTTTTGTAAACAGCAATCCTCTGAAATTTATTTTCTTTGTTATGATGAGAAAAAATACAGAAGACATCAGCCCCACAAGAAATATCCAAATCTCAACCTGAATCAATTTAGATAAAAAATTAAATCCCCATTGTATTTCCAAAATTAATCCTCCATCTATATTTTTGATTTTTCAAGAAGTTCTAAGCCAGTCAATATAGTAGTAGATTCTTTTTTATACAAGAGGTTATATAATAAAAGTTTATTTTAAACAATCTAAGTTATTGCTTCTTAAAATTTATTCACTCAAAATTAGATATAAATTAATTATTCATAGATAACACGAGTCCACTTATGGGCGATCGCTACAATCTTGCTATTTTTGAGCAACGTAGTTTGTCGGAAAGCATGATGAGTAAAGACGGAGCAAAACTCATCTTAGAATGTTGTGTAGATTACATTACCCTCATACTTCTTCCATCACTGAACATTCATATAGCGATATCAAAAATTATTGGCTAATTTGGTTTTCTAAAAATTTAGAGTCTGAATCTCAGTATACTTTCGCTTAACTTAGTAATTATGATACTTCAAACTTGATTTATTACTTAATATATAAATTAAGTTAAAGATAATTTAATATTATCTTAAATTTATAGGAATCTATAACAAGCAAATCAAGGATGACTGAACATTTAAATGTGGGTTATATTTATAAAAAATTGCCAAACTTCACTAACACTTGTACTGCTTATAGGTTTTATCTTGTGAACAAAATAAACTTTGTTTTTCTTGCATCAATTAACTACTATGCCCAGAAAGTGATGAAGGGCTGAGATTTTGCATTTAATAAAGTAATTAGGAAGTTGTTTCACAAGCTTATTGCAGAGATAGCAGACAATCATATGTCTTGAAATCAGGCTTTGCAAGATTGGGTTAGACATATTCGTTTTGATATAATTATCAGTTTTACTTAAGTATTTTTCAATGATTGAAAAGAAAATCAAAAACTCATATGTCCATCGATACTCAGCAAATAAAGATTTTGTTAATTGATAATCAGCTAGAAACTTTAGATTTTTTATCCGATATTTTCATCGATCGAGGGTATCAAGTACAAAGAATATTTTCCGGGCAGATGGCAATCAATACAGTACTTGCTTCTCCTCCAAATTTGATTTTGCTCAACGTTACGAAGCCGGAAATGGATGGATATGAAGTTTTACCATATCTGAAAAATCAGAAACAAACAGAGAATATTCCCATCATTTTTATTGGTGATATAGACGAATTACCTCAAAAAATCAAAAATTTTGAATTGGGTATTTTTGATTATATTTTTATACCTTTAAAAATTGATGAGATTTTAGTACGTATAGAAAATTTACTGATTATTCAAAAGCTACTAGAGCAAGAAAAACAAGCACGTGCCGAACTGGACAGGCAAAATCTCCAACTCCAGCAAGAAATTCGAGACTGTCGTTTAGTAGAAGCTGCCCTGAAAGCCAGTGAAAGTAAATATCGCCATCTAGTGGAGACCTCACAAGACATGATTTGGTCGGTGGATATAGATGGATTGTTTACCTTTGTCAACTCTGCTGTCAAACAGTTTTACGGTTATGAACCCCAAGAAATAATTGGGCGTAACTTTACTGACTTCATCTGGCCTAACCAAGTTGCTCAGACTCAGGAACTTTTCGCTAACCTGCTCAATGGAGAGTCTGTCTTTCAACATGAAACTACCTGTCGAGCTAAAGATGGTAGTCTCCTTGAGCTAATGATGAATGCGATCGCCTTGCGAGATGAAGATGGTTTAATTGTAGGGATAACAGGCACAGCTAGCAAGATTAGAGAACGCAAACGCGCAGAACTAGTAAGAAGGGTTTCTGAAGAAAAGTTAGGATCAGCTTTTAGGTCATCTCCTGACCCGATTGGACTAAGCACGTTTCCGGATTTCTGCTATGTAGAAGTTAACGATAGTTTTTGCAAGTTTTTTGGTTATTCTCGGTCTCAGGTCATCGGTCGTACCAATCAGGAATTGCAGATTTGGGTAAATCAAGAAGAATATGCTTTTCTTTCCCAAATCCTGCAACAGACCCAAACCATTCGCAATCATGAGGTTGATGTTCGCACTGCAACTGGAGAAGTTAAGACAACTTTATTTAGTGCAGAAATTATTGTCATTGATGGGCAACAATATATACTTGGCACAGCTAAAGATATTACTGAGCGCAAACAGGCAGAAAATGAAAGCCGTTTGTTGCTGTTAACAACCCAAGCCATCACTCGCGCTATTGACGTTAACAATGCTTTAGCACTTGTCCTGCGATTAATTTGTCACAATATTAGTTGGGATTTTGCTGAAGCATGGATACCTAGTGATGATGGCACTGTTTTAGAACATAGTCTAGGCTGGCATGAAGACTCTAGCAATTTAGAAGAATTTTGTCTGCAAAGCAAAACGATTAAATTGCCTCTGGGCATAGGTTTGCCGGGGCGAGTTTGGCAAAGTAGGCAGCCAGAATGGATAGATGATGTTTCTAGCGTTGTACAACCGATTTTTCTGCGATCGCCACAAGCAGCAAAAGTAGGTTTAAAAGCAGGCTTTGGCGTTCCAATTTTGGCTGGTAACAAAGTATTGGCTGTTTTGGTATTTTTTAAAAGTAGTTCAGCGATAGTAGACAAGCGGTTGCTATTGCTAGTAGGTGCTGTTGCAGCTCAATTAGGTGCGCTAATTGAGCGCAAACTGGTAGAAGCCGCCCACAGAAAGAGCGAAGAACGTTTACAACTCGCTTTAGAAGCTAGCGATTTGGGACTATGGGATTGGAATGTTACTAATAACAAAATCTACCGTGACTGGCGATGGCAAAGAATGCTTGGGTACAAAGAAAACGAACTAGGGGATGATTTTCAAGCCTTTGAGCAATTAGTTCATCCAGAAGATTTGACCGCAGTTCAATCAGCCTTAAATGCTCATTTACAAGGTACTAAGCTAGTTTATGAAGTTGAATTTCGGATGCGCTGCGCCTCTGGAGAATGGAAGTGGATTCAGTCTCGCGGTCAGATTGTTGAGCGCGATACTTGGGGTGCGCCGCTAAGAATGACAGGTACGCACAAAGACATCACAGAACGCAAAACCCTAGAACGAGAACTAGCTTTAAGAGAAGCCCGCCTCAATGCTTTTTTCTGTAGTGCTCCTGTTGGCATGAATATATTAGATAACGAATTACGGTTTGTACAAATCAACGAACTGTTGGCAGAGATGAACGGACTATCTCAAACAGAGCATATTGGTAAAACTCTCCATGAAGCCTTACCCCAAATAGCACCCTTAGTTGCACCATTTTACGAACAGGTGCTTTTAACTGGTAAAGCTATTCTCAATATAGAAGTTAGCACTCCCTTACCCAAAGAGCCAGACATTATCCGTCACTTCCTAACTTCTTATTTTCCTATTCCTGGTGAAGGCGATCGCCCCTCTGGTGTTGGCACAGTCATTCTAGAGATTAGCGCCCGCAAATATGCAGAACAAGAATTGCGTTTAGCCAATGAACGCCTACAATATCTACTCACCTCTAGCCCTGTAGTGATTTATAGCTGCAAAACATTAGGTGATTTTGGCACTAGTTTTATGAGTGAGAACGTGAAGACAATGCTTGGCTACGAAGCACGGGAATTTGTCGAAGATTCTAGTTTCTGGCTGCGCCACGTCCACCCAGAAGATGCTGAGTATATATTAAGACAATTTTCGCAGCTAATTGAGCAGGAATCCAAATCTTACGAGTACCGCTTTTTGCACGCCGATGGAACTTACCACTGGTTATATGAACAAATTAGGTTAATCCGCGATGAAGCTGGCAATCCGATAGAATTCGTTGGTTATTGGGCAGATGTAAACGCTCGTAAGCTGGCAGAACTGGCTTTACAAGAAAGTCAGCAACGGTATCAACTTTTAGCAGAAGCTTCTCCCGCTTGTATATTCCACACAGATGTCAATGGCAATATTTTATATTTAAATCAACGCTGGAGTGATATCACTGGACTTTCTTTAGAAGAGTCCTTGGGAAGAGGTTGGACAAAGGCGATATATCCAAGCGATCGCAAAGAGCTTTTGAAAGCATCGCGGCAAGCAGCCGTATCTCAAACATTATACAAGCACGAGCATCGCTTTCTTCGTGCTGATGGCAAATGCATCTGGGTAATTTGTCAAGCATTGCCAGAAAATGGCGATGATGGAGAAATTAAAGGCTACATCGGCACAGTTACAGATATTACTGAAAGAAAACTGGCAGAAGAAGCTTTGCGAGAAAGTGCCGAACGAGAAAGAGCGATCGCCCAAGTAATTGGGAGAATGCGCCAGACATTGGATCTAGAAACTATATTTGCGGCGACAACCGAAGAATTACGGCAATTACTCAACTGCGATCGCGTCGTTGTTTATCGTTTCAATCCCGACTGGAGTGGCGAGTTTGTTTCCGAGTCGGTGGGAAGTGGTTGGATTTCTTTGATTGAAACCCAAAAATATGACCCCAGCCTCACAGACAACGCACTAGAAGATGCCGATTGCATCAAAACAATCTTGAATAATGTAGATAAGGAAATACAAAATACTTATCTGCAAACAAACCAAAGCAGTGTGTACAGCCAAGGTGAAAGTTTCTCCTGTGTCTGTGACATTTACCAAGCTGACTTTCAACCTTCTTATATCAGCCTTTTAGAGCGTTTTCAGGCCAAAGCTTATATTACTGTTCCCATCTTATGGGGTAATCAACTTTGGGGGTTATTAGCAACTTATCAAAATTCTGGCCCCCGCCAATGGAAAACAGAAGAAATCAATGTTGTAGTTCAAATTGGCAATCAACTCGGAGTTGCTTTGCAACAAGCACAGCTGCTAGCACAAACTCAAAGCCAGTCGCAAGCATTACAAGCAGCTGCGATCGCTGCTGATGCTGCCAATCGTGCTAAAAGTGAATTTCTCGCCAATATGAGTCATGAACTACGTACCCCGCTTAATGCCATTTTGGGTTTCACTCAGGTCATGAGCCATGAGGATTCCTTATCTGGTGAGCATCAGCAGAATCTCGCAATAATTAATCGTGCTGGTGAACATCTTCTCAACTTGATTAATGACATTTTAGAAATGTCCAAAATCGAAGCTGGCAGAACTACCTTAAATGTTAACGATTTTGATTTAATTCGGCTTTTAGAAAGCTTGGAAAAAATCCTCTGCTTTCGAGCAACTTCTAAAAACATACAACTAATATTTGATTATGCTCCCGATCTTCCTCAATATGTGCAAACCGATGAAAGTAAACTGCTGCAAGTCTTACTTAACCTCTTGGGAAATGCTATCAAATTTACTGATAGTGGTAGCGTAACGTTAAGAGTGAAACAAGGGGCTGAGGACTGGCGGCTAGGGACTAAGAAACAGACTCTTCCGAGTACCCAATCCCTAATTTTTGAAATTCAAGACACCGGGCCTGGTATTGATCCTCAAGAAATGGACTTACTTTTTGAAGCTTTTGGGCAAACCGAAACCGGAAGAAAATCACAACAAGGAACAGGGCTAGGTTTAGCAATTAGCCGCAAATATGTACAACTGATGGGTGGGGATATTAATGTTACTAGCGTTTTGGGTGAAGGCAGCAGATTTACCTTTAATATTCAAATCAGTCTCACCGCAGCTAGGGAAATTCCGATTCAGCACAATCAACGCCGAGTTATTGGTTTAGCACCCGCTCAACCAGAATATCGCATTTTAGTGGTTGACGATGCCCAAGATAGTCGTCTTGTGGGAGTTAAACTTTTAAAAGCTATCGGCTTTGTAGTGCGGGAAGCTGCCAATGGTCAAGAAGCGATCGCCCAATGGATGGAATGGCAACCACACCTGATCTTTATGGATATGCGGATGCCAATTATGGATGGCTATGAAGCCACAAGAATTATCAAAGCTAGAGAAATGGAACTTGAAAATTGTACTCATTACCCAATACTTAATACCATTATTATTGCTTTGACTGCCAATGCTTTTGAGGAACAACGAGAAGCAATACTCCAAGCAGGTTGTGATGATTTAATTAACAAGCCATTTCGAGAGGAAATACTTTTAGAAAAATTGAGCAAATATTTAGGGGTAAGATATCTTTATCAAGAAGATAACAATCAAATAGTAAATCTAAGTCAAACCTCATCAGAACAAATTTTAACGACTTCTGATTTAGTGCCTTTGTTATCTCAAATATCACCTGAATGGGTAACACAGCTATATAATGCCGCTGCACAATGCAGTGATGACTTAATCATAGCTTTGCTTGAGGAACTTCCTGTTGAAAATGCTGTATTAAAAACATCTCTTTTTGACTTAGCTCATAATTTTCAATTTGAAAAAATCATGGATTTAGTTAGTCAATTCAAGTTGGGTTAAGTTGGGGATTGGGGAGTGGCGACTGGGGATTGGGGACTGGGGACTGGGAAAAAGATTTTAATTTCCCTGGTTGTGCCCAAACTAGGTGTTAAATTGATTGCATGAGTCTAAATTTTTTATATCGAACCACAGATGCAGACCGATAATAGAACTTAGACACAATTAATTACATACATTTTCTTGTTCCCTGTCTCCACGAATAAATTTATTTTTGTCCAACTACTTACCAATTCAAAATTCAAATCACAGGTAACAACACTTGCGAAATAGCTTCGCCTCCACAACTCACTGTTAAAGTGATAACTTGAGCATCCAATAAACTTTCACTACTAATTACCGCACCAGTTCCAGAGTTCATAGCGTAGGCCGGAAAACAAGCCGCACTCAAACTGAGACGTAAAGCATTACCCTTGGCAATTCGCGCACAAGTCGCTTGCAATTGAATTTTTGTAGGTAAGGGATTCACCCCAGCTTGACAATGAACATAACCCTGAGTCAAATTATACGCTTGTCCATCAGGATGTACTTCTGAAAGCACTGCACACAAATCATAACTAGGTTGATCAGCGCTGCACCAAATTTCTACAACCACATCCCCCGCTAAATGTAAGTCTGCGGCTAGCGTTTCGCTAGTGTAAGTTAATACATCTGAACGCGAATCAAGGTGCGATCGCTCAAACATACCAGCCAGAAGCGCTGCATGACCACCCAAAGCTGGAACTGGTCGCCAAGGATCGTGAACTAATACGTCGAAGGTATTAGGGACTGGGGGCTGGGGACTGGGGTTTAGGGTTCCAGAGTCTTCGCGGATGCTGGCTAGTCCGGTGGTTGACAAAAAGTAAATTTTGTACATTGGTGTAGGGAAATTGGGGAAAGTCCGCCAAATATTGGTTCCCATTTCAAATAGGCAAACGGGAGATTCATGTAATAACCCTGTATCTACATCTTTGAGAAACTGGTCAAACCAACGAACTTGCATTTTGTCTACAGGACTAGCGGCTTTTGGGCCGAAGTCAACTGCGCCAACTTTACGACCCCAAGGTAAATGTGCCCAAGGCCCGACTAACAGGTGTTGAGGTGTATGGCTACGGCCTGCTATATCTTTATATAAATGCAGAGTTCCTCGCAAATAGGTATCAAACCATCCGCCAATGTGGAACATGGGCAAGTCAACAGTTTGCAAGTAGCGTTTGGGCGAAAGTTCTTCCCAGTAAGCTGCATCTGGTTGGGAATTTGCTAGCCACTCATGATAAAACGACTCAGGGGCAAGATGTTGGAGAATTTCTGGATTAGTTAAAGACAAATTGCGAGAAGCCGTAAATAATGCTTGATGCGCTGTTTTATCTCCTCTTAATCGGGCGGTTTCTGTAGCTAATTGAATCGCCCAAGCAAGGTTAGATTGTAAACAGAATGTGCCTCCTTCATAAGCCCAATCAGCATATAAATCATAGCCAATCATGGCGGGGCAAATTGTTTTTAAGGCTGCTGGTTTATTAGCGGCTGCATATAGCTGAGTCATTCCTTGATAGGAAAAGCCATACATTCCGACTTTGCCATTACTACCAGGAATGTTTGCTGCCCAATTTACTGAGTCTTCACCATCTGCAATTTCGTGACTAAATAATTTAAATTCTCCCTCAGAAGTGCCTCGCCCTCGGACATCTTGAATTACTACAATGTAGCCGTGGGCAGCATACCAAGTAGGATGGGCATAAACAACAGTAGATGCGATCGCTCTACCATAAGGTTGTCGCATTAATAATACCGGAAACTCACCTTCAGCATCCGGGCGATAGATATCTGCATCTAGGCGTACACCATCGCGGGTGTGCATGGAGGCAGTTTGTTTGGGGAGGACTTTAAGCATGAATGATAATCTTGGGCTTATTGCTGCCGTCTTTGCTTATGGGACTGCCAAAGTTTATCGCAACCCCAAATCAAGATTCCTATAGCGAAGCCAAAAAGTAAACTGTAGGTGATGGATGCGGTAAAGCGATTGGCCACTGGAGTGTGCAAAGCTTTGAGGATAGGATCATTTCCCACTTCCACCAAGGTGTAACTAGATGCCATGATTCCACCTGCGCCAATGCCAGTACCGACAGCTAAGATGGAAGGTGGACGAAACACAATCAGCTAAAGCAATGGCAGAATTTACAGGCGATTCAATATCAAAGTAGCCGTGACAAGAAAGGTGAACGACTTGCACATCCGGCGAATTTGCCACGGCTTGCGAAAAAGCTTGTTTGGTGGCTTGGGCTTTTTTTAAAACAGTGGTGGGGTGGAAGTAACGCGCAACTGTTTCTACTTCTATATTGGTATCGGATGCGGTTCCAGTAAGCAATACCCAGGTTGTTTTGCGTCATTGCCCAATCTATGGGAAAGCGATCCTGGGTAAAAACAGTGAGTGCAATTTCATAACCTGTGATGGCAATTTCCAGATTATTCGCCCGGTTCCCCAAGGGAAAATCCCACATCCGGTTACTGAAATTGATAATAACTAATGAAATACTTCGTGCTGTGTCTATTTCTAAGTCTGGTAGAGTTGCCATTGCCCAACTGCGTAAAATTTGGGCAAAGTTCATGTCTAGCTTGTCTCGGTTCGCTTTCAGCAGTGGGTGTATCACCTTGGCATCGCCGTCACTGTTTGCTGTAGCCTTAAGTACCTGCGATAAAAACTCAAGCTGGGGGTCAGATATAGGGGTTGTGTTTGCGTCTGTGCTACTTTTGGACGGGGATAATCCTAGCTTTTGAGTTATCTGACGGCGAATTGCTTGTAAAACATTCCACAGCATTGGTTTTTACCCTAACTTCCAGCACTCTCGGCATCAATTGAGGTATTCTTCACTTTACAAACCTGTAATTCCGCAAATCAGCATTCAGACGTAATGAATTGCGTCTCTACATGATACCAATTTGCATTTAGAAACGTAATTTCACAATTTTTATTCGCTATCTCCCCCACAGCAAAAATTACGTTTTAGAAGGCGGAATAGGATGAATACTTTTAGAGGTTGTTTCAAAAGTATTGTTATTAACATTAAAGTCTCTCAAACCTAACCCCCCTAGCCCGCTTCCCTTGTAGGGAATGGGGGTTTTTAGTATACTTTATGCCTTTCCAAACATCCTCGGCTCTTGGCGGAGGGCGATCGCCTTTCTTATTCTCATACTAAAGTAGTAATTTATACTTGTAGACACTACTTTGATAAAAAATAATCAGCATTTATCAGCAATTTTTTAAAGAATTTTATCTAAACTTCATGTTTAGGCTAAATTCAATTAGCAAAAGCTGCAATTACTTTCTCAAAAGTAACTTTTGCTTTCTCAAACTCCAGCTTGTTTTCTCATTTCGGTAGATTTAGCAAGCAAAATTAAGTTTTGCTTTCTCAAACCCCAGTTTGCTTTCTCATTTCGGTAGATTTAGCAAGCAAAATCAGCTTTTGCTTTCTCATTTCGGTAGATTCAGCAAGCAAAATCAGCTTTTGTTTTCTCAAACCCCAGTTTGCTTTCTCATTTCGGTAGATTTAGTAAGCAAAATGAAATTTTGGTTTTCAAAATGGTTGATTGCTTTCTCGTTTGAGTAGCTGAATGAAGATGCACTATATACAGCCTTGACGAATGCAATTCGCGGTTCATCTTGCACACAAACGAAGCCCGCCTGTGCTGACTAAAGTCAAATCAAGGTCTTGAAACCCATGGAGGTGGGTTTTGTTTGTGTAGACGCGGTTTCTAACCGCCCGTTTTGCGTTAAGTTGACTATAAAAAAGCAATAGGGTAGCACAGCTGTGCTACCCTACTAAATTCTGTATTCTTCTTCAACAAGGCATTAAAGCATCTAATCTCCCAAGCACTGCCATATCTTCTGCATCCAACTCCATAGGAATACCACTACGAATTAGTTCCGAAAAATCTTCATTTGGTACCATAATTGTCAATGTGTACAAGCGACTTGAACCTGTATTTTTAATCAAATGAGTGCCAGTCGGAGGTACTAATAAACTATCTCCTGTTTTAATTGGTACTTTCTTGCCATCACAAACAGCTATTCCTTCACCTTTGAGTACAAAAAACATTTCCACTGCCCATTGGTGGCGATTTGGTGGAGTTTGCCCACCAGCATCAAAAATTTCCACACAACAAGTCAAGGATGTATTAGCGTTTGCTGTATCGAAGATAATTGCTAATCGATTTGTGTCCTGGGGACTGATGCGATATACTTGGTAATCTTTCGGAGACTTGATCACAGGAATTACACATTTAGAAGCGTGCATTTATGTATCTCCTCTTGAGTTTTTGATAATTCTGAAAACCTATGATTTCCTGGCTCTGAAACTTGAGTTATTAGTTGTAAACCTAGCTACAAAAGTACCGATTACTAAATAAATTTCAGGTATTAGAACTCGCCATTTGTTTGCAATGCTGTAAAAATTGCTTGCGAGTCAGCCACAAAACCAAAGCATTGTTTGACGTTGTACAAAGTCGCTAGCCAACAATATTCGGGAGATGTGGTTGCGGTACAGTCTTTGACTAATACGCAGTCATATCCTAAAAAGTTAGCATCGCACAAGGTAGCCATCACACATTGGTCGGCATTCACACCAGCAAAGAACAGTGTCGTCTTTCCGAGGTTGCGTAAGATACTATCTAAGGGAGTATCCCAAAATCCACTCATGCGATATTTATCGACGCGAATATCTTGTGGTAGTTGTTGTAGTTCGTCTACTACTGCTGCTGCCCAACTACCAGCCATGAGTACCTTAGCACCATTACTAGGTAAGGGATTACCTAATCCTACGCCCTCGCCTGTAGGATTGTAGACGTGATGCAAGCCAGCACTAATATTGAGTAAATCAGGACGATTTCCCCAATTTAGCCAAATTATCGGTACACCAGCCAGACGGAGTTTAGGAAGTAAATTTTGTAAAGGTTCAATGGGCTGACGCGCCGGAGTCACGTCTACGCCAATATGCGCTAACCAGCCATCGGGGTGGCAAAAGTCGTTTTGCATATCAACGACGATAATGGCGGCTTTGGCCAAGTCTAGGCGCAGGGTTTTAGTTTCTGTTGATAAGATAACGGGTTGTGGGGTCTTTTGCGGACGAGTAATGTCTGCGATCGCATGATTCACTGCCCAAGCATTTGGTGCAACTCCCAATGTCCGAAAAGGCTGATTCATAAACTTGCAATACCCAACACCATTTTATATTTTGTAGCTTGAAATTCTCTTAAGCGTCCGATTACTTAATCAAGGTTAAAATCGTGAACTTTACTATCCAAAATGTTTTAATTGCCACCCATGATGCTTACACAACTGTTGATGTTCAGGTTGTGGATGGTAAAATCACCGCTATTGCACCGCATCTAGATGTGGTTGGCGCTGCCTTTGATGGTACAAATAAGCTGTTGCTTCCAGGATTCATCAACGCCCACACCCATTCTTCAGAAATGTGGCAACGAGGAGCAATACCGCCTTTGCCTTTAGAATTATGGTTGGCGGAACTTTACGAATTTGCCCCTCTCGATTTAGAAAAGGTTTATCTCAGCGCCTTGGGAACGGCGGTAGAAACTCTACTTTCTGGCGGTACGAGTGTAGTAGACCATTTGGTGTTAATTCCCGGACAAGAGGTAGAAACCATTGCCACAGCAACTCGCGCTTACAGAGAAGTGGGGATTCGCGCTTTTATCGCCCCCTTAATTCAAGATGAATCCCTGACAGCAGGTATCCCATCAGGTGAATCACAACAAACTCATGAGCCTTATTTTCGCTCAACGGTGGCAACATTAGAATTTATAGAAGAGGTGGTGAAACAGTTTCATCGCCCGGATGAAGGTGTCAGTATTTTAGTTGCACCAACTGGGATTCAATTATGTAGTGATGCTTTGTTTACTGGATGCATTGAATTAAGCGATCGCTATAATCTTTGCCGTCACTCTCACTTACTCGAAACCAAAGCCCAAGAAAAACTCGCCCAAGAGAAATACGGTTGTACTGCTGTTGAACACCTCAAGCGGATTGGTTATTTAGGCGATCGCACTTCTCTTGCTCATTGTGTTTGGTTGAGTGATGCTGATATTGCTATCCTTGCTAAAACCCAATCTACAGTTGTCCATAACCCTTTGAGTAATTTACGTTTAGGTAGCGGTATTGCCCCAATCTTAAAATATCGTCAAGCCGGGGTAAATGTTACCTTTGGTTGTGATGGAGCCTCTAGCAATGACTCGCAAGATTTGCTCGAAGCAATTAAAATTGGGTCTATCTTGCACAACATTACAGATTTAGATTATCAGCACTGGATTACACCCCGACAAGCAGTAGAAATGGCAACATTGGGAGGTGCAAAGGGGCTGAACATGGGAGATAAACTCGGTTCCTTATCTGTGGGTAAACAAGCCGATTTAGTACTTTATGATCTCAAAAATTTATCGTTGCTTCCCCGTACAGATCCCATTGGTTTGTTAGTTCTAGGACGTCCTACTAATGTTGTTGATAGTGCTTGGGTAAGTGGTAAGCAAATTGTTGCTAATGGCAAAGTTAATACCATCAACGTTGAGAATTTACAGCAAGAATTATTCAATCACAGCCAATGGGATACTCAGCGCCAGTCTCAAACTGTAGCGCAAATCGAAGCTCATTATCGCACAGTCATGGGTTTACCGACACGAGATTTGGGTTATTCTTGAGCAAAGACCAAAGTAGCCAACGCCCTAGAAGGATATCGCTACAATAAACCTCTTGCATAAGTTCATATTTTGTAGATCGAACCACAGATAAATATCGGTGGTTCTTTTAAGTTTTATTTGATTTTTCGCAACAAGCCTAGGGTAACTCCAAAAAATAAATTATCCAATTTTACTCCTTCAAAACGGCTTTCCCTGCTCCCTGCTCCCTGCTCCCTGCTCCCCTGCCATCAAAACGATGGAATATTTTTTTACTTGGAAGTCCCTACCCTCTATCGTGAGTGTTTTGATTTGAGCGTTGGTTAAATAAACCTGTCATACTCAAACCAGTGATCAACAAACCGACTAATCCCAAGCCATTTAAAATTGGATAAATTGTTTCTAAATGTAATATCTCTAGAGTGTGAAGCCGCAGAATAATACCGCCTAATTCATCTTGATGCAGCCATTCATGAGCAATTGTATAGCCCATTCCAGTTAGGACAGTCAAAAATAAGGGCAAGCATAAGGCGATCGCAATTTGGCGATGATACCGCCGAAACATCCGGTTCATAAACAAACTTTAAAAAATTAACTCTGAATTATAAACCCTGAACCTTCTCCCTGTACAGAATTAACTTCCAAAGTGCTGCTATTTTTTTCACAATAATTGTTAATTACATTCAGTTTCATAATTACAGGGTTATTCCAAAAATATGGCGATAGTTAACTCTTAGAGAACACTTTAACGTTTCAATTGTTTAGGCGCTAGATATCTAAAAATCGATTTATTTTTATAAAAACTAATTACTTGACTTTCGAGATACATTGTAGTACATCATCAAATAATATTTGCTAACAAAATTCTTTAATAAAAGACAGATTATTCTGTATTCTTTGTAGCTTAATGTTTTAGTAGTGCAAACTTGTGAGTCATTATGGAACGTGCAATTTCCGCGCTAGGAATATTAGTTTTCATCGGTATATCTTATGCCTTATCTGTCAATCGCAGTGCTGTGCGTTGGCGAACTGTGGCTTGGGGTTTGGGGTTAGAGTTTATATTTGCACTGCTGATTCTTAAAACACCAGGCGGTTTAATTATATTTAAATCTCTAGGAGATGTAGTCAGCAATTTTTTAGCATTTTCTGATGTTGGCGCAAAGTTTGTCTTCGGCGAGAATTTCAAGGATCATTTCTTTGCCTTCCAAGTGCTACCTACAATTATCTTTTTCTCTGCTTTTATCAGCGTCTTGTATTACTACGGTATCTTGCAACGGGTAGTGAATGGGCTGGCGTGGGTAATGATGAAGACAATGAAAACATCAGGATCGGAGTCTTTATCTTGTGCAGGCAATATATTTTTGGGGCCAACAGAGTCAGTACTAATTGTTAAACCTTATGTGGCGACAATGACGCAATCGGAACTTCATGCAGTGATGACTGGTGGATTTGCCACAATCGCCGGGGGAGTACTAGGAGCATATTTATCGTTTGGAATACCTGCTGAACATTTAATTGCTGCTTTTTTTATGACAGCCCCTACTTCTTTAGTGGTATCAAAATTGCTTTACCCAGAAACGGAAGTATCTGAAACCGCTGGTAAAGCAAAGATTGATGTCAGAACTAATTACGTTAATGTAATCGATGCTACCACCACGGGAGCAATTGACGGTGTGAAGCTAGCAGTTAACGTTGCCGTGATGATCATTGCTTTTTTGGGTTTACTAGCTGCTGTAAATGCGCTGCTGGGATGCTTGGGAGGACTAGTTAGTTTGCCGCAGTTGTCTTTGCAATGGATTTTGTCTTTTATCATGGCTCCTGTAGCCTGGCTGATGGGTGTGCCTTTGGCTGATTGTAGACAAGTAGGAGCTTTATTGGGTACAAAGACGATTCTCAATGAGTTTATTGCTTTCTTGGATTTAAAAACCCTAATTGCCAGTGGCAATATTTCCCAAAGAGGGATAATTATTGCCACTTATGCATTGTGTAATTTTGCCAATATTGGTTCTATTGGAATTACTATTGGTGGCATTGCAGGCATGGCACCAAATCGTCAACATGACTTAGCTCGTATGGGGGTAAAGTCGATGATTGGTGGTTTACTTGCAGGCTTTATCACCGCTTGTATTGCGGGAATACTGGTGTGAAAAGATATCATGTTTGCTCTTTTTTGGTATAGCCCAACTTCCAGTTACTCGGTTGTTTTAACTGATCTACTTTTCCGTGGGCAATCCACCACAGAGCAATCCTTGTGTTCAAATATCCTTTCACTAGATAATGTCCTGGCTTGGCAGAAATCCCCTCCATAGAATTACTGCGGCCATAGTTTATTGTGCCACAGTATGTCTTGGTTTCTGGTAATGTAACTGTAATTAAGTAGTCAGGCGTATGTCCATTTGGAACCATAAAGATACCATAGACATGATGCTGACCACGCCAAGGCTGAACTACTAATTTCTCTGGATACGTATAGTATTTTTCAGCTTTTGCGGAAATAAATCCCCATGAGTGACAACTAGTGACAGGCGATCGCTTGTTAGCATAAGAAAAGCCAAGGATGCCAACTAAACTAACCACAAATAAGATGTAAAAGAATTGATTTCTTCGCACTTTTTCAATCCAATACTACTTTTCTTAGTTTTATTTTAACCAACTTAACAAAAGTGCGATCGCAGTCAAAATATTACAATAAACGTAGTTTATGAAGTTGGTGTAAAATGCCAATTAATACATGATACATACTTCAGCATTATATAATTTCAATAATTTTATTAATTACTTATAAATACTGCCATGCTGCTTCTTCCTCTGGTTTTAACCAATCTTTTTGCAGCGATGGTTCACTCATAATAGTAATGTCTAGCATTTTACGCTGCTGGTGCTTGGCTTGTAAAAATAGAACAAAATCTAAAATTTATTGCAACAACGGTTCAGGTAATTTTTCTAGTTCTTGTGTAATCTGTTCTTTAATTATCAGTGTCTGTACTTATGTTTCAGCAATATCTGAAATAATATTTATCGTATCGGGTTTTAAAGTAAAAAATAAAATTCAATTAATTCTGCCTCTTCAAATTAGGAATCGCTTTACCATATATAAACTTACGGGTTGCATATTTTTCTGGTAGAGATAAAAATTCTTCTAAATTAACTTGACCTACTATGTTAACCATAAGTTGCACAAAAAATTAGCTCATCGATATATCCTACAAATGACAGACTTCTTAGCTAACAGGCATTACCTGAAGAATGCGGACACTTACCAAGGCTACCGCCTCAGCCTGAATTAACCTTAGTCTGTTAGCTGACATACGAGCAGCGATCGCTTCGATGTTGCTAAATTAACATAGGATAATCAAAATTAAAGCTAGCTAGCTGAATCAATAATGGTATCTACTCCTACACCGTTCTCGGATACTAAAAACCATTGGGCACGCTTATTTATTGAAGCTTTATCGGGGCGTCGTATTTTAAATGGGTATCCTAATGGGACTTTTCGCCCCGATAACTCAGTAACCCGCGCTGAATTTGCTGCCATTATTGCGGCAGTTTTTACATTACCTTTAAAGCGACAGTATGTCCCTTTTAATGATGTGCCTGCTAATCATTGGGCAGTAAGTGCTATTAAAAAAGCTTATGAAACAGGATTTATTACTGGATACCCCGATAAAACTTTCCGCCCTAACGATAGAATCGCTAGGGGTGATGTTTTAGTTGCTATAGTCAACGGCTTAGAGATTGCCAATAAGATAAAACCTGACCTGTTGAGTGCATTGCCGCAATTGTATCAAGACGCAGCTGCGATCGCAGGTTATGCTAAAAACCAGGTAGCTCTTGCAACAAGTGCAGGGTTAGTTGTTAGCTACCCAAATATAAAAATACTCAACCCCAATATAGCGGCGACTCGTGCTGATGTAGCGGTGATAGTCTATCAAGCTTTGGTTTATCTAGGGCAAGCTGACAAGATCACCTCTGCCTATCTGGTAATACCACCAACATCAACACCCACCCCAGTAACGCCTACTACCGTCAAGGTAAATCATCAGCGAGAGTTTCGCGGGGCCTGGGTAGCAGCAGTATGGAATAGTACTTGGCCTTCCAAAGCCGGACTACCTGTTGCTCAACAGAAATCTGAACTACTGGCAATTATCAATCGATTACAGGCGCTGAACTTTAACGCCTTAATTTTACAGGTAAGGCCAGAAGGCGATGCCCTGTATGCTTCTACTTTAGAACCTTGGAGTGCTTGGCTTACAGGAACTCAGGGTAAAGCTCCAGAACCATTTTACGATCCGTTAGAGTTTGCGATCGCTGAGTGCCGTCAGCGCAATATAGAAGTTCATGCTTGGTTTAATCCTTACCGTGCCAAGTCTTCCATTCAGCAAGGGTCGAATGTCCGTCCCCACATAGCTGTGACTAATCCCGAAGTTGTTTACCAATGGGGTAATCAGTTGTGGATGGATCCAGGCGTGAAACTTGTTCAGGACAGAGCTTATAACGTCATTATTGATGTTCTGCGTCGTTATGACGTGGATGCTATTCACTTAGATGACTATTTTTATCCCTATCCGATATCGGGTCAGACTTTCCCCGATAGCAAAACCTACGCAGCTTATAAAGCCGCTGGCGGTGGACTCAGCTTGAGTGATTGGCGGCGGGAAAATGTTAATCTCATGGTACTGCGTCTATATGAAGGAATTAAAGCCACAAAGCCTTACGTTAAATTTGGCATTAGTCCCTTTGGTATTTACCGTCCCGGACAACCACCAGGCACTACCGGCTTGGATGCCTACGATGTGCTGTATGCTGACGCGAAAAAATGGTTAGAACAAGGTTGGGTTGATTATATCGCTCCTCAACTTTACTGGCGCAACGACCAAACACAACAAAGTTATTCTGCGTTGCTAAAGTGGTGGACACAGATAAACACAAAGCAAAGACACGTTTACGCTGGTAACAATCTTACAGAACCAAGCAACAAGAGTCGGGAAAGTGAAGAGATTGAAAAGCAGGTAAAAATTAGTCGTAGCCAAGCAGGACTATTATCACTGGGGAATATCTTCTTTAATGTAGGTGTTTTGATGGACAATAGCCAGGGTATTGCTGATAAATTCCAAAGTGTGCTTTATAACAAACCTGCCTTGCCGCCAACTTTATCTTGGCAGAATACAACAGCACCAAAACCTCCCACACTACTACTATTTAATAACGGCAAACTCAATTGGCAACCTGGTGATAATCAGCCAATTCGTTCCTGGACGCTTTATCGGCAAAGTGGTGATAGTTGGGTACTTCAGCAAGTTTTGCCTGCTGGCACAACCTCTGCCGCTGTTGGGTCGGGAACCTATGCTGTGTGTGCAGTAGATAGGTTGGCGAATGAGAGTCTAGGTACTGTAATTACAGTTGGTTAAGTTTCAGATTGAAACCACAGATAAATTATCTGTGTTTATCTGTGGTTTTACTATATATCTTTCTCTATCTCGATGATATTGTTCGGTTCCAACTACTACCAAGGCAAAGCGTCGATAGTGAAGATTGAGCAAAATTAGCTCAACATTATGCCGCAATACAAAGTGTGTCTGGATTTAAATTACAGCATCGTTTACTTTGGGCTTTTTGATGAAACTGGATATAAATGGGCGTTCAAAGATTAAATAAAACGGATAGGCAAATACCAGCGACATTACCACACCCATCACGTAAGACAAGGTTGCAAACATGAATGGCGACAACGGTTGGCTAACAAGGAAGTAACGCAGCAACACTAAAATTGGCCCGTGAGTGAGATACAAACTGTAAGAAAATGTTCCTAGTGCGATCGCCCAAGGATGCTCTAATATCCTCAAAATTGACGGTAGCTTTTTTCCATCTAAGGAAAGCTTGGTGCAGTAAATAAATAGACAAGCAACCGCCAAACCAAAGAAACTCCGGCCAATCCAGATATCTAAACCTAGTTGTTTCCACTCGGTTACAAAAGCAATAGCAGTAAAGACAATAGCCAATAAATCCCACCGCAGAGAATTTCTCATCGCAATTAACTGAGGTTTTTGCGAAAATCCAATATCTGTTGCTGCCATTCCCAAAGCAAAGATGCCAAGCAACCAAGGATTGGCTGTTTCAAACAATCTATTCAAGAGATATAAAGGTGCTGTACCAATTAAAAAGGCACTAATAACAACTGTTAGCAACCCAAAACGCCGCCATATAGGTAGCAATAAGAGGGGAAAGAAAAAGTATAACTGCCATTCACTAGCAACAGTCCACATTGGTGGATTAATGGCAATATGTGTGCTAGGGCTGAGATTGTGAATTAGTAGCAGGTAGGATAAGACATCAATCAAGGAAAATTTTGGCTCAAATGACCCTTTTCCTGCAAACTCATTCCATTGAAAAGGTGTGAATCGTTCTATTAAAAAGATTGCGATCGCTAATAGTATACAGAAACCTAAAGCCGCATAGTAAGGTGGTAAAATTCGCCGCGATCGCCGTTTAATATAATCTAGTAAACCTCCTGAAACATAACCCTTTTGAGAGCGCACTACTGACAGCATTAACCCGTAGCCAGAAAGTACAATAAAAATCACTACAGCAAACGCACCATATCTCAGGAATTTACCAAACCATAACCATAATGTTGGCAATTCTTCTCCTATAGAAGGTTCAATGTGGACAAGTACTACATACAAAGCTGCTAGTCCACGTAAGCCATCTAGATAATGAAGATGTAGTTTCTTCTCAGAATGATTTTTCTGCAATTGATTCATGTAGCTAATCTCCTGCAAACTATTTACCAATATTTAATTTGCTTTTACTAAAGTGGCAAAGCAAATATTTGACATAACAAGCTGCCTTGGTTTTGTAGTTTTTTGACTTTAATATGCACAATGCAAGGAAAAAACCGGATGAATCTTATTGATTTTCCAGTTCACCGCAACAAGTACTGCTTATCTTTAATGCGACGTTAGGCAAATGCAAAATTACAAAAACTGCTTACAAACCAATCTTCTCTAGTTTGCAATCGAGCAAAATGATATCCAAGATATCCCGAAAATTAGATATTCTAGTTACCGATTCAGCCTGCATTTCTATTAGAATCCTAAAATTTCGTACTGATGCTAATTTGAAACAAGCTTTTATTAATTGGAATAGATTCACAACCAAATATTATCGCTTTATCAGATTATCTATTAGGTTGCCAGTGTATAAAATCTGGTATTGCTACAGGTGATTATCTTCAGTTACTCAGTGAAAAAATCACTTATTCCACAAAATTACAGCAGACTCAGCGAAATGATGAGTGGATTTCCTTCACTCGTATCCGAATATAATATTGAAAAATCTCCCAGGAAGTTTCTCAGATATCTAATACCAAGTTGCAATCAAAAGTAGCAACTGTCATTGCGAGCGAAACAAAGTGGAGCGAAGCAATCTCCCCTAACGAAACATTACTACAACAGAAGGCAACTTGGTCTAAGCACATCAAGGTGGGGTTTCCCCAGCTTCAGCTATGATGTTGAAGTTGACCATCGGCGCAAACAAATAAAAGTTACCCCGACTACTATAACGGCTTTCTTGTAGCCAGTTTCTAGAGTCTACTGCTGTAATCATGATATGCCAAGATAATTTACATATTAACCAGAGCGTCTTGATAGCGACACAGTAAGTTTATATAGATTATCCTACAACTAAATAATATTAATTAACAAAAATATTCGTTTAAATATTAATTAAAAATATCAAGTTATTATGAAGTATCAAATTTACAATTAAAAAGCCATTAAATGGTACATAAATAGTAAAAACTGTATATTTAGTTTCAAAATATTTGTAGCAAAATTATAATTTTTAAATAAAAACTCTGGAAATATCATAAACTTTTAACAGTCAGCTAGGAGTGGCTTGTATCATTTGGAATTGGATTTGATTAATTGCGGGTTTAACTATTGCCTTATTATTGAATCTGTGATTTCGTACACTAAACCTTTATCAGTTTCAGCTAATATAGTTGATTTGGTACAAGCTCTCAAATATTGTAAACCCAGGCAATATATCAGAGAGCCGCAAGCTGCTATTTTCTCAATAACAATCTAAACTTTGCTAATTCTTGCTCCTGTACCCACAACCATATCTATAGCCAAAATGACTAAATTATGCCTGCAAAATGTGTCACCTCATAATCCTAGTACCTGCATTAATAGCTATTGTTATTAATGACCTCAGCAAGGATGAAAAATTTATTTTTTATCCTTCATCCTTTAAATGGCATTGAGATAAATTTTCACCAAGCTTAGAGTCCTTATTTGAACATTCAAATAGATGTAAACCTAATTGCTGGGAAAGTTCTTCACACACCTTTACACCTCGCACGCTATTACCACGCATATCCAACAGTGGCGAAAATACTCCAATTCCCATCTGATGCGGTACAACAGCTATGATTCCCCCACAAACGCCGCTTTTAGCAGGAAGACCAACTTTATAAGCCCATTCACCAGCAAAGTTATACATTCCGCAAGTGTACATAACGCTCAAAATGTCTTTAATGTAACTGCTTTTTACTGCTTGTTCTTGTGTAATGGGGTTTCTACCTTTGTTCGCCAAAGTTGCTGCCATAACTGCCAAGTCACGGCAATTTACTATCACAGCACACTGTTGGAAGTAAAGATCCAAGGATTCCTCAATATTCTGGTCAATCATGCCAAAGTTGAGCATTAAATGCGCCATTGCTCGGTTGCGATGACCTGTACTGCGTTCTGAGGTAAACACCGAAATATCAACGAATACATCACGGCCAATGTATCGCCGGAACATATCCAACATCCGGTTAAGGCGTTCGGTTGGATCAGATCCTTTAATTAAGCTGGTGGTGGCGATCGCCCCTGCATTTACCATTGGATTTAATGGTCGATTTGATTTTTCATCCAGAATAATCGCGTTAAATGCGTCTCCTGTAGGTTCCACGCCCACTCTAGTCAAAAAATAATCTCGTCCATGATCCTCAAGAGCCAGTCCATAAGCAAACACCTTGGAGATTGACTGAATTGTAAACAGCTGCTCGTAATCTCCAACTTCATAAACCTGACCATCTACAGTCACAATGCAGATGCTGAACAAGTCAGGATTCACTTTTGCCAGCTCCGGAATGTAGTTTGCTACTGTACCTTCTTGCAGTAACTTGTATTTGGAATGCAAATCCTCGATAACGGATAGCAATGGCGATCCAACTCTCTCTAAATCTCCTTGATTTCCCATGAGGCTAACAGCTTGCTCTAAAAAATCATACTTAATTAACTACTGTAGGTATAAATGCGATTTTATTGCTTAGATTGACAAACTGATCTATGTATACCTGTAACTTTTGCTTAATTTTCTGATACTGGTTTTATTCAATTGTAAAAAATATAACATTAACCTTAATCTGTTATTTAATTTTTAGATTACGCAATTTTACGTATACAACATAAAGGTTTATTACCAGACTTAAATTTTAAATTTAAATATTTAGATAAAATAATAACTATAAATTCTAATTTATTTTCCATAACTTTTAGCCTAAAAATCTTTATCTTAGAGGGTTTAATGGCAAATAATCAATATGTAATTTTATTTTAAAACTTTTATATTGATAAAAATTTAAAATCAATTTTAAGTAATAGCACGTAATCAATAATACACGATAATTTTAAAACGCTGTGGCAGTTAAAAAGGCTGTTTGCTCAATTTAATCGACCAAAAATGTTAACTTTCCAGAATAAAAGTTTTACTTATCGAAAAAAACGTTACACAGCTAAAATCCGCATATAGGAAAGGTTTGACGCTTGAAATCGAAATCTAAATTTGCTAAAGTTACCAAGATCTACGCTAAAACCCTGATCCCCAAGCTCAATGGTTCGTGTTAGTCTGTTGCAGTTATAAACAAGAAGTGAAAGCGGAACGAGTTCGAGTTGTAGGGGAATAACACTTTCGGTGGTACAAAATTCCACGAACCATAAAAACTTCTGTTCTACAGTCGCTTTAAAATCGGACGCATGAATCAAAGACATTTGTGGACTATTGTCGCCCTGTCTCTAGCTGTTTTAGGGACATCCTCAGCCGGTCGGACTCAAACTACTACCAAGGGAAGTTCTATAGCTCCCCAACAATCACCTGTTAGCGATGTTGTCAAAGTAGGAGAGTACCAATCCTCAGCAGGGAAAGTTACCTCTGATGCTGTGATGACAGAAATTCATCCTCACAACATCAAAGGTCGTCAGGCGGCAACCCTTTTTATCCGAAATATTCCTGTTCTTACCTTTTTGAGTTCTTCGCCAGTTGCAAATGCTGATAGTAAAGTTGGCGCAACTGGAGACGCTGGGGGCGTACAAATGTACGCCCCTATTGCTAACAACTCACCCAAGGTTGCAAGTGTCGGGAATGTAGCGAATGTGGGTAACCAAATTAGTGCTACTCCCAATGACCCGGTTCAGAAAGCTGGTGTAATAGCAGCTAGAATCAACCAGTTACTCCGGGAAAACGTGGATGCTACTCAGATTATTGTTAGCTGGAAGGGAAATGGCGAATCAAAAGTTGCCAATCAAGCCCAGAATAAAGGTTCTTCTTCCCAGCAAAAGCCAGGCGATCGCTATGTGATCAAACTCAAGGGCGAAGAACTGGTGGAAATTAATGAAAATACACGCCTAGCAGATTCCACCAATAATCTTGCACAAGATGCATTGCAAGCAACCAACCGCCTGCGTAGGCTGATCGGCAATGCATCTCCCATTAGCGAAATTGCCGATTTACCAGTTCGCCTACCAGTGTCAATGCCAAAGTTGCCACAAAAAATTGCCATTGGCCCAGTGCGACTCAACTTCAGAGGCATGGCTTCTTTTTACGGCTATGATGGTTCTGGTACCCGTACTGCTAGCGGTAAAAGGTTCAATCCCGAAGGAATGACTGCCGCTCATCGTAGCTTGCCCTTTGGTACAAGGGTTCGCGTTACCAACACCCGCAATGGTCGTTCTGTAGTGGTGTCAATTGATGACCGAGGCCCTTATATTCGGGGGCGGATTATTGACCTTTCTTTTGGCGCAGCTCGCGTTTTAGGAATGATCAGCAGTGGCGTTGCTCCAGTACATATTGAAGTTTTAGGAAAATAAAACAACTGAGTAATGTTCACTTTTGACAGTTGGCGCTTAATTTTCAACTGTCAACTTCATCTCTACTTGCTACTCCCTACACTCTGCTTTCTATTAGCTATCACTTAATTCCCCTAGTTCAAACATTTCTTACCTCTGTTTCAGATATAAACTAACGGGGGAGGGATAACGAAGAACTAGGGGTATTTTGTGCGCCTGTTGACAACAGTTGCAGCTTTAAGCTGCTATTTAACTAAACGCCACTCGGAAAATAAACAAGCATTTCCAGAGGATTTGGTACTAGATGAAATGACTAGCTGGTACCAGACTGCGGTCGGTCTTGTGCCGACGATGGGAGCATTGCATGAAGGTCATTTAAGCTTGATTGAACGAGCGCGGCAAGAAAATTCCACGGTGATTGTTAGTATTTTCGTCAATCCCCTGCAATTTTCTCCAAATGAAGATTTGCAACGCTACCCCCGAACTCTGGAGCTAGACATACAACTATGTAAACAAGCTGGGGTAGACGTAATTTTTGCACCTACTCCGGAAGAACTGGGAATTCCCCAGAAGAGTATACAAGAATCGAAGGTGACACAAGTAATCCCTCCATCTGCTATGATAACAGGCTTGTGTGGTGGTTCCCGGCTAGGTCACTTTCAGGGCGTGGCTACGATTGTGACCAAGCTTTTTAACTTGGTACAACCTGACCGAGCCTACTTTGGTCAAAAGGATGGTCAGCAACTGGCAATTATTAGAAGATTAGTAGCTGATTTGAATTTTCCAGTAGAGATTGTTGCTTGTCCAACGGTGCGAGAAGTGTCTGGTCTGGCATTAAGTTCTCGCAATCAATATTTGACTGCAACAGAAAAAGAGCAAGCAGCGGTGTTATATCGCAGCTTACAAGAAGCTGAGGCTGCCTTCAAAGCGGGGGTTCGCAACAGCAACCAGCTGATAGAGGTAGTTAAGCAACAAGTGGCAATGGTCAGTAATGTCGTAGTGGAATATATTGAATTGGTTGAACCGTCTACGTTGATGTCTATAGAAAAAGTTGAGGAGGAAGCAATGCTCGCGATCGCAGCTCGTCTTGGTTCTACACGTTTAATTGACAATATCATCTTGTGCGATCGCCAACCTATCATCGCCATTGATGGGCCAGCTGGTGCTGGAAAATCTACAGTAGCTCGTCAAGTTGCAGCCAAACTAGGGCTGGTGTATTTAGATACAGGCTCTATGTATCGTGCCGTTACTTGGTTAGTGCTGCAAAAGGGAATTGCCATTGACGATGAGTGCGCGATCGCTGAATTAGCCCACAAATGCGAAATCCAACTTACTCCCAGCCAAGATTTGCAATCGCCCGTACAGGTTTGGATTAATGGTACTGATGTTACTCAAGTAATTCGGTCTATTGAAGTAACATCTAAAGTATCGGCAATAGCTGCACAGAGTTCTGTACGTAAAGCATTGGTGAAACAACAGCAAAGCTGGGGTAAAAGAGGTGGTTTAGTAGCCGAAGGACGAGACATTGGTACGCATGTGTTTCCTGACGCTGAAGTAAAAATATTCTTAACCGCTTCTGTCAGTGAACGCGCACGTCGTCGCCAGCAAGACTTTAAAAAACAAAGTCAGCCTGAAGTAAGCTTAGAGCAACTGGAACGTGACATTGCTGAACGTGACTGGAAAGATAGCAGTCGCAAAGTTTCGCCCTTGCAAAAAGCCGCAGATGCAATTGAGATTAAAACTGATGGTCTCAGTGTTGCTGAAGTCACAACACAAATTGTTAATTATTGCCAACAGCTTTTATCTCGTTAGCCTCTTGGTCATATGAGCGGTGAATGAGTGTTAGTTCATTCACCATTCTTACAAGCTAGAGATTAAAAGATGGTATCAGATGATTTTACAATCAGCTAAAATTTGTCTAAATCAAACTAGTAGGTATGATAATTAGTTAATTTTGATAATAATTCATCTGGCCTGAGACTGATTTGAATTAATTTTTGTCATGCTATTAGGGAAATCTTTAAAGCTAGAGCCTGATCGCTAACTCCTAAAGGCTAATTAACTCATACCTCGGCGCGCGAAAACATCGATTTAGTTATTGGTCATTGACCATTGGTTTTAGTACCAATTAGTAATTGGGCTTTTCCTCCCATCCCTTAAAGGGATGGGAGGAAAAGCCGATTTTTTTGGCTATGATTACGAACTATTAGCTATTTTTATTTATATTTATTAATTCCTGGCGATTTAACTTATTAGAAAAGTCCTTTGTGTTAATCTTCACTTTGGTAGTAAAATGACCATGTTAAGTTTTATATTCCAGCATCAAGGATATAAAATCTCTAAACACAAAACCTGTAATTTCCTAAGTTTCTGCGATCGCTTTAAACTGGAAAACGGTAAAGAGAGGATTTCACACAATGGCATTTGTACAGCCCCCCCTACCCTACGACTTTAATGCTCTAGAGCCGTATGGCATGAAAGGAGAGACTTTTGAATATCATTATGGCAAGCATCACAAAGCTTATGTAGACAACCTAAACAAGCTCACTGATGGTACAGAACTTGCCGATAAGTCCTTGGAAGAGGTAATCCAAGCTTCATTCAAAGATTCCTCTAAAGCTGGAGTCTTCAACAACGCTGCTCAAGTTTGGAACCACACCTTCTTCTGGAACTCCCTAAAGCCAGCTGGTGGTGGTCAACCTTCAGGTGAACTGGCTGACAAGATTAATAAAGATTTTGGTAGCTTCGATAAATTCAAAGAAGAATTCTCTAATGCTGCTGCAACTCAATTTGGCAGTGGATGGGCTTGGCTAATCGATGATGGTGGCACACTGAAAGTTATCAAGACACCAAATGCAGAGAACCCTCTAGCTTATGGGCAGAAAGCACTCTTAACCCTAGACGTTTGGGAACACGCATACTACATAGATTATAGAAATGCTCGTCCTGCGTTTATCAAGAATTTCCTCGATCAGTTGCTCAACTGGGACTTCGCTGCTGAAAATTACGCCAAAGCTTAATCATTTGTCAGTGTGGAACTAGCTACACTAGTAGCTCTTGCCAGCTTTGTAAAGCCGAACAATCAGTTGGTTAAATTCATTAAAATCCCCAGCAGTCACGACTAGTATCGTGGCTGTTTTTAATTCGCTGGGTAAATTGACAGCAGTTCAGTTCAAAACTTACGCAATGAAACGAAAAATCAAGCCTTTGGAAGAAGTGTAGGTGTTCAAAAGATTTATACCCAGTCTTAAGGGACTTGGTACATAAGTCCTAAGTTCGATAAAAGTTATCGCTTGTAGCCGCCTCTTGTATCTTAAAAAGTAATGACATTAACATCCAAAATATAAATATGATGGATAGCACAGAACTAGCTCGATACCTTGAGGCAACCAATAGCATCGCTAAACCTTGGCTCTTAGTGCAACTACGCCTTAAGAAACTCCAAGAACGTCGAGCCACACTTTCAGAAAATGCCTATGCCGAGGAATTAGAAGATATTTACCAAGACTTAATGAGCTTGGGGGAATGGTGGCGCGGTATCGAAGATGAAGTGTTTTAACGCAGTAGGGGTAAATTGATGAAGACGTAGATGGGTTGCCACACTACGCCTTCCACATTTCTAAACGTCTTACTAGAGTACCTTCTACCTATTGACGAGTAGCATGACCATCAAATTTGTCATGTTTTAAAAAATTTCCAAAACGTCGGAACTAGAGTGCCCTACTTTTGTGCCACCTCCAGCAACATAGATCTCATTGCCATACACTAGAGGGAAGATGCCATGCCGAGCAGTTGGCATAGAGTTACCGAGCTGCCAAGTATTCGTTTTGGGGTTGTAGATATCGACGCGGTTATAGACCTGATTGGCAGTTGCTCCCGCACCGCTTAGAGTTTCGCCGCCCATGACATAGAACTCGCCGTTAAAATAAGCAGCTTTACCCATCCCACCTCGTGCCTGTGGTAGTGGCTTGAGAGATGAGCCAGAATCTAAGCTAGAAATCCAAGTATTAGTAGCAGGGTCGTAGATTTGCACTGTATCAAATCCATTAGCTGGAACATTTCCATCACCGCTACCAAAACCACGCCCACCAAAGACATATAGCTTACTGCCATCGGTAGCAGCAGCAGTGTGGTTGCGTCCCTGCTTCATAGATGCCAGCATCGTCCAGGTGTTGATTGCTGGATTATATTTAGCTACTTGATCGGTTGTAGAGGAACCAATAATGCCGCCAGCTATATATATTTCGCCATTAATTAAAGCAGACGAACTAGAGCCAGCTGCGAAGGGCATATCAGCGCCTAAAGTCCAACTGTTAGTAGCAGGATTGTAAATTTGTACTTTCCCTGCCGCACCACCACCTAATCCACCAAGTAGATAGAGTTTTCCATTAAAAACTTCTGCTGCATGGTGATGCCCAACGAATGGTCGTGTTGCTAAATTGCTGCTCCAGGTGCCAGTTGCCAAATTGTAAGCAAGGGTAGCATTGCTGCCTTCTCCGACTACATAAAGTTTGTCGTTAATTACTCCCGCACTAACTTCACCTAGTGCTATAGACATTTTTGCACCTGAATCCCAGATCCCTGGAGTTGTCAAAGGCGTTCCGGGGTTGATGTTGACTGTAAATACCCCTAAAGCACCACTTTGGAGATAGTTGTTGCTGGTGTCACTAACTTGATTAGCTTGTACTGACACAGTATAACTACCGTTGTCAGACGCATCCCAACTACCACCCGGAGCAGTAATCTGGTAAGTTGCAGTTCGGGGTGTACCGTTGCTGTTGGTATTCACTCCTACCAATTTTACCGACGGCTTCAACCCATTGGGGCCAGTCACCACAATATCCTGAGAATCCAAGGAAGATACATTTACTGCTACGTTGTCGCCATAGGACACCGTAAAATTGTGACTTGTCCCACCGCTAGTAGTGACGTTTGCAGCAGATAAACTTGCCGTTGGTGGTGTTGAGTCTGTTGATGTTTGATTAGTGGGAATAAATTCAATGTAATCAAATCTTGCGTGTTCTAACTTTGTTGTGTCACCTGGGATACTCTCCTGACCTTGGATCTTGATGGCAGCTCCATTGTTGATTACTAGCCCAGTAGCAATGGTTCGACGTACAAGAGTCTGAGCATTAGCTAGATTACTACCGAAATTTTGATCAAGATTCCATCCATATTGCTGAGTGCCAATATTGACGTCAAAACGACCAACTCCGTCGTTTTCGTCATAGTAACCAGCTACAACATTGTAGGTACTAGTAGGGCCATTAAAGGTAGTTTCAGCTATACCTGTTTCGTCAGTAGGGCCCCCTACAAGGCCAATTATTGCGCTGCCAGAAGCGCTGCTATTCGATTCAATGCGGTAGTTCGTTAGGCTCATTTTTTCCGCTTCGAGGCGGATGGGTGCTAGCGGTGGAGAGGTGATTGAGCTAGGAATAACCTCAATAGCGGAAACTTTTGCATTGTCTACACTTGCAGAAAAGTCTATATTGAGAACTCCATCTTTAACCTCAACATCTACTGATTTTCTCCAAGCTGTATTTGCGCCAACTTGTGCCACAAGATCCAGATTGTCAAGGATAAGTGAACCTTCAATATTTACGTCAAAAACTCGCTGTCCTGGATTAGACCAGTAAATTTCAGCAAAGTCGAGATTTACTTTGTACAAGCCGCTACTAGCTACTGGAATATTGTAGGAAAATTGGTTTCCCCAGCGTTCTGTCTGATATAGTATGGGATCGCTAGTGCCACTAATGGGTTTGCTTGCACTGTAAGTATTACTACCAGTAAAATAAGCATCTGCTGACCAAACATTACCTGTTAAATCTGTGTAAGTTGTTCCACCAGTATTAATCCTTATATTTGATGGCATATTTTCCATATACGTTCTCTACTTTTCAAGAAGTTTATGAGCTAAGAAACAGCTGTATTTCCGCCCATTGAGTAATGCTGAAATATTTAGGGTAAGGTTTTCATACTTTTATCTGCTTGATCAAGCTATTTCTCTATCTCAGGAGAGATGCAGTAATGTTAAAATCCTATTAGCAAATGATGCTGTAAATGCCAAGTGAATATGTTTTTTCAATTAAGTTAAGCTAGTTTATTAACGGCTTATCTTATGGATTTGATGAATTTCTTATTTAAAAACAGCTTCTAAATGTGTGATGATGTCCTAAGTTTGTAGCAGATTGATAACGGTGCAGTAAGGAATGGATTATCGGGATGCTGGGGTTGATGTTGAAGCGGGTCGAGCTTTTGTAGATCAAATTCGCAATTTGGTTCATGGCACCTTTAGACCGGAAGTAATTGGTGGGCTGGGTGGCTTTGGTGGCTGCTTTCAAATTCCAGGGGGTTTTCGGGAACCAGTATTAGTTTCCGGCACAGATGGCGTGGGTACAAAGCTGAAAATCGCTCAAATTCTTAACCAGCATGACACCGTTGGTATTGATTTAGTGGCCATGTGTGTTAACGATGTGCTGACATCTGGCGCAGAACCGCTGTTTTTTTTAGATTATTTGGCAACAGGTAAGCTCGATAAAGAGCAATTAACTCAGGTAGTAACTGGTATAGCTTCTGGATGTAAGCAGGCTGGTTGTGCTTTGCTGGGAGGAGAAACAGCAGAAATGCCTGGTTTCTACCAAGTGGGTGAGTATGACTTGGCTGGATTTTGTGTGGGCATTGTAGAAAAAAGCCAGATGCTGGATGGTTCTCAAGTCCAAGTAGGAGATGTAGCGATCGCTCTTGCTAGTACTGGCGTACACAGTAATGGCTTGAGTTTAGTGCGAAAGATTATCAGCGATCAAGGTTTTGCTTGGAGCGATGCCTGGCGGCAAGTTGCTCCGCACCTACGCCCAGAATTATTAGGTGGCGCAACTATAGGAGAAGCGTTTCTCAAACCTACGCGCATATACGTCAAACCCGTCCTAGCAGCGCGTCAAGCTGGAATAGAAATTCATGGTATGGCTCATATTACAGGCGGTGGGTTGCCAGAAAATCTGCCCAGATGCTTAGGGAAAGAGCAAACGATCAAAATTGACCCCAATAGTTGGGTAATTCCACCTCTATTTCAATGGCTAGCCGAAGTTGGAGGGGTTAGTTCCGAAGCTATGTACAATACCTTTAATATGGGCATTGGCTTTGTGCTGTTGGTTCCACCTACTCAGGTAGACCAAACAATATCCTATTTTCAATCACAGGATATTACTGCTTTTGCGATCGGTGAAGTAATTACTGGCTCTAATTCTTTAGTGGGATTATTGAAGTAAATTGCAGAATTGATACGCAAAAATCAAGCTTTTTGAGGTTTAGTACAGCGGAGCGCTCTAAATAATCCTTATATTTACTCATTTTTTGCCATAAGCCTTGTTACTAACTTCCATGGGCTTTTTGGCAATATTTTTTACTTATCCTAATTAAAGCCATCGAAAATACTCATGTCCGTCAGCGTTGAGATTTGCTAACGTAGTCTTAACATATTGAAAAAATTTACTATTGAAGTCAAGAAATATATACCAGCACTAATTTAACGTGTTGGTTGTTTCTGATCTGGAAAGGTGTGGCGTGTTGGTGTGTTTAGAGTAATGTAATTCTGTTCAGAGGGGGTTATGGTTGTAAATATTGCCTGTACTTCGGCTTCCACGGTGCTTTTGAAGCAAGTATTCCAGAATATTGATGCTCAAAGTTGTCCGAGATTGTTCAACTTTCATATGCATACTGTCTACTCAGATGGCAGATTGCAACCAACGGCGTTGATGGAACAAGCGATCGCCATTGGACTACAAGGGCTAGCGATCACAGACCATCATAGTATTGGTGGCTATCAAGCAGCAAAAGCTTGGTTAGAAGACTGGAGGTGGAATAATCCTGGTGCAACCATTCCTCATTTGTGGAGTGGTGTAGAAATTAATGCCAATCTTTTGAACATTGAAGTTCATATTTTGGCTTATTCCTTTGAGCCAGAACACCCTAGTATGAAACCTTATCTGCAAAGAAGAATTACTACAGGTATAGAATATCAAGCAAACAAAGTAATTGCTGCTATTCATGAAGCAGGAGGATTAGCTGTACTTGCTCATCCAGCACGCTATAAGCGATCGCACTTAGACCTGATTCCTGTTGCGGCCGAAAATGGAATTGATGGCGTGGAAACTTTCTATGCTTATAACAACCCCAACCCTTGGAGACCCAGTTCTTTGGAATCACAACAGGTGCAACAGTTGGCTAGTGAGTATGGTCTTTTTAATACTTGTGGCACTGATACTCATGGTTTAAACCTGCTCCAACGTTTGTAATCATGGAATTTTTTTCTTAAAACTCCTGGTTCTTATAGCCAAGGAGTTAATCTTATTTTGATGTTTTTATTTTTAATAAATAGGGTCGAAAATAAACAAGAACAAATCAAGACCCAAACAAGGTATTACAGATAGACCAAAAATGTTATAGCACCTGTCTGGTGTAAGTCAATTTAGGATAATTACCAATAGTTCAGCAAATAGCGTAGATAGTTTCTTCATAGCTCTACCTTTAAATACATTGAACCTGCAAACTGTGATTTGCTAAGATTTCCAATGGGTAAACCTTAAAACAGGGCAACTCTTCATCACCATGCCAACATCTGCAATTGACAGTAAAGACGCAGCAGCTATCGAAGCCGCAAAAGCAGGGGTTGCTGTATGCGATCGCTCCCACTGGGGGCGTATCCGTGTTTCTGATGATGAGCGTCTTCGCTTTTTACACAACCAAAGTACTAATGACTTTCAAAGCCTCAAGCCAGGACAAGGCTGTGATACTGTGATGGTAACATCCACCGCTCGCACAATTGACTTGGTTACTGGCTACGTTTTAGAAGATGCGGTTTTATTGTTGGTTTCGCCCAACCGCCGCGAGTTTGTCATGCAATGGTTGGATCGCTATATCTTTTTTGCTGATAAAGTGCAATTGACCGATGTGACTGATGAAACTGCAACCTTTAGTTTGATTGGCCCAGGAAGTGACGCAGTTATCGAAAAATTAGGTGCTGGAGCTATTATCGGTCAACCCTATGGCAATCATCTTCTAGTCAATGGAGGAGTAATCGTTGCTGTGGGTAGCGGCTTGGCTGACCCTGGATATACCCTAATTTTGCCAGATGCTGAGAAACAGAAGGTATGGAGCCAAATTTTAGAGTTAGGCGCAGTGGAATTGAGCGATCGCGCTTGGGATTTGTTGCGAATTTTACAAGGGCGTCCGGCTCCAGATGCAGAGTTGACAGATGATTACAATCCTTTAGAAGTTGGTTTATGGCAGACCATTTCTTTTAACAAAGGTTGCTATATCGGACAAGAAACCATTGCCCGTTTAAACACATATAAAGGTGTAAAGCAACATTTATGGGGTATTCGCCTCAGCGCTCCTGCTGAAGTTGGAGCAGTAATTGCAGTAGGAGACGAAAAAGTTGGCAAACTAACCAGTTACACTGAAACCACCAATGGCTACTTTGGGTTAGGTTACATTCGCACCAAAGCAGGTGGTATTGGCTTGAAAGTGCAAGTAGGAGAAACTGAGGGGGAAATAGTGGCCGTCCCATTTGTTTCTCACGAGTATCCTTAAATCTATATTTAATTAAGAGCAGCTTAATACGGTTCAGTTAAAAAGTTATATCAATTTGAAAAAAGAATGTGATTCTGGTTCTGCTGGGAATAGCTTGAAAAGTATCGGCGCTAAATTTCCAGATTGAAGCGATCGCACCAGAACTATTGCAACATTCTGAAGTATCTTAATCCCAGACGTTAATCTCAAATTCAAAGCGGCAACATCAATGTGTCAACTGCTGGGAATGAATTGCAATACCCCAACAGATATTTGCTTTTCTTTTGAAGGCTTTTCTGCACGAGGAGGAAAGACTGACCATCATTGCGATGGTTGGGGTATTGCTTTTTTTGAAAACAAAGGATGTCGAATTTTTTTAGACGCTAAACCCTCGGTTAATTCTCCGGTGGCAGATTTAGTGCGATGTTATCCCATCCACTCTACCCATGTAATTGCCCATATCCGCAAAGCTACCCAAGGTGAAGTTGCCCTAGAAAACTGTCACCCTTTCCAAAGGGAACTGTGGGGAAGGTACTGGGTGTTTGCTCACAACGGCAATTTACCAGACTTTAATCCTGAAAACATGGGCTTTTATCAAGCCGTGGGTAACACCGATAGTGAAAAAGCATTCTGTGTAATCCTTGAAACTTTGCGTCAAAGCTTTCCTCAGGGCAAGCCTCCTCTCGAAGAACTATATCCTGTACTGCGTAAAGTAACTGAAAAGCTTGCATCACAAGGTGTGTTTAATTACTTACTTTCAGATGGAGAACACTTTTTTACCCACTGCTCAACTCACCTGAGCTACATTGTGCGTCAAGCGCCTTTTGCTGCTGCTCACTTGATTGATCAAGACATGACAGTAGATTTTCAGAAGTTGACTTCGCCAAGCGATCGCGTCGCTGTCATCGCTACTACTCCTCTGACTGATAACGAGGTTTGGACTCCCATCTCAGCTGGAGAATTACTAGTTTTTCAGGACGGTTTACCTCTTACATCTAAATAAATTAATAGCGTGAAGCCTGATTTTAAATTTGGTAATAATTCCTAGTTTTTTGAGTTTTAGCTCGCCAATTTGTGCTTGCTAGCTTTTTTTAAAATAAAAAACGGTTTGTCAAATTAACTTTATACTGTCTTTATTCAAAACTACGGTGCTTGTTTGAAGTTGCCACATAGTACCAGGCGATCGCGCGGCAGAGAAAAATACGAATCCAAGCAGGACAGACTTACTAATAAATCAGCTATTTCCGAGAAAAGTTGTTTGAGCAGTTTTAATTGCCCATCAACTTGGTAAAATCTCCATAATTACTATCGAGAATATGCAGTTTCCCTCTTGCTTTTTTCTAGGGATACCTGCAATCATCATATATACCAGCGTATATACGGTATTGCTCTAGAGTAACCGTATTTTTTTAGAGGAGGATCTGGAATGAATCTGTGGCCGCGTCCCCTGAAACGATTGCAACTGAGTACTGAGCGGATAACTAATCGGTTCAGGCTAAATTCGCTTCAAGGCTTTGTATCGCTCTTTTTGGTAGGGACAATCTTAAGTGTAGCGCTTGCGGCCTGCTCTGGCGGCAATAGTGGCAATTCTTCTAGTGAAACCCCTACGGCTAGTAATGTTTCTGCCACCAAGCAAAATGTTGAACTAACGCTAGTTTCCTTTGCTGTCACTAAGGCAGCGCACGAAGCTATAATTCCCAAGTTTGTAGAAAAGTGGAAGCAAGAACATAACCAAACTGTCACCTTTAAGCAAAGCTATGGCGGATCTGGTTCCCAAACTCGTGCTGTTATTGATGGTTTGGAAGCAGATATCGTTCACTTGGCACTAGCATTGGATACCCAAAGGATTGAGAAGGCTGGATTGATTCAGCCAGGATGGGAGAAGGAAGTTCCTAACGATGGTATTGTTTCCAAATCGGTTGCTGCATTAGTTACTCGTCCAGGTAACCCTAAAGGTATCAATTCCTGGTCAGACTTGGAGAAAGATGGAGTAAAACTAATTACTGCTGATCCTAAAACATCAGGTATTGCTCGCTGGAATTTCTTAGCTTTATGGAATTCTGCGATTAAAGCTGGGGGAGATGAGGCGAGAGCTACTGACTTTGTGACCAAAATCTACAATAATGTACCAGTCTTGACTAAAGATGCGCGTGAAGCAACGGATGCCTTTTTCAAACAAGGTCAGGGTGATGCATTGATCAACTATGAAAATGAAATTATTCTGGCAGAACAAAAGGGCGAAAATGTTAATTATATCGTCCCTGATATAAATATCTCCATCGATAATCCGATCGCTGTAGTCGACAGAAATGTTGATAAACATGGCAACCGTGAGGTAGCAGAAGCGTTTGTTAAATTCCTCTATACTCCAGAAGCTCAACAGGAGTTTGCCAAGTTAGGGTTCCGTCCTGTAAATGAAACAGTAGCTCAAACTAAAGAAGTTGCTGACAAATATCCTAAGATTAAAACTTTGGGAACAGTTCAGGACTACGGTGGTTGGGATACGGTTCAGAACAAGTTCTTCGCAGATGGCGCTCTTTTTGACAAGATTCAAGCTCAAAAGAAACGCTAATTAGTTATTAGTCATTAGTCATGATTTATCTACAAATCTAAAATGAAAAATGACTAATGGCAACGACAAAGTACTGCGGTGTATGAGTTTCGATGCTCTAGGTTATTTACCTTTGGCATCGTCAAAACTTGAGTTTCATGATTTTGGCATTCAACTTTTGAATTTTTGACTATGGCTTTATCTCCTTCTGTAGAAGTTGACCGTAAAACTCCAGCCTGGAAAACGTTGCTGCATCAGTTGCATCAGATTCCCTGGACTTGGCGAATTACGCTGGGATATTTGACAGTGATGTTATTTATCCCAATTGGGGCCATGTTCCTAAAAGCAAGTACGGAACCTCCAGCCAGATTTTGGGAAATCGCTACCAGTGATATTGCATTAGCAACATATAATGTCACCTTTGTCACCTCATTGTTCGCGGCTCTGCTCAATGGAGTTTTTGGAACTCTGATTGCTTGGGTTTTGGTGCGCTATGACTTTCCGTTGAAACGCATAATTGATGCCACCGTAGATTTACCTTTTGCGCTGCCAACTTCGGTTGCAGGGTTAACACTGGCAACAGTGTATAGCAATAATGGCTGGATTGGTTCACTGTTAGCACCGCTAGGAATTAAAGTATCTTTCACCCGTGCGGGAGTAGCAGTGGCAATGATATTTATCTCGTTGCCATTTGTCGTGCGGACAGTGCAGCCTGTGCTTCAAGAAATGGAACATGAAATTGAAGAAGCCGCTTGGTCTTTGGGTGCTTCTCAATGGCAAACTTTTTGGAAAGTGATTTTGCCGCCTTTATTCCCCACGATTTTGACTGGTGTTGCTTTGGGGTTCTCCCGCGCGGTTGGGGAGTATGGCTCAACTGTGATTATCTCTTCTAATACGCCCTTCCAAGATTTGATTGCACCGGTGCTGATTTTCCAGCGGCTAGAGCAGTATGACTACTCCGGCGCAACTGTTATTGGCGTGGTTTTACTAGCAATTTCGTTAGTGTTGCTCCTAGCAATTAATTTGTTACAAGCGTGGTCAAGAAGATATGACAGTAAATGAGCCAAGTTTTCACTCATCTGCATCTCAAAAAGATACAGGCAAACCTCAAAAGCCTAAGAGTTGGGTACCAACAATTTTAATTGGGATTGCGATCGCCTATTTAGTTCTAGTTCAATACATCCCTGCTATCAACGTTTTTATTCAAGCTTTCAGCAAGGGCGTTGGCCCGTTTCTGTCTAACTTGAGCCGACCCGCTTTTCTCCATGCAGCTTGGCTGACGCTGATATTGGCTGTGATCGCTGTCCCTGTAAATGCTGTATTTGGTCTGTGTGCAGCTTGGGCGATCGCTCGTCACAATTTTCCTGGTAAGGCTGTAGTCTTAAGTATTATTGACCTTCCCTTTTCTATCTCGCCCGTAGTCGCTGGATTAATGATTGTGCTGCTATATGGCCGAAATGGCTGGTTTGGCCCTTGGCTTCAAGCACATGATATCCAGATTATCTTTGCCTTGCCAGGTATGATACTGGCTACAGCATTTGTTAGTATGCCTTTTGTTGCAAGGGAAGTGATTCCTGTTTTAGAGGAGTTTGGCAGCGATCAAGAAGAAGCTGCAAGAACTCTGGGTGCAAACGATTGGCAAATATTTTGGCGCGTCACCCTACCTAGTATTCGCTGGGGCTTACTCTACGGCTTAATTCTGACCAATGCTAGAGCCATGGGTGAATTCGGAGCGGTTTCAGTAGTATCTGGCAATATTGCCGCCAAAACCCAGAGTTTACCACTATTTGTAGAGGATGCTTATAAACAGTATGAAACTGAAGCTGCCTTCTCTGCTGCTGTACTGTTGGCATTGCTAGCAGTAGTAACTCTGGTGCTGAAAGAGATTCTCGAACGGAAAACCCGCATTAAAGATGTTGAATAAAACAGATATGGCTAGTGACAATTTACTTACCAATAAACGCATTAGGGTAAGAATTCCCAAGGACTATCATCAGGAACCTGTGATTTCTCGTCTGGTGTCTGATTACGGTCTAACTGTGAATATTACTGCTGCAATTCTGGGAGCTAATGCTGTTGGAGATGGTTGGTTTGACCTGGAATTACAAGGAACAGATGCACAAATTAAAAGTGCGCTCAACCATCTTAAAGAGTTAAATTTACAAATATGGGATGAAACAACAGCAGGCGATTGGTAATACCAATTTGAAAAACAATGCGACAGATGGGTAGGGACACAATAATGTTGCGTCCTTACGAATAATTTATATGTCGCAAACATTATTTGAATTGGTATAAGTTCGTTTGATTCTTACACAGAGAAAGGAAAATAATAATTTTTACTTAATATCTGCAATACCCTCCTCATTATGTAGGAGGATATTTTTGATCATTTTTTAGAGTTAACTAATGTTTTACTCATCTTAGCAACTGGAACAACTACCCTTTTTCTTAACTGATGAGGTTCCCTTTTGATCATAGTAAAACCCAAGCGTAAATAAAAACCTTCAGCATAAAGGCTAGCAGTTGTTAGCACCTTATCTATACCTTGTTGACTAGCTTCGTTGCAAAAATGTTTAACTAAAGTTCGCCCTATCCCTTTACCTTGATGGTTGGGATGAACATATAACGCGATAAGTTCATCAACAATGAAACTTGCGAATCCTGCGACTACATCATGCTCAACAGCAACCCAGCAATTGTCTAGCTGTATATTCTTCAACATATTTGAGCCATCAGGCTTTTCAAGGTAATTGCGCCAAGCCAACAGTTGTTTCTGGGTGTAGAAAGTAGCAGGTAACGCTTTTATAGCAGCAATATGAATTGTACTAAGAACCTGTGCATCTTTTTCTACAGCAGGTCGAAGGGTTATTTCGTTAGCGTCCATATTTTTAGATCTGGCATATTTAGACTACATGCCTTTTCGACTTTCTTGTATAAGTATATCTAGTTTGTTTATAAAGGATTGTATACGCGATCGCTAGCAAAAAAGCCAAATTTGGAATTGTATACTGAAGTTTTTTATAATCTCCTAAATTACAGCTACAAATTATTCACCCCTTCTCCCTTTGCGCTTATTTATAGCGACCTAAAAACGAAATGATTTCACATCAACACTATATTCAGTGATGCTAACAAAAATACTATTTCTCCGGATAAGTCAAAATAAAACTGAATAAAATTTTATATATAGTTTTTCAACTAAAACTTATGGAAATGCCACAACGCGTATCAATTCGATACAAAGATGCGTCTTACAACATTAACGAGATACGCTTGAAAACATTTCGGTTAGCGTTTCAAACATGGGAAGAACAAACGAAACCTAGAAAAACAGAACTTTACGCATTTATAATGTCTTGCTTAAAACAGATTGATCGTCAAGATCGTTTTATGATTCCTTTATTATTTGTAGAATTAACAGATATTATACGTGATTCTGCTCTTGAAAGGTCAATGAAAGAGGTGTTAATTAAAACATCTTTTAGAGAATTTGCTTGCGCGTTAACTGATGTTGAAGATGCTGCTAAATAAAATTATATTTATGCAAAATCTCAATTTTTAAAAGTCACGATATCAGCTACATAGCACAATCCAAAATACACAAACTGCTGATTGCTATTACTTGCGATCGCTAATTTTAATTTATTGCTATTTTGAATTATTTAAGACTCAGCCCGCTCCTCTTTATGGAAACTATTTCTATCTTTTTTAAGACTCTCTTCTAGGGCTTGAATTTGTTCACGGCGGGCTTCCAATTCTAGGGAACGACGGGCTAAGTCTTGGTTTTGCAATGTCAGGGCTTGTCGCCAGTGTTCTGCTCGCTCTGCTTCCTCTTGCAAAAAGTCTGGGGTAATACCAGTAGAAAGATAAGCTCGCACCAAGTATAGTACCCAGTTTGTGGCATCTTCCAGTCTTTCAATATCGCCTGTGGGTGAAAGCTCCACTAACACCAGCAATTTCTCGCACATGGTGTTTCCTTTTCCCAAAAGAATAAAAGCCTCTTCTGGGATAATCGCCCAGAGATCATCAGTTTCCTGACGCGCCAATAAGCGCAACTGGTATTGCTCTAAAAATTCGTTTTTATGTACCTGAGCTAGATATAGCATGACTGTCGCTTCACTCCAATTCAAAACTCAAAATTAATTTTTGATTTTTGATTTCTGATTTTTCAAGGGTTTCTAACTGGTAATGGGTAAGTTTACAAATTACCCATTACTCATTGCAGCTATGCTAAACCACGCAGGCGATCGCGCAAAATTTCTGCTTGTTTTTCAGCCTCTGCTAAAGCATCTCGCGCACCCTGTACCACATCTTTGGGAGCTTTATCCACAAAATTGGAGTTGCTTAACCTGGAACTTAGGGATTGGACTTCTGCTTCGGCTTTGCTGAGACTCTTTTCTAGTTTGGCACGTACCGCTTCGATATCTACTACACCCTTGAGAGGAATTACCACTTGTACAGTACCCACAACACCTGCGATCGCGTTTTCTGGTTCCTGGGGTTGTTGTGGTTCTGTCTGTGGTAGATGCTTGTCAGTCCTTGGCTGGAACAAATTTGCCCAAAACCTTTGTCTAGCCTGAGCCGACAGTAAATAGCGGAGAGCAAACCAAGTTGTGTAAACAAGACCAACTATTTCAAAGAAAGTTCCAAATAGAGGAACATCATCAATTGCATTCCCAACAGCGTAAGCCAACCTAGTAAAGACAATTCCCACAATAATCAAACCTATTGTTTTTAAACCCCTCAGAGGTTTTTTCGGTGTAACCGTTTGATTATTAGACTTGTCAGCAATGGTTAAAGTCTCCACCTTAGCCAAATCTTTAATATAAGCTTGTCCAGCAGTCAGGATTTGCCGTTCTTTAGGGCTTTCACTTTGCAAATTGACAGTCACTTTCGCCCCTGGTTTAATATCCGCCTCGGCACGTAAATTGCGAATAGTGCGGATAGTGCCAATCAGCATTTCAAATTGTACCTCAAGTTCCGTATTGATCAAGTTGGTATCAACTTGGGGATAAGGTTGTAACGATAAAGTTTCGGTTGAATCTGCTGGTTGTTGGGTAAGAGTTTGCCAAATCTCCTCAGTAATGTGAGGCATAAAGGGATGAAGTAATTTTAAAATCCCTTCTAGCACATAGGCGAGGGTTTGCTGGGCTACCCGCCGCGATGTGGGATCTGCACCTTGTTGGAGGCGAGACTTCACCAGTTCAATATACCAATCGCAGAAATCGCCCCAAATAAATTCGTACAGTCCTTTCGCGGCTTCCCCTAGCCCGTAGTTATCGATGTAATTAGTAGTTTGCTTAATAACTTGATGGTAGCGGGATAACAGCCAGCGATCGCTAAGTTCAGTACTGAGTGGTTGACCTAGTTGGGCTGGGGTTTGTCCATCCAAATTCATCATTACAAACCGGGCTGCATTCCACAACTTGTTAGCAAAGTTGCGGGAAGCTTCCACCGATGATGATTCATCTTTTTTGCGATCGTACTCCAACCGGATATCTTGACCCGCGCCAGCCACTTCCCTAATTAAGGTGTAGCGCAGAGCATCAGTACCATATTTGTCAATTAATAATAGCGGGTCAATGCCGTTACCTTTGGTCTTAGACATCTTCTGACCTTTCTCATCCAGCACTAACCCGTGGATGTAAACATCCTTAAATGGCATTTGCCCAGTAAAGTGCCCACCCATCATCGTCATTCTGGCAACCCAGAAGAAGATAATGTCAAAGCCCGTTACTAGAGTCGTGGTGGGATAGTAAGTTGCTAAATCCTGAGTTTGTTCTGGCCAGCCTAAAGTTGAAAACGGCCAAAGTCCTGAAGAAAACCAGGTATCCAACACATCTGGGTCTTGTTCAAGCTGGACATTTTCGCCAAATTGTGCTTTAGCTTTTTCCCAAGCTTCATCTGTTGATTTGGCGACCACAAACGGAGTGTTATCGGTGATTTGCCCGTCCGTTTCACTCACAGCGTACCAAGCTGGGATTTGATGTCCCCACCATAGTTGGCGAGAGATACACCAATCTTTCAGCTTGACTAGCCAATCACGATAAACCTTAGTCCAACGTTGAGGAACAAACTCTGGGGAATTTTTCTGGTCAAGAAATTCTAAAGACTTGTCAGCTAATGGGCGAATTTTGACAAACCATTGAGTAGAAAGCAGAGGTTCAATGGGGACTTTGCCGCGATCGCTATAAGGAACGGTATGCTTATAATCTTCTATCTTCACCAAAAAGCCATCTGCTTCGAGGCGAGAAACGACATTTTTTCTCGCAACAAAGCGGTCTTGTCCTTGAAACTCCCCAGTATTGGCGTTGAGAGTACCGTCCTTATTGAGGATGTTGATAAACGGCAAATTGTGACGCTGACCCATTTCAAAGTCATTCGGGTCATGGGCTGGAGTTACCTTAACGCAGCCCGTCCCAAATGTTGGATCAACGAACTCATCACCAATGATTGGAATTTCTCGATTCAGAATTGGTAGAGTTAGTGTCTTCCCAATTAAGTGCTTATATCTGTCATCATCGGGATTAACCGCCACTCCAGTATCACCCAGCATGGTTTCTGGTCGAGTCGTCGCCACCTCCACATAACCAGAACCATCCGTAAGAGGATAGCGGAAGTGCCAGAGATTACCGTTTACCTCTTGATTTTCCACCTCTACATCAGACACCGCCGACTGGGTAGCTGGACACCAGTTAACTAAATACTCACCGCGATAAATTAAGCCTTCCTCATACATGCGAGTAAATGCTTCGACCACAGCTTTAGATAAACCCTCATCCAGGGTAAACCTTTCCCGCGACCAGTCTACCGAAACGCCTAAGCGTCGTAGTTGATTCACAATCGCCCCGCCAGATTCTGCCTTCCACTGCTTGGCGCGTTCTAAGAATTGATCACGCCCCAACTCATAGCGAGTTTTACCCTCAGTTTTGAGTTGCTTTTCCAGCATCGTATGGACAGCGATGCTAGCGTGGTCAGTTCCAGGTAGCCACAAAGTATTACGCCCCTGCATCCGGTGGTAGCGCACCAGAACATCAATCAACGCACTTTCAAAAGCGTGACCCATGTGCAAACTGCCGGTGACATTCGGCGGCGGGATTACAACACAGTAGGGTTCGCCACCTTTGTTGGGGTGGGCTTTGTAAACTTGGTTCTGTTCCCAGAATTTTTGCCACTTGGCTTCTGTGGAGAAGGGATCGTAAAGACTAGGGAGATTAAGTATGGTTGCGGTCATGCTGGGAAAACTAAGTTTGGAAGGACTCTAATAAATTTTGCCACAGGGTTGGAGAGGGTTTGATGGAAACGAACCGCAAAGAACGCAAAGTACACAAAGGAAGAGGAGGAAGGTAAGATGAGACAACTAAGCGATAGGGTAGAAAACTTAGCTTACGAAGTGATTGGGGCGGCTATTGAAGTGCATAGGGTATTAGGATCTGGGTTTTTGGAGGAGGTATATCACAAGGCGTTAAGAGAAGAATTTCTGATGCGGGGGATACCTTATAAGTTTGAGCATCCAGTAAAAGTACACTACAAAGGTCGTCCAGTAGGTGAAGGCAAATTAGATTTTTTGGTTGGAGACTCTCTAATTGTGGAGTTAAAAGCTGTTCAAAATTTAACTCCCATTCATGAGGCTCAAGTTATCTCCTACCTTAAAATGACTAACTACCCTTTAGGCCTTCTCATTAACTTTAACGTCCCCCTCCTCAAAGACGGCATAAAACGTATTATCCTCTCTTCTTAATCTTCCTTCGCGTACTTCGCGCCCTTCGCGGTTCGTATTATGAAACCTCAAACCTCCCCTTGGACATACATCCCCACCCTCTACTTCGCCGAAGGTGTCCCCAACGTCATCATCAGCACCGTTTCCGTAATTTTTTACAAAAAACTAGGCATAGATAACGACCAAATAACAGCTTGGACGAGTTTTCTCTATCTCCCTTGGGTCATCAAAATGTTTTGGGGGCCACTTGTGGATATTTACTCAACTAAAAGAACATGGATACTTGTAACTCAATTTGGCATGTTTTGTTGTTTGAGTTTAGTAGCCTTGTCTTTACAACTGCCTAATTTCTTTTTCTTATCTTTGGCAGCATTGACGGTTGGTGCATTTATTTCAGCTACTTACGATATTGCCACTGATGGCTTTTATATGTTGGCTTTAAATCCAGCACAACAAGCTTTTTTTGTTGGCATTCGCTCACTATTTTATCGGCTTGCTGTGTTATTTGGTAGCGGGTTATTAGTAGTTGTAGCTGGCCGGTTGGAAAATAGCCTCAATAATATCCCTTTAAGTTGGACTATATCTATAGGATTCTCTGCTGTAATATTTGCAATTCTTTTTATTTTCCATCGCTTCATTTTACCTGTACCTGAGTCAGATACCCCACGCCAAACACAGAAAGAAGCCAACAATATACCTTTTTGGGATGTTATCAATACATATTTTCGGCAAGAGAAAATAGTGGCAATTCTAGCGTTCATTTTACTCTACAGATTAGGTGAAGCAATGCTGCTTAAGATAGCTTCCTTATTCTTGCTAGACAAAATAGAACAAGGAGGCTTAGGTATATCAACTGAAGAATTTGGCTGGATATATGGAACTTTTGGTGTACTGTCTTTGATTTTTGGAGGTATTTTAGGAGGAGTATTAATTTCCAAATATGGATTAAAAAAATGCCTGTTGCCAATGGCTTTAGCCTTGAATTTACCTGACTTGTTTTATGTATATATGGCTTATGCTAAACCATCACTGATATTAGTTTATCCCCTAGTATCTTTAGAACAATTTGGCTATGGTCTTGGCTTTACAGCTTTTAGTGTTTATTTAATGTATATTTGCAAAGGCGAATATAAAACTTCTCACTATGCTATATCTACTGGACTCATGGCATTAGGTCTGATGTTGCCAGGAGCAATTAGTGGGTCAATTCAAAAAGCAGTAGGCTATCCATTATTTTTTGTCTTGGTTTGTTTACTTACCATTCCTGGAATGATTGCTATATTCTTCATTCCTTTAAAAGAAGAAGCCAATCGTTCTACAAATTAAAATAAATGGCTGAATATGTTACTCTCTAAAATAAATATTTTTTAATTGATCCATGAGTTATGTTTTGGGAATTGATGGCGGTGGTAGCAAAACTGTTTGTGTTTTAATGGATGAAACACGCCAAGTTATAAGCCGTGGTGAAGCAGGCGCATCCAACTATCAAAGTATAGGTATTGAAGCAGCTTACAAATCAATTCAATCTGCAATTCAGGCTACAACCGAGCAAGTCCCGAATCTCACAAAACCTATAGAAGTTTCTGCAATTTGCTTAGGTTTAGCAGGTGTCGGACGGGCAGAAGATATTGAAGTTGTAAAAGGTTTAGTAAAAGAATTACAAGATAATAAATCGCTACCTATAAGCTGGGCATTAACAACATCAAATATTGTAATTTGCAACGATGCTTTTATTGCTTTAGTTGGTGGAATTGGTCATGATGTAGGAATTGTAGTAGCAGCAGGTACAGGTTCAATAGTTTACGGGCGAAATCATCAGGGAATTACCAAGCGAGTTGGTGGTTGGGGATACATTTTAGGAGATGAAGGTAGTGCCTATAAAATTGCGATCGCTGGTATGCAAGCTGCATTAAAAGCTTATGACGGAAGTGGAATACCAACAAGTCTGTTAGAGATTTTTAAAGTTTATCTTGAATTGCCAAGTATAGATGGTTTAATTGAATTAATCTATCGCCGAAACTGGGGAGTTACAGAAATAGCTGCTTTAGCACAAATTGTAGACTTAGCAGCAGCTTTAGGCGATGAAGTAGCGAATAAAATTATTGATGATGCTGTGCAATATCTAGTGACAGCTACTTCTACAGTTATTGATGAAATTTTTAGCGATCGCCCAGTTTTAGAAGTAGTCACTACCGGAAGTGTGTGGCAAGGTAAATCCAAGATGCATGAGAGGTTTACAGCATCTCTGGGTAAGCAGTTTTCTGAAGTAAAAGTGATATCTCCCAAGCATGAACCTGCTTGTGGTGCTGGTTTTTTGGCCTTGCAGAAGTTAGCAGGAAAGAATCTTTAACGAACCGCAGAGGCACAGAGGAGCCAGTGCGTTGCGCGGGTTCCCAAGGCACTCCGTTGGGCGGCTTTGCCGACTTGTAGACGCGAAGCGGCTTCCCGCAGGGTAGGAAGTGCCGCCGCGTTGTAGCAACTGGCGTGACACAGAGAAGGAGGCTAAACCTTCTTAAACAAACTTCTCTCTTTTTCCTAGTCTTATCTTCGCGCTCTTTGCGTCCTTTGTGGTTCGTTCCTCAATCTTCCGCCATAAAACCACAGTCTATCTAAAACTCACCCAATTGAGTGATGCGGCCATTCGCCGTGCCATATTACATTCATATTACAAAAAATATCAAAAGAGGCAAAAAATGAACCACCTGGACTTCTTAAGCCGGACTTGACGAACCCGGCAAATGGTATTCACGCCATTAATCTCATCGTCTACAAAATAGCCGAAGTTCTGCAAGCATCCGGTTATCCTGAACCAACAATTTGGCGTTCCTCTCCCATCACCACGATCGCCAACAACTACGATAAGCTTTATATCCCCAGTGAAAGTTTATCGCGTTCCTCCAAATACACCCGTTACCTCAGCGACGGTAGGCTACTAAGAACTCATACTACTGTCATCATGCCAGAGTTACTTCCTCACCTACAGGGGGAACAACTCATTCTCCACCCCGGTATTTGTTACCGTCGTGATGTGGTGGATAAGCGCCATGTCGGGGAACCACACCAAATGGATGTGTGGTTGATTAGCCAACGTCAAAAATTGGGTAGAGAAGCTTTAATTAAATTAATTGCTGTTATTCTCAACGCAATTCTTCCAGGCGTTTCCTATCGCCTAAATGAAACCTCACACCCATATACCTGCAACGGTTTAGAAATTGAAGTGTTAGTTGATGGTAATTGGATTGAGGTAGGAGAATGTGGGGAAATTCATCCTGGTTTACTACAACCTGGCTATACAGGATTAGCATCAGGTTGGGGATTAGATCGTCTGGCGATGTTAGTAAAGGGGATAGATGATATTCGCTTGCTACGAAGCACCCATCCCCAAATAGCTGCCCAGATGATGAACCTGGAAACCTATAATCAGGTATCTAATCAACCCAGTATCAGCCGAGATATGTCGATTGTCACCGGGATAGATACGGATTTAGAGGATATTTGCGAACAGATAGTAGAGGCGTTGGTTAATGATGCTGAACTATTAGAGTCTGTGGCAATATTAAGCGAAACTTTCTACCAGGAACTTTCAGAAAAAGCGATTCAACGTCTGGGTATCCAACCCCATCAGAAAAACTTGCTGGTGCGGATGACTCTCAGGAGTCTACACGCGTCTATTACTAATCAAAAAGCCAATATTCTGCGGGATTTGGTTTATCAAAAAATTCACCAAGGTGAATAAGAGGAAGGGGGACAAAGGGAGTAACTAATACTTATTAACTCATAGCTCAGAACTCAGCACTCAGCACTCCCTATCCCCCGCATTGCTAAAAGCGCTGTCCCATAAGCTGCTTCCGTATGTTTTGAGGAGACTACAGGCACTTTTAAATACCGCCTACGAATAATAGTCCAAGTATTATTCCCTGCACCACCGCCAGCAGTGTAAATATGGGTTAACCGATCAGCCCCTAGTTGCTGTAACAATTCGTACCCTCGTGCCTCTATGCGGGTAATACTTTCTAACAACCCATGCAGAAACTCCACTTGATTATCTGGACGTGGTTCCAATCGTGGGGGTAGATTGGGATCATTAATTGGAAAGCGATCGCCTGCTTTTAACAATGGATAATAATTCAACTGGCTGGCTACGGCAGGATCAATTTCACGGCTAAGGCTTGCTAAATCAGCGTCTGTGAAGAATTGTCGTAGAACTGCACCCCCCGTATTAGAAGCACCCCCAGTCAACCACAAATCGCCTAGACGATGGCTATAAATTCCGTAGCGTGAATCTTCAACACGGTTACGACTTAGTAGCTTAAGTACCAATGTTGAACCCAAAGATGTCACGGCTTCACCAGGTAATTTTGCACCACTGGCGAGAAAAGCGGCAATGCTATCAGTCGTGCCAGCACAAACTAGACAATCAGGACGAAAACTGAAACGAGTCGTAATTTCCGGGCGTAATTCTGCAATTGGAGTACCTGGAGCTAAAACTTCAGGTAACGGAATTGGAATTTCCAGCTTTCCTAACCATTCTGGGTATTTTAACTGTTCAACGTCATAACCCAGCTTTAAGGCGTTGTGGTAGTCGCTAATACCTAAGCGTCCATGCAAAAGAAATGCTAGCCAGTCTGCTTGGTGTAGGAAATATCGCGCTTTGGTAAAACTTGGTAACTGCAACATCCATAGAATTTTAGCTAGGCTAGATGTAGCACTTAATACTGTATGATTTGGCGGTGCAACGCTCCTCAACTGTTCTAGCATTACCGATCCCCGCCCATCGTTATACAACAAAGGTTCATCTACAGGATTACCAGCGGCGTCTACCAGCAAGATAGTGGAAGAAGTCCCGTTAATGGCGATCGCTCTAATTCCTCGCCGTAAGCCCTCAGGAATCGATTCTAGAAGCGTAAATAAAGCCGTTTGCCAGACACTTAACAAATCAGAGTTAGCTGAAACTTTCCAAGGATACCTCGCCTCTGCCTGGATGCAAGCTTCATCGTTGATTACTATAGCTCTCGCGCCAGAAGTACCGAAGTCGATCCCTAGAAACAAATCCATAGATTTATATATTTTTCTAAAAAAGAATATCTAATAGCTACTGATTAATTTCTGCTTTTGTTGCATCTTGTAACAATATATTCCACAAATTTGGCAAAACAAGGAAAAGTAGTAAACGAACTGTTCAAAATGCATTGAGTTTAGGAGGTTTCCAACCATGCCTATATCAAATACCCTGTACCTGGCTGTGACATCCATATCAGATACCCAAGTCTACATCGCTCTGGTTGTAGCGCTGATTCCAGGAATTCTGGCTTGGCGGTTATCTACCGAACTTTACAAATAAAGTCACAGTGTGACACAGTTATTAGACTGATAATCCTGGCATTACGGGGTGCAAGTTCTAGATACTTGCGGCTTTATGCCGTCAATTATCTACGAAAGCTACTTACGTATGCCAGGTTTATTTTTTGGCTTTGAACACACGTGTAGCAATTTCCTAAAAATGAAGTAATATGGCAGCTAAATCAAGCTGTAATCTGTGGAAGTAGGCTTTTTACGCTGTTCTCCTTCAATTTACGAGGTCGTTTTTATTATCATGAACGCGTTTCAACCGTCCAGTCCCCCGCAAGAACCCATACAAAAACCTCGGGTCGCTCCTCGTCCAAAGCGACATCTTCGCCAGAGGTCTCATAAAGTAATGGCTCTGGAAGTGTCAGTCAAGACAGTAGTGAATCTTGCGATCGCAGCGGCAGCAGTTTCTGCCTTGATGCAACTTTTACCTCATCACAGGTTACAGCAAGAAAAATTGCGAGAAATTCGTACTGAAGTCAAGCAGATGGAAGGACGTGTCAATCTTTTGCAGGCGCAATTTAGCCGCAACTTCGATCCCCATCAAGCTAAAAGCATTATGCAACAACAAGGATACCGATTTGATCCTAACCAACGTCAAATCGTGCTGATGAATCAGGATAAAACAGAAGAAGTTGCTCAACCAGAGTCATCACCTTAAGGAAAATAGCGTACTTAAAATTATTAAAGTTATTTACTTTGTAGCTTTGTATCAACGCTTTTTTAGGTAAATTAGCTAACTGTTTATAGTTAATAGCTAATTGTTAAAGAACTGCTTAGTTATCATCTATTAGCCATTAGTGATTAAGGGTTGCTAGGCTCTACGGAAAAATTCAAATAATAACTTTGAATTTTTAATTACCTCAACAACTTAATCTACTCAGGATGCTGAGGAGATAGCAGCTCGTTTAACCAATTTTCTAGTTGTAAACGCAAGCGGCAACCAGGAACATACCTTTTGCCGCTGGGTAGTAGAGTAAGGGCACGACGATAATCAGCGATCGCGCAATTCCAATCCCCCCACAAATGATAGGTTCTGCCTCTCTCTGCCCAAATGTGCCCTTCTAGTTGCCCGAAAAGTAGTGCGACCTCAAAATTCTCTATTGCCTCTTCGTATTGCCCCAAATCGCGCAGGGTAATACCTCGGTTAATCCAGGCCCGAACATGGCTAGGTTTCAAATCAATCGCTCGATCATAATCGGCGATCGCTGCTACTAATTCTCCACAAGCAGCGTAGTAATTCGCCCGGTTATTATAAGCACTAGCCAAACTAGGATTAATCTGCAATGCTGTGTTATAATCAACAATTGCTTTTTGTGTTTCACCACTTTGAAAATAAATCAGCCCTCGGTTGTTGTAATCAACGGCATTTTGAGGATGGCGGTGAATCAGTTGATTTAACAGTGCGATCGCCTCAGCGTAATCTCCTTTTTGAGCCAACTTCAAAGCACAAGAGCGTAAATAACTATCCTCTAAGGCTAATTTCTCACGACCGTTAGCTCGATGCTCTTGATTACCTAACGTATCATTTATAACTAATTTATAAACGTTATTTTGCTGATCTCCAGAAGCCAAAGACGAGATATTACTCATATTATCCTGCACAATACAATTAACTTTTTGAAAGCAAAATATAAATTGTGTTCTGCGGCTAGTTTTGCTAATAGCTCAGTTGTGAGAGTGTCAAGGGATACTCAAAATTCAAAACCCACCGCGGCAAGTGAAAAACTTCGCCCCACACCAATAATTAATCCCCAAACCTGATAATAGATACCTCATCCCCAAGTTAAATTCCAGAAAAAGCAAATATCAATCTTAATGACTAGTCAAGTCGTGAGAGCGACAACTTGGTAGAATGCCAACAAGCCGTTCATTAGAGACTAAAAAGAGAACACAGGAACACGGCAATGCCAAGAATGCAAAAGCAACCTCCTAGCGTTGCTGTGTTTCCCCCTAGTTTTTAGTGCAACGTGGCAACAACTATTTAGGTGAAAAAGCTTGAAAAGCATGTGGAATCAGCAATATCTCTTCAGCTTTCACCATTCCCTAATCTTTTGCTCTGATTTTTAAGGTTTGAAAAAATTTTCTTATGACAACTGCAATTTCTTATCCTAATGCTCCAGATTTAAATGCTGATGATTACATTGTTGTCGGCTTGGCAACCTGCTTTGTCAAGGAAGATGGAGAAGTTCATCAAATCGAAGTTATTGAACCTATACCCTCTGCTGCTTTGGAAGCGCTGTTGAAGGGTATTCCAACCTCCTATAAACTGGCTTGCGCGACAACTTTAGGAACTGTGTTAGACAATGATACGCCGTTGTTGCCAGCAGGCTTTCCAGAGTCGGCTCAAATTGGAGATGAATTTGTGCCACGAGTATTTGCTGCTGCTCGTACCTACAAGCGTCGTGAAAGTGCTAAATCTCTAATTCCCTTGGGTACAAGTTATACAGACTTCAAGTATTCTACTGAACGCAAGCGAGTGCTTAACGCCACCAGAGTAGTTACCAAAGAAGACAACGTTAAACAGCATTCCCACACTCATAAAGTTCTCTGAACTTAGTCATCTGAAAGAATTCTCTGATTAGCTACTATTTACCGCGTAGCTTTAAGAGAATTCAAAAATTTATTCTAAAGGAAATGTCAATTTTCAAAAGTAATGCCAAGCCGTATTAATCGGTTTTATCATATTATTTCATAATATTTTATATATAAACTTTATGAAGAGTTTTGATGTAGTAGTTGTAGGAGCAGGCCCTGCTGGGGGACACTGTGCGAGATTACTAGCTAAAGCTGGCCGCAAAGTTTTGTTAGTAGAACGATATGAAAATTTTTCTGTAAATAGCTTCTCCAGTGCAGGGACTCCTATAGAAACATTGGCAAAGTTTGATTTACCTAATGAAGTAATAGGTAGCTTTTGGAAAGGAATTAAAATTGTAACTACAAATCTTAATGAAACTTGGAAGTCTTCAAAACTTCTTGGTGTAGTTTTAGATTTTTCTAAATTAAAAGAATATTTAGCAAATCAAGTTATAGCCCATGGCGGCGAAGTTTGGATGGGATGTTTTTATCTTAAAAAAGTAGAAGAAGACCAAACTATCATAGTTTTAAAATCAAAAAAAGAAGGAGAGATTAGAGTTACAGCCAAGGTCTTAGTCGATGCAACTGGACCATCCAGGGCTGTAATGTATAACAAAAAAGAGGAGCAGCCATTCTTCTACAGCGGTACAGGAATTGAATACCTGATAGAAGTAGAAGAGGAAGATTATGAAAAACAATGTGACCAGCTAACTTTTTTCCTCGGTCATAAATGGATGCCCAAAGGATATTCTTGGGTATTTCCTATGGAAAAATTTAAATTAAAAGTAGGGGCTGGATCGCTAAATTCTCAACATGAATTAATTCCAAACCCAGAACCTATTAAATATTATATTGAACTAATCATAAAAGAATATATTAAACCTAAAAGCTACAAAATACTTGAGATTCATGGGGGAACCTTAAAGTATAGTAAAGGGCTTAAAGACAATTATTATAAAAATAATATCATAGCTATTGGAGATGCTGTATCAACAGTAAATTTTTTGGGTGGTGAGGGGATTCGACATGGTATGCATAGTGCCGAAATTGCTTTTAAATATATAAATCAATATTTAGATGGGGAATTAGTAGACTTCAAAAATTATCAACAAGAAATGTATAAAGTTTTTTATAAAAAGTGGATAATTTCCGAAAAGCTAGGAATGAAGAAGTATCTGCTTGATAGTGATAGTTTAGTAGACAGATCAATCACTTACCTTAAATTTCTAAATATTGATGAAATTGTAGATTTACTTTTTAACTATAAATTTGAAAGTTTTTCTAAAATATTCTTAATTAGGCTGGCAGTTAAAAGCCTATCATTTTTACGAAAAAGTTTGAGTTTAAGTTTTTTTTCATCTAAATATTAGCAATATCATCACTAGTAAGGCAGGGCATAGCCCTACCTCTACATGGTTTTAACGATAATTTGTGAATTGCAAAGCTACAGGAAAATCTTCTTGCTTCAGACGCTGGATGACAGTTTGTAACTCATCTTTAGATTTGGCAGTCACCCGCACTGCATCACCTTGAATTGAGGCTTGTACTTTTTTAAATTCGTCTCGAATCAGTTTAGAAATTTGTTTGGCAACTTCTTGATTAATACCTTTTTTGAGTTTGATTTCCTGACGTACACGGTTACCGCTGGCTGATTCAACTTTGCCAAAATCAAATATTTTTTGGGAAAGATTACGTTTAGCGGCTTTTTCTCGGAGAATGTTATGAACAGAATCTAAAGTAAACTCACTGTCGGTACTAACATCAATGCTTTGTTCACCTAACTCGACAGTTGTAGCAGTATCTTTGAGGTCGTAACGGCCTTTGATTTCTCGCACAACTTGATCGACAGTGTTGACCAATTCTTGTCTGTCAAATTCGCTCACGATGTCAAAGGAATAATTAGAAGCCATAGCACATTTTGGATTTGAGATGTTAGATGTGAATAGCGATGAGAGCTAGTATTCTTTCACTTTGAAATTTGAATTGCTTACTCCCTCTAGCTATTAACTTGGATGATACTTAAGGCCATGAGAGTGCCAGAGCTAAGGGAGCTAATGGCAAACATCAGCGATCGCAAAGGGGGTATATTCAATATATAAAAAATCGAGTATAGCAACCGAGCTACAACGAAGGCGATTGCTGCCACTGCTGCTGTTGAAGAATTAACGCCTGTAACGTATGCCATCAATGCTGCCGCAGTAAACACTATAAACGTTTCAAAAGAATTCTGGTGTGCCCAGCTAGCTCTTTGAGCGTATGGCGGTAATTTATCAAACATGGCGCGAGGAGCGGACATATCGTAACCGACACGAACACGCGCATAACCTACCAGCAAAAACGGTAGATAAATTAGTACCGCAGCGGCAGCAATACTATATAAAAAAACAGCAGAAACAGGCGGTTGTAGTAGCGTCATCAACCTAATAGATAATTGTCCGTGAATTTTATTTGGTAATGATTAATTAGAAAAACTGATTACTCATTACCATACGGAGTTGCCCATTGCCATAATTACACTTACACGAACTCAGGCTCTCTTTAGTCAAAGTAGAAAAGCGTTACCACTTTTCTTTGTTCTTCTGCATCTCTACAAGTTTGTAGGAGAGTGCGACTATCGTGAAACGCAAAGCAGATCAGTTGCTGGCAGCGGGAAACTATCTCCTTATTGCAAATGTAACTCGCTTCAGCGAGGGAGAGATTATCGTTACTGGGATTTTCTACTAGATGCATTACCTGTTCTAGTTGCTGACGCGATTCATGGGGCTGGCGTTCTAAGCTTTGGGGTAGAATCACCGTCAACAAATTGGGGTCGGCCCGCATTGCTCCCCGGATGGCAGCGGAATTGCTACCTGTCGCGCCAGAGGTGATGACTCGATTGCCTGATAAAACTAAGGCATAGGTCATCATTTCAATCAGATTCTGATGCGTAATTGGGACATGACGCGAACCCAGCAAGGCAATTCGTTTAGAACCTGTTTGCTGGATTGTCGCCAGTTCTTGCGCTAATGTATCGAGGTTGATGAGGTCTGTTGACTGGCTCAAAGATGGACGTAATCAGATTAAACAACCCAGCTATTTTACCAAACAGAGTGTAAGTGCGAAGCCTACTTGAGTTAGACATTGTTACATTTTCTCAAATGTTTGGCTCAGTAGTTGGATGGCTCGGTGTGATCAAGCCATCCAATGCGTTTCGTAACTAATAGCATTCAGGAGAGTTAGATACTGAAACTTGGCTGGTTCTGTTAGTTTTTGTGGATTCTGGAAGTACCGCTTAGATGGTGATAGCGAACCAACTGTACCCTCAGCATTCATAAAACCCTCTAACTGATAACTGAGCATTTATGCTCTGAATTTTTTAGTAGATAAGGCTACGGTAGCGCTGCTGCCGGACTTAACCCTAATTTAGATAGCAAGCGCTCAAGGTCAAAATGCTCGCTCATCAGCTGACGAATGCACTGTACCTTAATCGGTTCGTGAACGCGGACTTGTCCGAAAGTACGATCAACAATTTCTACAGTCGTGAGAGTATCTAAATCAACAGACAAAATGGGGATTTCTAGTTCTTCAGCGCGACTGAGGATGAATGGTGGAGGTGGTAGCTGTCCAGTGAGGATCAGGCATTGGGTAGAAGTTTCCAAAGCAGCTTGCTGAATTTCCACGCGATCGCCTCCTGTCACAACTGCCATATTTCGGCGTTTACGAAAATATTTGACAGCGGCGTTCACATTCATCGCGCCAATTGCTAAACTTTCCACCATCAAATCTAAGCGATCGCTGCGGCAAAGAACTTCAGCATTTAACTGCTTTACTAGTTCGCCAACGCTGACACTGCGTAACAAATCACTTTTTGGTAGCATTGCCAGCACAGGAATGCCCTGCTGTTCTAAAAACGGCCGCAAGACATCTGCTACAGTTTCTAATTGTTCGGTAGGGATATCATTGATTACAGCACCAATCAAGCGATCGCCTACACGTTCTTTAGCAGATAACAGTGCCTCAACCGAAAGCAGCGATTTATAACGTGCTACCAACAATACAGTAGCATCTAATACTTCAGCCACTTGCAGCAAAGATAAGTCAAACAACTTACCTTCTTCCAAATCACCAGCCCCTTCTAGCAACACCAAATCTCCTTGAGGCATTTGCAAATATTGCTGCAATAAAGACTGTTGATAATTGGTTTTATCTTCGCCGCATAAGCGTTTTTGCACACTTACTTCATCCAAAGCCAGCATTGTGGGTACAATACGGCTTTCTGGTAGATTCAGGCTGTGAGTAATCAACTGGACATCTTCTTCAACCACGCTGCCGCCAGATACATTCAAACACGTACCTAGGGGTTTGCCATAGTTAATATCCAACCCTTTTTGCTGTAGCTGATAAGATAAACCTAGGACTGTAGCAGATTTACCGCTATAAGTCTCAGTTGATCCAATCAGCAAACATTTTGCGGATTTTGGCACACATGCACTCCTAATTTCAAAAGGAAGTAGAACCTAGCTTGGTGTTTCCTAATTTTAGGTCGAACTTCGCGATCGCTGTTGCTACAAACCTGACTTCCAGGAGTTATTGCCCAACTATCGAGGGAGTGTAGGGCTGATAATAGGGGCTTTTTCGGGCGATAGGATTACCAATATCCATAATTATTAGTTTTTGGCGCTTAAGGTGGCTTTATTCATCTACACGCAGCAGCTTGCGATAAAAAGCTTGCGAAAAATCGGTTACGCGATGGCGCTTATAGTTGTCCATCAATTCAATTAAATAACTAATAAACTCGAAACTTGCCATCATCAGTTCATAACTTAGTTCAGCATCGCCATCAAACTGTATTCGACAACGCGTTAAGTCTGAAGGTAGGCTGGCAACATTCCAGGTGGCGACAAAGGGAATATTGTCGCTGGCTTCTATTTTGCGCTGTCCTTCCAAAACACCTTTTTGATAGAGACTGATAGCATAGGGTAAAAAATTGCGCTTGCTGCCTTGAATGTAGGGTAAGTAAACACTTGCTTGTTGCTGGCTGGCTGGCTGGAGTTGCTCAATAGACATCGTTGAATATTCCTCAAGTTAGTCGACAACTGGAGATGTCAGTGGGTGTCAATAGTAAGTATTCCCAAAAAGTTTCTGTTTACACATACTAAGGAGATGAAGCGATGGGGAAATTTGGATTTGACTGCATTCCACTAGCACCATGTGATGAAGACTAAACCCCGGTAATCGGATGAGCAATAAAAGCTACTGTGAAGAAATATAAGAATGTCAGTTACAATAGGGTCGCATTGGCTTTTATTGAAGCTGGGGGCAATAACACTTAAACATCCCCTTTAATCAAGGGTGAATGTTGTTACCTGATTTCCAGCTTCTTTATGGGCGTAGACAAATACTGGTTTTTGAAACAAGTAACCTATGCCAGCGAATTTCTGGCCCGAAAACGATTCTAGCAACGAGCTTGATCCGCTCAACTCTCTGTTGTCTGACCTCTCAGCAACCGAGGAGTCAGAGGTAGAGGCAGAACCTTTGTTTCTACCATTCCGGTTTCAAGGACGCAGACGCAAAGCAGCTCTAGTTTTGACTGTTGTCTGGAGTAGCACGATCGCCCTGCATTTAATTTCCTGGGGGTATATATTTGTACTGGGATTGACTACTATCTTAGGTATTCATGCCTTAGAGGTGGTATTTGCCAGACCTCGCCGTCATCTAAAACAAGTAGAGGGAGATTTCCCTTCTGTATCTGTGTTAGTGGCAGCGAAAAATGAGGAAGCAGTAATTGGCAGATTAGTCAAAAGTCTTTGCAGTCTGGAATATCCAGATGGAAAGTACGAAGTCTGGATAATTGACGATCACAGCAGTGATAGCACACCGCAGTTACTAACAGAACTGGCAAAGCAATACAAGCAACTCAAAATTCTCAGGCGATCAGCACAAGCTACTGGTGGTAAGTCGGGGGCATTGAATCAGGTGCTACCGCTGACTCAAGGCGAAATTGTAGCAGTGTTTGATGCCGATGCCCAAGTATCATCAGATCTGTTGCTACAGGTAGTACCTTTATTTCAAAGAGAACAGGTAGGGGCGGTGCAGGTGCGAAAATCAATCGCCAACGCCAAGGAAAATTTTTGGACTAAGGGTCAAATGGCAGAAATGGCCGTTGATACCTATTTTCAGCAACAGCGGACTGCCCTTGGCGGTATAGGCGAATTGCGAGGCAACGGCCAATTTGTCCGGCGCACAGCCTTGGAAAGCTGCGGCGGATGGAATGAAGAAACTATCACTGATGATTTGGATCTGACGCTGCGTTTACATTTAGATAACTGGGATATTGAATGTGTGTTTTATCCAGCGGTAGAAGAAGAGGGCGTGACAAATGCGATCGCACTCTGGCATCAGCGTAACCGTTGGGCAGAAGGCGGATATCAGCGCTATTTAGATTATTGGGATTTAATCCTCAAAAACCGTATGGGGACGAGGAAAAGCTGGGATCTGCTAGTCTTTATGATCATTATGTATATCTTACCGACAGCAGCGATACCAGATTTATTAATGGCGATCGCCCGGCATCGTCCGCCAATGTTAGCTCCAATCACTAGCTTGTCAGTTACTATGTCAGTGCTAGGGATGTTTAGGGGTCTAACGCGGATTAGTAAAGAGCCAAAATCCCAGGTTTCTACATATTTTCTCCTGCTGCTTCAGACGCTACGCGGAACTTTATATATGTTCCACTGGCTTGTGGTGATCAGCAGTACCACTGCCCGAATGTCAGTACAACCAAAACGCCTAAAATGGGTGAAAACCGTCCATACAGGCGCTGAGAAAGTCTAAAGTAAAAAGGATGAAGGAGAAATTTTTCATCCTTCATTTTTTTCTATCTCTAATTAATCATCATCATCATCTGATTCATATACCGACTCAGGCAAAGTAACATTTTCGGACAAGTCTATTGCATTATCCAAGAAGCGGATGATTTGACCGTCGAAAAATTTTGCCAGACATTGGGCTGCGTCTGCAACTTCATCAGTTTGGGAATCAGGTACGGGTGTTTGGGGTTGTTGCGGCGGAGGCAAAGTCTGTACCATCCCCGTATTTGTCGCCACTGGCTCGATTTTACCTGGTGCTGGTGTTGGTTGTGGCGCTGGAGACGGAATTTGCCTCTCATACTTGGATGTAGCTGGCTGCTGAACGCGAGCAGAGTCTTGCGGCGAAGGGTTTCTTCTAGCTGAGGTAGGAGTTGCAGAGGTTACTTGTTCCAGATTTACCTGAACTTCACGCTGAAAAGTCTGTTGGAAAGCTGCCTTCATCATCGGCAGATCAGATTTAAGTTTTTCATACCATTTTGCACCTCTAACAGCAACACGCGCTACTGCCCCGTTAAACTCTATTAGCTGGCACATTTGCCCTAGTAAAGCTTGCCTGGAAGGTGGAAAATTAGCACACACCTGTTGCCAAACCTGAGTTAAGTCATAGTGTGCTTCTTCAACAGCTTCTGAGGTTACTGGTTCAATTATTGCAGGTGGGGCAGGAATAGATACAGGCTCTGGGGTGGGTGGTGAAACTGAGTTAGCCGCTAAATTGTGATTTGTTGGCGGATAAGAAACTTGGTGATTTTGGGTAACTGCCGGAGGACTCTGATTTGTTTGTGAATCAACTGGAGGCGGTGCAGAAACTTGGTGATTTTGAGCAACTGCTGGAGAATAGCTGGGAGATACAGCAGCTGTGTTAACTCGCGGTGAGATAGTTGAGGCTTGTGGTTGAACATTCGCACTCGGTAACAATCCGAGGAATGTTACCTCCAACCACAAACGCGGTTGAGTGGTGTTTTTAATTTGCAGTTCTGCTTCTCGTAGGTGTTTCTGTCCCACCAAAATTGTACTTATTTCTAACTGTTGGGCACACTCAACTAGTGCTTTCCAGGTTTGCTGAGTACAAGCAACTAAATCCTGACGATTAGGGGCAGTTTTGGCAATGAGTAAATCACGGTAGAAAGCAGCAAGATTTTGGAGAATAGTTAGCGGTTCTCGACCACGATCTAAGATTGCTCTAGTAGAGTCTAAAACAGCCTCTGGGTGATTTTGAGCGATCGCACCTAAAAGCGCCAATAAATCTCGTTCACTGACCGAACCGACTAAATCCCAAACTTTCTCCGGCGTTACCTCACCAGCCAACAGTGCTAATTGATCAAGTAGGCTTTCTGCATCGCGCAATCCTCCTTGAGCAATTTGGCCTACCAAGGTTACAGCTTCTGGCGAAATATTAATATTTTCTTTGCTGGCGATCACACTCAAATGCTTCACCATCGCCTCTAATTGAATGCGTCTAAAATCAAACCGCTGACAGCGAGAAATAATTGTTGGCAATACTCGCTGGGGATCGGTTGTCGCTAAGACAAAAACTACGTGTTTTGGTGGTTCCTCAAGTGTCTTCAGTAACGCATTAAATGCTTGGTTACTGAGCATATGACACTCATCGATCACATAAACCTTGTAGCGACATTGCACAGGGGCAAACTGTGCCTTTTCGATAATTTCGCGGATATTATCGACACCAGTGTTACTAGCTGCATCGATTTCAATTACATCTAAAGAGTAGCCCTTAGTGATTCCCTGACAAACATCGCACACGCCACAGGGTTCAGCAGTGGGTTGATTGCTTTGTAGACAATTGAGAGATTTGGCTAGAATCCGGGCGCTAGAGGTTTTTCCTGTACCTCTGGGGCCGGTAAACAAATAAGCAGGAGCGATTTTGGATGAGCGGATCGCGTTAGTGAGGGTGGTAGCGATCGCCTCTTGACCCACTAGTTCCGCAAAACTCTTTGGGCGATACTTGTGGTGCAGGGGTTCGTAAGACATGGATTGCAGCACCCAGGCGAGTTCGAGATTTAACTATTCTAAACTACCCAGAACTAAACGCTTTGCGTCATTGTAGTGGCCTTCTATTCTAACAAATGAGCATTCTTGGCTGTGAGTAGCCTGACCAATTGGGGCAGCATTTCTACATTAATTATTGACTTGATTGACGCTATAGTACAGTGCGATCGCTACAATCTTAGGGTAACTAATACTCAATGGTGCAGCAGATGCTCAGGCGGCTTGTTCAGTGGCTTAAAAGATTTTTTCAGCGCTTGTTTGGTGGGAAACAAACTCCCTCCCAAGCTAGGAGAGATGTCCCAAAAGAACCAGCGCCACCGCTAAGTGATACAGATCTGGAATTTCTCTTCAACGAACTTCTCGAAGGAGTGCATCAAGCACGAGGACAAGCGTGGGCGCAGAAGTGGCTGCATAATATTGAACATCGCATTACAACTGAACGCTGGGTGGAATGGTTACGGCTGTTAGGTGAAAGATTGCTAGCATCTCCTACACCTAATAACGAATTGGCGGCGCGACTGGTACAACTGGGTGAGTTGGGTGTAGGTGAAGTCGGAGACGTTGCCTATGATATTGGTATGCAAGTTTTGACACGCAATCAAGGCGAACCAATCTGGGAATATGCAGGGCCGGATGCTGTCAGCAACCCATCGCTACCTGAAGAAAGCTATCCGATAGCAGGTGAAGCAGATACAGGAGAAAACCTTTTACAAGGAGACTACCAAACCATTACCTTGGAAGAGTTGTTTATTATGTTGCAGCAGGATGAACAATTATGTCAGCAGGTCGCCCAACAGTTGGGGCTGGAGACAGATGATCCGCAAGTTATTGTCCAAGCACTGGTCAATCAATTTTATGCTGCTAATGAATCAGCTACAGATCAAACAGAATCTTAACTTGACTGGGTTTAAGACAAAAAAGCTCAAAGTCCCGTCTGCACTATCTCAAGGTAATTAACTTAGGTGTAGCGGAAGATACTAACTACAACAATTGTGTGTACTTTTTTAAAGATTTACAGAAACAGGCGTTGGGTTTTTACGTAATTCATGATCTTTTTATGACAACGCTGGCTACAATCTAGGTTAAACAAAATCCAAGAGTGTGGCAGATGCTCAGGCGTCTAATTCAGCGGCTTCAAAAACTTGTACAGCGTCCCGATGAAAACCAGCAGAATGGTTCTCTAAATGCTGCAAACGGATACAGGGTGGTAGGGTCACCACCCGAATTGACTAATGGGGATCTAGAACTTTTATTTACCCAACTGTTGGAAGGAGTGCATCAGGCACGAGGAAAGCAGTGGGCGCTAAAGTATCTGCAACGGATGGAAAATCGCATTAATGAGGATCGCTGGATAGATTGGCTGTTGAGCTTTGGCGAAAAATTATTCAATTCACCTGCACCAAACCAACATTTAGCATCCCAGATGATACAACTGGGCGAACTTGGTATTGGCAGAATCGGAGAACTTGCTTATGACATTGGCATCAGGCTGTTAACGCGAAACTCAGCAACATATTATGAAGAGATTGAGGAGCAAGATCATCCAGTCGAGTTTGATGAATTTGAAACCACAACGCCCGAAGAAAGCCTTTTAAACACTCCTGGGCAGGAGTTGATGCGTAAGCTAGGCGAACGGTTATGGGAGTACGAGGAGGAAGAGACTCAAACCACAATCCCATTACCCGAAATGGCCTCTGTTGAGGAAGCATGGACGGGCAATATAGAGGAAGTGTTATGGGAATATCAAGGCGAAGATGCCGAAAATACAACGTCACCGACTCTCCCCATTACTTCACAAGAAGATGCGATCGCCAAGTTATTAGATCTGTTTTCTGAATCGGTAGCAGAACAAGCTGAGGAAACAACAATCCCAGATGATACTCTCGCTTCTATTACAGAAGAAACGGAAGCTGAAGAAGATGAAATCGACAAGTTATTTGAGATTTTCTCAGAGCCAGAAGAGGAAACCGAAACCACAGCCTTAGATAATATTCTTACTCCCTCTCCAGAAGACGCGCTCCTCACTTCTTTTATAGAAGAGAATATTCAGATTCCACCCACACAAGAAGAAGAAAGACCATTAGAAGAACAGAAGTGGGATAAATCTTTGGCGAAATTAGAGCCAAAAGTTGCAGACGCTTTTGATGAGTTGTTGGTGAGGTTAGATCAGAGTACCAACCTAGTCCAAGAACTTGCTTCCGAACTGGCAATTCGTAAGAAGAATTCGCAATTAGTTACTGAGCCAAAAATTGATCGGGCGCAAGCATGGTTTTACCAAGGTCTTCAGCAAGCCAAAACTGGAGATTTATTAGGAGCGATCGCATCCTACGACCAAGCCATAGAACTAAAACCTAATTTTTATGAATACTGGTTTAATCGAGGCTTGACATTATTTCATTTAGAACATTTTGTAGAAGCTGTCGCCTCATACGACAAAGCCATAGAATTGAAACCCGATTTCTACAAAGCTTGGTACAACAAAGGTGGAACTTTAGGTGAATTAGGAGAATTTGATCAAGCGATCGCTTCTTTTGAACACGTCATTGAAATCAAACCCGATTTCGCAGATGCTTGGTCTAGCCGAGGTTTAGCACTGCTGAAGTTAGGGCGATTATGGGAAGCAATTTCCAGTTACGACCAAGCCCTACTTCTGCAACCAGAAGATCAGGAAAACTGGTATTACCGAGGTATAGCTTTGGCTGTGGGCGAGCAACATGAAGATGCGATCGCATCTTACGATCAAGCTCTTGAAATTCAACCCGACTATCATGAAGTCTGGATTGATCGGGGTGTAGTGCTATTTAATTTAAAACGTTGGTCAGAAGCAATCACCTCTTGGGATAAAGCACTCTCAATTCAAGCCGACTTTTACTTAGCTTGGTATAACCGCGGTGTGGCGTTGGATAACTTAGGACGCCGTGAAGAAGCTATTACTTCTTACCGTAAAGCTATAGCAATTAAACCCGATTTCCACTTAGCTTGGTACAACCAGGCGATCGCGCTGTTTCATTTAGGGCGGTTTGCAGAAGCGATCGCCTCTTATGACAGTGCTTTGCAAATTAAACTTGACTATTGGGAAGCTTGGATTGGTCGCGGTACTGCTGCTGGCAGTTTAATTCATCCTGAGACTTTGTTAAGTTTGTTTACTGGCATTACATCTACAAATCAAGCATTAAAGCAAGGCGGCTATGAAGGAAAATTAGCTAGCTACGAGGAAGGCTTGAAATACGTTCGCCCGGACACTCACCCTGAAGGATGGGGCAGATTACATCTGGCGATCGCTAATACTTATTATGAACAAGGTAAGAATAATTCCACACCCCGCAGTCATTGGCAAAAAGCTGTAGATGAGTACAATCAGGCACTATTAACGCTCACCAGCGAAGATTTTCCTCAGTTACATCTAGAAGTATTGCAATCTCTAATCAAAACACTTGTAGGTTTGGGCGAAACAGAACAAGCACAAGAATTACAACAATACGGTAGCGATTTACTTCAACAATTGCTGAGTGAATCAACTCGCCCTGATGATAGTAAAAGACAGCTAGCCCTGAAATTTGCAGGATTTGGGCAATTAGCTGTTGATTTAGCTGTAAACTACGGTGACTTGGTGGAAGCTTGGGAAATTGCCGAACAAGGTAAAAATGCTTGTTTAAACTGGCTACTTTTGGGTTGGGAGGAGCAAACTTACGCACCAAACTATTCTGCAATTCAGCAGTTGCTCAATCCTAAAACAGCAATTATTTATTGGCACATTAGCCCAACTTCCCTACAAACCTTTATTCTTAAAGACGAAGCTCCTTCGCCCATCCTCTTGTTTACACCTATACAAGATGAGGGGGCGATTCACTTAGGAGAAGCTCCTATAGGTTCGCATGAATTGCGCCTACCTGAAGCAGTCAGACGTTTGATGGCCTTTGAAGATTGGCTACAAGAATGGAATCAACAATACCAGGAATATAGCAGCCAATCTCAAGACAAACAGCATCAAAGCAACCATTCCTGGTACATGGATATGGAAGCAAGGCTGTTACAGCTAAAAAATATCCTCAACATTTCCACAATCGTTCAGGAACTCGAAGGCATTACTCAATTGATTTTAATGCCCCACCGCGACTTGCACAGATTGCCTCTCCATGCGCTTTTTCATCTCTGTTCCCCTATTCCAGAAGATTGGCCAACTGTCGAGGCTAATTGCACCATTACTTATCTGCCAAGTATCCAAATAGGATTAACAGCAAAAGCTGAACCAGCATGGCATAAACAAAATCAATTCTTACTTAGTGTGGAGCATCCCAACACCACAGGTTATCCTCCACTGAAATTTGCCAAACTGCAATCTGAAATTGTTAGCCAAATGTTTGCTAATTGCCAACGTATTCAGGGAGAACAAGCTAATAAGAATAATGTCCTAAATGCCTTAACTGATGATTACAATGTATTTCACTTTACGGGGCATATCATTAACAATTTCAGCGAGCCGAAGAAATCAGAATTGGCTTTAACCGATAACGACAAACTTACTTTAGAAGAAATCTGCCAACAAACTTTAGTCAGTTACAACCTGGTTACATTATCGGCTTGTGAAACTACAACTATTAGCAATCCCATTATCACCAACGAATATGTAAATTTAGCTTATGCTTTTCTAAGTGGTGGAGTTCCTCTGGTTATAAATACTCTTTGGACTGTAGAATCGTTTGCCAATGACTTAGTAATCATAGAATTTTATCGACGGTTACAGCCAGATAAATCGGCAGCAACTACATTAACTGAAGTCACAACATGGTTGAAGGAAATAACTGCAATTGAACTGACTAAATGGTATGAGAATTTATTAAATAATTTACATTATGATGATTTAAAAGTTAGGACGCATATAGCAACGCAAATGTATAGAACTAGTAAAATTACGCCTGAACAAAAACTTTTCTCCCACCCTTACTACTGGGCAGCATTTACAATTACAGGTAAATCAAGTTAGATTGCAATAAATTTTGTAGGTTGGGTCGAAGCATGAGGCGTAAAATCCTCATTAATAGTTTTCTTGCATAAGTTTATGTTTTTTATATAAAACCACAGATAAACACAGATAAGCACCGATATTTATCTGTGTTTATCTATGTGCAACTGTTCTTTTACTAATATTCGGATTTTTGCAATAAGTCTATTAATGAACAAAAATTTAATGATTACAACCCATTACCAATCAATATAAAGGGTGCCCAATAGTAGGGATGACGAAACTCATTTGCAGCCTCAGTAGTTGAAGCATTAGCTTGCTTCTTACCATTTTCTAAATAATCACCTGTGAGTAAGGCAAGTTGTGCTTTTTGCAAAGCTTCAGCTTTTGTAGTATTACCTGCTTGTAATACTTTATAAAATACATTCATTAAAGCTTGGGTTCCGCCATCAGATACAGACCACAATGAAGCAATAGATGCTTTGGCTCCTGTTAATTGAATCTGGTATCCTAAACCAATAATTTCTTGCCCATTACCTAATTTATCGCCTAAACCAGTTTGGCAAGCACTCAAAACTACTAATTCTACATTTGGTAAAGACCAATTTTCTATATCTCGTAAAGTCGCACGTTCTCCATTGCCAAATAAAATAAATGAATCTTCTGGACTACCTTTAACAAGTAACCCATGAGTCGCCAAATGAACGATTTTGTAATCATTCATCTGAGGAATTGTGGCTGGAGGGTTGAAATTATTATCTAATAATATTTTAGTCCCTGGGATTGTTTTAGCTAAAGTTTCTACTTCCTGTTTAGCAAACTCTAAACCACTAAATATCTCTTCACGACTGCCAAATTTTACTGTGTAATCACCTTTTGTAAAAGCACCAGCTAAAATTTTGATATTTTTCTCTGGTTTGTTATCGAATTTAGTTAAGCTAGCAGATGTAATATTGTTAATAATAAAACGTTGTATCAACCAATCTTTGCCGTCATATAATGCTGCCAAGGGAACATATCTTAATTGCCCATCCGGTGCATAAATAATTGATTTAATATCTGCTTGTTTTAGGTCATTTTCTATTGGTTTAATTAACCAATTGTATAACTTATTTGCTGGATTTTTAACATTTTTATGTGTAACTTGAATTGTTTGGCGAAACTCATGAATTACCTTATTTAACTCTTCTTGCTTAACTGGTACTGTGCGATGAATTGGCGGTGCATCTGCCGTAACAATGACTAACTCTAATCTATCTTCTAAAACTAACGGATAAAGTAAGACTGCTTTTTGATTTAACTGGCGCAAATTCTCCCGAATAGAGTTTAGCTGTCTTAAACTAAGATTTTCTTGTCCAGAAGCCACTGATAATTGCTGAACTAACGCTACTACAGAAGGACTTTTAATAAACTTGTTAAACTCAGCAGTAATTTGTTGCTCTAGTTTCACTAATTCGGCAATACGCTTTTCTTGCGTTGATGAGCGTTCTTTGGGATTCATTTGTCGCAAACTTGTAAGTTCTTTACCTAAAAGAATTGCTTTGTCTTGTAGGACGCTGTATTTTTGAGAAATCTCTTGCTCTTGAGGTCGTAAAGGCAGCTTTTGTTGCGTTTCTGTATTAACTCCTCTTTGAGGATTCCCTACTTTGGGAGTATTTACTATTTTTTCGGAACTTCCACGCCAATTACCAATAAAATCATTTACTTCTTGGATTTTCAATAAATCTAAAACTTGTTGAGCTTCTGCGGAACGATTTTGCTTGAGTAATAAGTCAGCTAATCGGCGATATCTTTCAGCAACAGTTTCTGTGTAAGATTGTTGAATATCACTGGGTACAACGCGTAAATTTTGACGAATTGTTTCGGTAAGGTTGACTGATTGTTTGTAGAATCCGATCGCTAGTTGCGGTTGATTTTGGCTAGATAGTACATCTCCCAGATATTTCAGAGTTGCAGTCTCACTAATTTTGTCGCTAACTTCGCGGTGTATTGCTAAAGCTTGCTGATAAAGTCCTAAAACTTTTTCATATTGATTTTGTTTTTGGTATATCTGTCCAAGATTACTAATTGTTACACCTTCGCCAGTGCGATCGCCTACTGCTTGATAATTAGTCAAAGCCTGCTGATTGGACTCGATTGCTTGGCTATATTTACCTGTATTACTATAAACACGCCCAATATTATTGAGAGTTACAGCAATACCTGCTGGATATTTGTTAGCTTTATAAATATCTAAAGCTTGTTGATATAGCTTAAGTGCTTGTTCATATTTACCTTGGCTAAAGTAAATTTGTCCAATATTGTTGAGGTTAAGTGCTTCGCCTTGAAATTGAAAGGAGTCTTTACCAAAAGCATCACCAACATTAGCGCGATTAGTAACTTGTTGCAAAGCTTGGGGGTTTTGTCCCAAAGCATCATAAAGTAACTTTATATCTTGTTTAGTTGCTCCCTTATATTCACCAGTGCGAAATTTTCTATAAATAGTTGAGGATTTTTCCGCCAAATCTAAGGATTTTTGGTATTGACCTAAGCTAAAGTATGCACCTGCAAGGTTATTTAAAATTGCTGCTTCTGTGCCATAAAAGCAAGTTAATTTCTCTTTATAGCAGAAGTCTTGGACAGTGCTTAAAGCTTTTTGATAAGAGTCTAGTGCTTGAGTGTAGTTACCTAAATTGATGTAAACGACTCCAATATTATTTAGAGTATCGGCGCTACCAATATGATCGCTATTTGCTTTTTGTATCGCCAAAGCTTGTTGATAAAAATCCAGAGCCTTTTGATACTGACCCATTCTGAAGTACAATGCCCCCGTATCAGTGAGCATAATTTTTTGGCTGGTAGAGTAGCTAGAGTCTTTTGGATTAGCTGCTTGCAGTTCTCTAAGAATGCCTAAGGCTGGTTGATAAGCATCTAACGCTTTTTGATACTGACCCAAATTGGTATAAGCTTCGGCTATGTAGAAGAGAGATATCCATTGATCGCGTGTTTGTTTGCGAATCGCTAAAGACTGCTGCAAGAACTCCAGCGCCTTGGTATATTCACCTTTACGCAGATACACATATCCAATATTGTCAAGGCTGTTGGCTTCCCCGGCTTTAGCGCCGTATTTTTTGAAAATAGCTAACGCCTGTTGGAACATTTCTAACCCTGCTTGCAAGTCCTCTAAACCAACTAAATCTTTGTAAACCAGACCTGCACCGTTATTATTGAGAGTAATTGCCTCTGTAATCTTTTCTTCTTGTGTTGACGTTGGTGCTTGGGCTATAACTTGTTGTGAAGTATGAAATATGAACGTTGGAGAAGTTAAGCTGAGTAGAAGGGTTGCAGCAATTAGACGTAGTTGCATAAACAAAGTTTTTATGTCTAATGGTTAAAATAACTACAGTTATAACCCATACTTCAACGTTTATATTTAACAATCAGCCTACTAGTTTTCGCGTATGGATTTTGATAATCAGTTAGCTGGTTTTTAACAATTTCTTCAGATAAAAAGCTGAACTCTTCGTATAGATTACAGAGAATTTATCAGCGATTGCGCGGAGCGTAGCGCCAAAGGCGATCGCAAACTCCAACTCTTGAGTTCTGAGGACTGAGTTGAGTAAAGTCGGAAATCCCTATGCTTTTAACTCAGCAATCACTACTGTTTAAAAATTCAGCGCAGCTAACGACGCAGCTACAATAGTACCCTAAAGAAAGATTATGCCCAGTTTTTGATTTTTATGACTTCTGCTACAACCGTAAAAACTGAGTACGAAGCGATTATTGGTTTAGAAACCCATTGTCAGCTGAGTACCAACACCAAGATTTTCTCTACCAGTTCTACAGCATTCGGTGGTGACCCCAATACTAACATCGACCCAGTTTGTATGGGTTTACCTGGCGTCTTACCTGTACTCAACGAAAAAGTCTTAGAATACGCTGTCAAAGCAGGTTTGGCATTGAATTGCCAAATTGCAAAATATAGCAAATTTGACCGTAAACAGTATTTTTATCCTGATTTACCGAAAAATTACCAAATTTCTCAATACGATCTGCCAATTGCAGAACATGGCTGGTTAGAAATTGAGTTGGTAGATGCTGATGGTAATCCTACCCGCAAACGCATCGGCATTACACGTCTGCACATGGAGGAAGACGCAGGTAAATTGGTACACGCTGGAAGCGAACGTCTTTCTGGTTCTACCTATTCTTTAGTAGATTACAACCGCGCAGGTGTGCCATTGGTAGAAATTGTCTCAGAACCCGATCTGCGTTCTGGACAAGAAGCTGCTGAATATGCCCAAGAACTACGCCGAATTCTACGATATCTCGGTGTGAGTGATGGCAATATGCAAGAAGGTTCTCTACGCTGTGATGTCAACATCTCCATCCGTCCTGTAGGACAAGAAGAGTTTGGCACGAAAGTAGAAATTAAAAACATGAATTCATTCAACGCCATTCAACGGGCGATTGAATACGAAATTGAACGCCAAATTGCCGCAGTAGAAGGAGGCGATCGCATTATCCAAGAAACACGTCTGTGGGAAGAAGGTTCGCAACGCACAATTAGTATGCGGACTAAGGAAGGTTCTAGCGATTACCGCTATTTCCCTGAACCAGATTTAGCACCAATAGAAGTTTCCCCAGAACAATTAGAACATTGGCGCAGTGAATTACCAGAACTACCTGCACAAAAACGCCATCGTTATGAAACTGAGTTGGGGCTTTCGGCTTACGATACGCGAGTGTTGACAGAAGATCGTCCAGTAGCTGATTATTTTGAAGCCGCGATCGCCGCAGGTGCAAATCCCAAAGCGGCTGCTAACTGGATTACTCAAGATATTGCCGCATATCTCAATAAACAAAAACTCACTATTAGCGAAATTGCCTTGACTCCCAACAATCTAGCTGATGTGATTACTAGGATTGAACAAGGTAAAATCAGCAACGCACAAGCTAAACAAAAGTTACCAGATTTGCTTGCAGGAATTTCTCCTGAAAAAGCTTTTGCGGGACAAGAACTAATCGCCGATCCTAGCGTGTTAGAACCCATCGTTGATGAAGTGATAGCCGCAAACCCCAAAGAATTAGAAAAGTATCGCAACGGTAACACTAACCTCAAAGGCTTCTTTGTTGGGCAGGTTTTGAAAAAGACTGCCAAACGTGCCGATCCTAAGCTGACTAATGAATTAGTAGAAAAGAAACTAAATTCTTAGCTTTCCTTTCAACCAGATCGCACAAACAGAAAAGCTTGTTCTGTGGTGCTGAGTAACGAGTAATGACTCCTGAACAAAAGGAACTACTAAATTTATTTACTCTTTTTACTCAGCACTCAGCACTCAGCACTCATTTAGCGCCTTTCTTCACACAAGCATTATAAAAAGAGTTTATAAAGATGGGTCATACCCCTTGGGCTTAAATTGCTAAAGTCTGTTATCAGTTGGCAGTCTATGTGCTAAATAGCTATTGAAGAAGCTATCTTTATACTTATTTAAACATTTTGAGTCAAAATTTGATAGCAAATTATACAAAAGAACTATTTATGGGGTATTGCCCCACATTCCAAAAATGTTACATTGTGATATTTAAATGCACCCTGATGATTTGGAGAGTTCCTAAGTGACTCTCTTTTTTGTTATAGTTCTAGAATTATCTTCATTATAAATTTGAAAAAAGAACCTAAAAGTTGGGTGTTGACACTCATGCAAAAAATGATATACTGTGCTATGTAGATGCACCCTGATGATCTGGAGAGCTGCTTAAGTAGCTCTCTTCTTTATTTTTATGTAGACTCGTGTTAACCTCAAGACCAACTTCATCAGTTTTTCATGAAGAATCTATTAAGAGGGTCTTGCCCTTAGAATAAGAAGTGGGTATAATATGTTATGTAGATGCACCCTGATGATCTGGAGAGCTGCTTAGATAGCTCTCCTTTTTCAATTTTTATGAAGTCAGCTTCAAGCATCTGGCATCAACTGAGTAGTATTAATAACTAACAACTGCTTACTAACTGATGAGTAAGACTTGATATAATCGCCAGTCAAGCCACTATAGAGTTGTGGGGTAAGAATCATGGCAGACTGGCAAGAAATTACTGGTGGTATCACAGCACCAAGGGGATATCGGGCAGCAGGAATTACCGCAGGTCTCAAACCTTCGGGATTGCCCGATTTAGCTTTGATATTGTCAGACGTGGAAGCGATCGCGGCTGGTGTGTTCACCACTAGCCAAGTTAAAGCTGCCTGCGTAGATTATTGTCGCCAACGTTTGCAAGCCAAGCATAGTGCTAGGGCGATTCTTTGCAATGCTGGACAAGCAAACGCCGCCACAGGTAGCCAAGGCTGGTTAGATGCCCTAGAGTCAGCTATGGCATTAGCCCAAGCTCTAAACATTCCTAGTGAATCTGTATTATTGGCTTCGACTGGGGTGATTGGGCAGCGAATACCAATGGATAAACTCAAAGCAGGAATTCCTCAACTGATAGCCGCACTATCAGAAACAGGTTCCGATGCAGCTGCCAAGTCGATTATCACCACAGACTTAGTGCCCAAATCTATTGCCCTAGAAACAATTATCGGCGATCGCCCAGTGCGGATTGGTGGCATTGCCAAAGGTTCTGGCATGATTCATCCCAACATGGCAACCATGCTGGCATTTGTCACTTGTGATGCAGCTGTTTCACCAGCCCTTTGGCAACAAATGTTGAGTCGGGCGGCTGATAGAAGTTTCAATTCGATCACCGTTGATGGTGATACCAGCACCAACGACAGCTTAATCGCTCTAGCAAATGGGCAATCTCGCACCCCAGCCATCATGGAAATGGGACACGAAGCGGAAAAATTAGAAGCGATGTTAACAGCAGTATGTCAGCATTTAGCCAAAGCGATCGCCCGTGATGGCGAAGGCGCAACTTGTCTCATCGAAGTGCAAGTGACTGGGGCCCATGACGAACTCTCCGCCCGCCAAATCGCCAAAACCATTGCTGGGTCATCCTTAGTTAAATCTGCAATCTTTGGCCGTGACCCCAACTGGGGACGCATCGCCGCCGCCGCCGGACGTGCAGGTGTACCCTTTGAGCAAGATAATCTGCAAATTAAGCTTGGAGATTTTTTACTTTTAGAAAATGGCCAACCTCTGCCATTTGACCGTGCAGCAGCGAGTGCATATTTAAAACAAACCGCTGCCGATTCTTCCCTACCCCAAGACTTCGTTGCTACAAATAATAGTAATGATTTGTCAGTGGATAGAAGCAATATTAAAGCGCAAAGGGTAGACAATCCCGTAATTATTGCACTTAGCGTGGGTAATGGTCATGGTTCAAGTAAAGCTTGGGGTTGTGACTTGAGTTATGACTACGTAAAAATTAATGCCGAATATACAACTTAAATATTAATTACAATATTAACCATCAACGAAACCCCCAAACGCATATTTAGTTGGGGGTAACTTCTTACTGCCAAATTTTAATTCCTTCTCTTCCTCCTGTTACTAAAGTATTGCTATCTTTGGTGTAAAACACCCAGTCTTCATTTTTGCCAAAGTTAACAATAGTTTTGTCTGTCATTAAATCTCTAACTTGTAACGGCAAATACGAACCCTCTCCGGTCACAGCATAAGTTTCTCCATCAGGGCTAATGTCAATTCCCACATAAGTGTTTTTAGAAGCGCCAATTGCAGAACCACGATGAATCAACTTACCATTTTTCGCATTCCAGACCTCAACTTGCATACTATCAAAAGGTCTATTAGATATAATTAGTAATTGATTACCATCCTTGCTAAAACGTATAGAATTAGCAAAACCATTTATTGCGATTTTGCGGACAATTTTACCAGTTTTTAAATCCCACATTCTTATGGCGTTTTCTTCTGTTCCAGCAGTAACAAGCACTTGATTGTTAGGATTAACAGCCATCTGAGTAATACCATAAGCATTATTACCCTTGATAGTATTAAGTAACTTGCCCGTCTTCAAGTTCCATAGCTTAATTGTTTTATCAGCGCTGGCGCTTGCTAAAATTTGCCCATTAGGGCTAAAAGCAAAACTGGTAATTTCGTCTGTATGTCCTGTGAGATTAAATTTAAAGGAACCTTGATTAAGTAATTTGCTAATCAATAATTTAATTTGGGTTACGTCTTGAAAAGATGGGTTAGTATTCAAATCATAACTGCCATCTTTTATTTGCATAATTATTATGTTGCTATTACTATCAGCTACCAAATAATTATTATTGCTGCTTTCAATTAAATAACCTTGTCCTTTAAATTCCTGCTTACCTTCGCTGGTATTTGTACCAAACTCATCTAAAATAAGGCGAGTACGCAAATGTATATAACTGATAGTTTGCAATTTAGTAATTAAATTAACATAGTAATTTGTCTTTGCTTGATAAATATTTTTGGCTTCAGTCTTTCGCCACCGTTGTACCATCTTACTTTGCTGTATCAACAGTTGCTGAATCTCAAAAAAATTCTTACCTGCATCAAGTGCATCTGTGACAATATCGTAATCCAGCACTTCATCATCTGGATAGCGTTGACGGTCTTTTGCTACGGATTCTTGTATTTGCTTATTGATAGGCTGGGTTGGGGAATTTTCTTGCTGTGTCACCAATAAAGGAGTTAGTTTAGCTAAATTACTGCTTTCTTTCACTGCTATTGGTTTAGCAGTAGCATTCCAAACCTGAATTGTAGGATTCCCACCAGAAAAGCTAATTAAAGAATTACCATCAGGGTTAAAAGCAATTACAGAATTTTCTGAAGGATCGGAACCTGTACCACGGATTCTTTTAGGTTTGACGATACGTCTTAAGGTTTGGATTTCTTCCCCAGTGGCTACATTCCAGAGTTTAATTGTTAAAACACCTTGATGATAATTTTGGGTTGCCAAAATGCGCCCGTCTGGACTAAAAACTAGAGATTTAATTTCGGAGGGTGATCTGTAAGTAAGATTATGAATTATTTTACCTGTATTAATATTTGTTAAAGTAATGATATTTTCATTAGTCTGACTGACGCTATTGTCAGCATTTTTTTGTTCACCTCTGCGGTATGCTGCCAAAATTTGGCTGTCAGGACTCAAAATTGGATAACCAGAAACTGAAGGTAGAGTGTGAACTAGTCGGGCATTTTGCCAAGATTTATTTTTAGCTACCGTTGTGGGATTAGCCGCCTGCACATTTTCGATGGCTGTCAAGTTAGAACTAGATGGAACTTGCGCGATTGCGCGGAGCGCAGCGCCAGAGGCGATCGCACTACAATAAATTGTCAGTAACAGTGACAAGGCAAATGTTTGAGTACCTACTTTCATAGAAAATGCGATTTTTGGAAATTGTATAACAACTACTAAATCTAAGAATTTTTTTGGTTCAAATCAGTTCCTGTTTATGAAAAAAATTACAAATATGTAGCACATTTCTGAAGTTGAGGCTATACCACAAGTATCAGAATGTGATAATCTAATTATCGAATTATTTGAATTTCTAAAAAAGTTAGTACAAACCAATAATTAATCGGTGCAAAAAATAGGAAACATAATTTTTTCAGAAACAGTAGTTAGTTCAATTACGAGTTTCCTTTTATAGCTTATCCTTTAATAAATAAAACCCGATAAACTGCTTCACCCTTATTTTGAGTACCTATTTCCCGTTCTGTAGAGACAGGTAGCGGGTTTTCTTTTAGCCATTCTTCTGTACCAACTTTCTGAAAAGCGGGGTTTTCGGCAAAGCGATCGCGCATTTCCATTGCCACAAATTCTATGTCGGATTGCAAAAACACAATTCCACCCCGCGCCAGATAGTGTGCTAAATCTGCGACTAATTCTGGTTGTACTATTCGTCGTTTAGCATGGCGAGTTTTAAACCAAGGATCGGGAAATTGAATTGTAACGCGCTGTAAAGTTCCTATAGGAAGAGAAGATAACAGCGATCGCAATGAGCGATTCACATTACAAAATAAGTAATGGAGATTAGTTAAACCCAAATCAGAACGCACCTGATTGGCCTCCACCACCAGTGGTTCTCGAATTTCCAAACCGAGAAAATTCCAGTTCGGTTCTAACTTGGCCATATTCAACAAAAATCGTCCCCTTGCACAACCAATATCCAGATGTAACGGTTGATTTGGTTGCACATACACTTCTTCCCAGTCGAGGGAACTCACTGGCGTTTGATACTTTTGGGCAAGCGGATTAACATGTTGACGTACTCGCACAGCTGCCAAAATAGATTCTCCTTTGCGTGACAATATCAAATGGCGAGGTGGGTATCGCCATGTATAGCTTTGGGGGTAATCAATATGTTATCTCAAATAATCAGGCAAATAACAATATCAAACTTGTGGATAACTTGCTAGCTGGTTATTACATTTATATAAATTAAGACTGCCCAGTTTTTAATGATATTTACTCACAAATTCCATCTTAAACTAGAAGATATAACTGAATTTCACTATTTATAAATTAATAGTTATAGTTAAATGTGAAATTAAAGGATTTTGTTTTATAGCTACTATTTTTTTGATACCAGCATTATAGAATCATAAGCAATAATCAATAGTTTAACTTAATTATTTGTGTCTTCTGCCTTAAGTTAGTAAATATCTATATCTATAGTTTTACGTTCATGGAATTAACTACAATTTGATATTTTTTCATCCAGTATAAATGTATATAAATGTTAAGTATAAGGGCTGCTACACAGGGTGACAAAGCAAAAGTTATACTCTTTGAAAAAGGCTTGTTTTAACTCTGCTTTTAAAAGTATCCTGAAATCAATGACTCTAAATTTTCGTTTTGCCATAGTTAGCGATTTACATATCGCACTTCCTCATACAATCTGGGATCATCCCAGCCGATTTCATTTAGTGGAAGTCAGTATTCCGGCTTTTGAAAGTGCATTAGAACATTTAACACAACTCGATTTAGATTTCCTCTTACTTCCAGGAGACTTAACCCAGCATGGTGAACCAGCTAACCACACTTGGTTACAAAAACGTTTAGCTCAACTACCTTTTCCCGTGTATGTTGTTCCTGGTAATCATGATGTTCCCGTGCTAATGGCAAACGAACAATCAATTGCTTTTGCTGATTTTCCTCACTATTATCGCAAGTTTGGTTATAACAACCCTGAACAACTTTACTACACTACTCAATTAATGCCTGGAGTTCGACTAATTGGTTTAAATTCTAACTCTTTTAATGACCAAGGTCAGCAGATAGGGCGTTTAGATAGTAAACAGCTAAGGTGGTTAGAAGAAGTGTTGGCGGCGGCCAATGATGAATTGGTGCTAGTAATGGTGCATCACAATGTTGTTGAGCATTTACCCAATCAATCATGCCATCCAATGGCAAATCGTTATATGTTGGAGAATGCACGGGAACTATTGCAGTTGCTAAGGCGCTACGGAGTCAGTCTAGTGTTTACAGGGCATTTACATGTTCAAGATGTCGCCTGCTCGCAAGGGATATACGATATCACTACTGGTTCGTTAGTCAGCTATCCTCATCCTTATCGAGTGTTAGAGTATCACAGCGATCATTATGGTAGGCAATGGTTGCAAATTTTATCCCATCGTGTGGAATCAGTGCCTAATTTTCCTAACTTGCAACAGTCATCACGGCAGTGGATGAACGATCGCTCTTTTCCTTTCTTGATGAAGCTGCTAACTCTACCTCCCTTAAACTTACCAAAAGCCCAAGCAGAAGAACTAGCTCCAAGTTTGCGTGACTTTTGGGCAACTATTGCCGATGGGGATGCTTTGTTAGACTACCCCCAGTTTCCACACAAAGTTCGTCGCTACATTCAAAAATATGGTGCGATCGCGACCGGTGGCACTCCCACTCTAATTGACAATAATAGTACAATTTTACTGGAGAAGATTGAGGCATAAGCAAGTTGGAGATATGAGGGAGTAAGCGAACAATTTATGATTCCACCTCATTCTCCTTATTGCTTAAAGCGCGGCAAATCCCAAATACTGAGGTGTAACCGTGTAAGAAAGTGCTACCACCGACAGGGCCAATTTCACCACCACAGAAAAAACCACCTACAGGGATATCTTTGAGGTAGCGCCCAAATAGCTCAGAATCAAAATTAGGTTTACCGTAGAGTCCTTCGCCACGACCTACACAGGAAAACATTAAAGCAGCAACAGCAGATGCTTCTGGAGTTCGTTGGTTTTGATACTGCTGTAGGAGGAATTCTAAATCTTCAGCAGAAGCTTCGGCATCACGCAGGTGGAATTGTAACCGTTGACCAGGACGAACGCGATCGCCAATTGCGATCGCCCCTGCTGATGGGTCTACCCCTAGTATGCCGCGAATTAAAAAGTCTCCCTGATGTAAAGAAGGTTTAAATACATCCATTGCTAAACCGATAAACAGAGAGTGTTGTGCCAGCATCCGTTCTTTCTCGCTGAGATTGGCAATCACTTCTCGCAGTACTACTAACGGCACTTGCTCATCTAGTTCCAAGATAATATTGCGCTCGGCTTTCGTAACTTGCAATGGCTGACCAATCGGTCGGCATCCTTGGGCGACAATTGTGTCTAAGGCAATATTACCACTCAACGCCAGCCCCACTGTTCCTTCTCGATACAGGCGATCGTTACAAAATAAGGCCATGCGACCATTCATACCCCCAGCGCTAGCCTGTCCTCCCACTGTCACAGAACCAGGATAGGCAAAATCTAGCCCCTGCAATAAATCGTTAATTCCAGAGGAGAAAGAACCACATAGCAAGATGAACTGAGGCGTTGGCGATCGTGGTACACCGATCAAATCTATCCAAGCATCGGGTGAACTATCCAAGTCAGGCAATTCTTCACCAATAATATGAAAGACTTGCAGATCAACCCCTGGTAGGTGAGCCAAAGTCAGGCTGAGTGATGCTTCTGCTTCCAGTTCTTGGGTTTGCCCCTTAGCTGTTGTGCCAATCACACCACCACCACTACAGCCAATGAGTACAGGAACTGAAAGTTTCTCAGCTAATAAAGGTAAGAGGCGGGAATACTCGCTCCCAAAAGCCGAAGATATAAATACCAGCCCTAGATCAGCAGGTGCGGTTAATGAAGAGACAGCCCTTTCTACCACATCTGTAACAGCTGCTTCCAAAGAAGGACGGGTTGACAGGGCATTTGCCCACTGCATTTGGTCTGCCATGAGTTTTAGGCTTCTTTCTCTTATTAGGCTAGTAGTTTTTGATTTTTAATCTGAGGAAGAAATGCATCTGACAAGAGTTGACACCAGCTAAATTTATCTCCTCTCAGTGCCCTGTTCATCCCAGGAAGCAAGGGTTGTCATACCCTATTAGATGCATTAAATATATTGTATGATTATACTTTTGTAGTACTGACTCTACAAAATCTTAAAAGATAAATATAGATATAGTATATATGCCACCCATTATTGTATTAATTATGGATCACCATACTAAAACACTAAACTTAACAGCTAAGTGGGTAGAATGGTGAACGATAGAAGAAAAAATAGCCATTTTTGACTTTTTTCTATACTGGTATTAACACCACACAACGAGACTAAGTTATGAGCGACATCCAAGAAAAAATCCAAGAAGAAGTTGAACAAGCTCGTACTGTCTGTGACAGTACAGGTAGTAGCTCTGCTGAGTGTGCAGCGGCTTGGGATGCAGTTGAAGAATTGCAAGCTGAAGCCTCCCACCAGCGCCAAAACAAACCAAAAAACTCCTTAGAACAATACTGTGATGATAACCCAGATGCTGCTGAGTGTCGGGTTTATGACGACTAGAAATTAAATTAAAAAATTTTCTTTTCGTCTTACGCGCAAGCAACCAGAACCTATTAACTGATATCTTGTACCTTCAAGCAACCCTTACCTCCAATCTTACTTCAGCCCTGTTTGCTTATCTTCCTCTTCATTGAGGGTGTTAAGTAATGACTTGATGGCTGAAAACTTTGAGGAGGATACCTTTGAGGTTTTATTCTCCTAAGAATAAATCTCTAGCACCTATAAAATTGGGGATGGGTGAGGGTGTACCAAGCAGTTTCAAAACTCTTCCTGAGTCTACTGTTAATTGGCGCAAGATATAAGTTTAGGCTCTTCGAGTTGCTTGTTTTTTTGCCAAATAGATATCTGAAATATATATCACTTAGGCTAGTTCCTAAATTTTTATTTTGATTAAACTGTTTGGTATCAAGTACAGTTATTAGCTAGCTAATACATAAGGCATTCCGAATTTGGATGCTTGTTTTTGGTCATAGGTGCTTAATTTTATAGTCTGGTAAAAACTATGGAAAATGATGTTTGGTTTCGCCCGTTTGTTTGGATTGACTACCGATTAGCCCTATTATTTAGCCTTATTATTCCTTTGCTTCTATTGGTTTGGGCGTTTGTGCAAAAAGCAGAAGGCATACAACGCCTATTAATGATTTACTGGCGAGTATCCAGTTTGTTGGCAATCACGGTTTACTTGATGATCGGTGGGTTCGGGGTAAGTTTTATTTCTGGCTTGATGGCGCGGATTCTGATTCCTATTTCTTTGTGGTTTTGGGTGGATCTTAATGATGAAATTGAGTACCAAGCTAGTAGCCCCTTAAAATTAATTTTCACTTCTTGGCGCTGGGCTATGACTGTTTATTATATTTTAGGAACTATAGCCTTTATACCTTTTGTGGGTTGTGCTTTTTCCGGAACGGCGTTTAAAACTTCCTATTGCCGTGTCTGGTTAGAAGCCCCACTACTTTTTAAAGAATATTTTCACGCCAATAGCAAACCTGGTTTTCTGGGCTTTCTTGGCATCGTATGTTTAATAATTTACGTGCTTTACTTAAGTTATTTTGTCTTGATCAAGTTGGGTAAGCAGGGACGTTCAGCTACACAACATTAATCCTCACTTCACTCAAATTTAAAATACCCTTCAAGAAGTCGCTATTATAAGGCTTCCCGGAGGGTAAATGTCTACAAAATTTCAAGTTCAACAAATGAATTCCATTGGCAAACGACTAGAACAATACACTGCCAAACGTCCTCAAGAAATATTACTTGTAACCGTGGAAATTGCCAACGAACAAGACAATATTGCTATATTTAAAGGCTTTTCTAGTTCGTTAATGCGCCCAACTGCATTTGATCCCGATGTACCAGTTCTGCCAGATGGAGCTAACATTCTTAGCATTGATCGAGTAGCTACTCCTTACAATCCTGAAGCACCTCGTTATATTCAACAAGGTCTTTCGTGGCAAGATATGCAAGCTCTATTATCAGAAGTAGGAGTCTAATCAATTCAAAATTCAAAATTCAAAATTTATAACTTAGAGAATGATCCGTTCTGGATATACCCTCCCCGTTTTTGCCTGTGCTTCTGCTGTTGCTGCTTTACATTGGTTACGACATCGTCAACCTCTAGCAGCAGTGTCGGTAGATTTAATTGAACCGAATCAAATAGCCGAAATACCAATTGAACAGGTAGCAGGATTATCTGAGAATATGGCTTTGGCTATTACCCGCAGTGATCCGGGCGATAATCTTGACTTGACTAAAGATACACCGATTTGGGCATTGGTGGAATGGCGAGAGAGAGAAGAGGAAGCGGTTATTATTAGAGGGGGAGAAGGGATTGGCAAGCAGCTTAATAGTGAGGGCAAAGCGGCTATTTATGCTTATGCTCAAAGACTATTACAAGAGAACTTGCACCGGATGCTAGCACCTGGAGAAAAAATCACTGTAACGATTATCTTACCCTCTGGGCGATCGCTTGCTGTTCGTACTTCTAATGCTGCTTTTGGTGTTGTTGAAGGACTCTCTCTTCTAGGAACAACGGGTATTTCTCAACCCTTAAGCTCACCCGATCAGCTAACAGCTTTTCGCGCCGAATTGCAAGAGAAAGCCAATCGTTTTGAGAGTTTGGTATTTTGTATCGGCGAGAATGGCTTAGATTTAGCGCGAAAAATCGGTATTAACCCTGAACAATTAGTAAAAACTGCTAACTGGCTTGGGCCAATGTTAGTCGAAGCTGATGTTCTAAGTGTTAAAGAAATCTTATTGTTTGGGTATCATGGCAAACTCATGAAGTTAGCGGGGGGGATTTTTCATACCCATCACCATCTTGCTGATGGACGTAGAGAAATTTTAACTACTTACTGTACATTAGCGGGTTTAAAGTCACCTGATATACAAACAGTCTTTAATAGCTCCACCGCTGAAGCAGCACTAATATACCTGCGATCGCTAGATGCTTCTACTGGTAGTGATTGGGTAAATCAAGTTTATAGTGCGATCGCAGAAGCTATTGATTCCCGTTCCCAAGAATACATTCGCAGTCATAGCGACAGAGGCACATCCGCTACAATCTGTGGCTCAATTCTCTTTGACCGCGATCGCAAAATTATTATGAAGAGCAAAACTGCTTGTATGTTGTTTGAAAAATTATGTTAACTTAATATGAATAATCATAAATAATCCAAATAAATAACTTTTTCAGTAGCAACGCTAGGGTAATATCCTCGTTTTAATACCAAGCTAGATCATTGACTCAACAGACGCGCTTAACCGCAGCGTTTGTATAGCATTTATTTACCATTACGAACCTGAACAGGTAGAGGTAATGGTAACACCTAGACCACTGAGCGACGACTTATCCTTACTGACACTCTCTTGCCATCATGAATACAGCGGTGACTCTACCAACAGAACAAGCGCCTCAAACACGTGAAAATTGGGGTCAGCTTAATCGCCAAATAATTGTGATTCTGGACTTCGGTTCTCAGTATTCAGAACTGATTGCCCGTCGCATCCGCGAGACTCAAGTATACTCGGAAGTCTTGTCATATCGCACGACAGCTGAACAGTTACGACAACTAAATCCTCAAGGAATTATTCTCTCTGGTGGCCCAAGTTCAGTTTATGGGGAGACCGCTCCCCGTTGTGACCCAGAACTTTGGAATTTAGGAGTTCCTATTCTGGGTGTTTGCTACGGTATGCAGTTGATGGTAAACCAACTCGGTGGGGAAGTAGCAAAAGCTGATCGCGGTGAATATGGAAAAGCATCACTATATATTGATGACCCGACAGACTTGCTAACTAACGTCGAAGACGGTACTACAATGTGGATGAGTCATGGAGACTCAGTAACTCAAATGCCGTCGGGGTTTGAATTATTGGCACATACAGAAAATACCCCCTGCGCTGCCATTGCTGACCACGAGAGAAAACTTTATGGTGTACAGTTTCACCCAGAAGTAGTTCATTCTGTTGGCGGATTGGCATTAATCCGTAACTTTGTCTACCATATCTGCGAGTGCCAACCCACCTGGACAACAGCGGCTTTTGTTGAGGAAGCAATTCGGGAAATTCGCGCCAGGGTCGGTGATAAGCGGGTGCTGTTAGCACTTTCGGGAGGTGTTGATTCTTCAACTCTGGCCTTTTTACTGTATAAAGCGATCGGCGATCAACTCACTTGTGTGTTTATCGATCAAGGCTTTATGCGAAAGTATGAGCCAGAACGGTTGGTGAAACTATTTCAAGAGCAGTTCCACATTCCTGTAGAGTATGTGAATGCCCGCGATCGCTTCTTAGCTAAGATTGCTGGTGTTACCGATCCCGAAGAAAAACGCCGCCGCATCGGACACGAATTCATCAGCGTTTTTGAAGAAACATCCAAACGCCTTGGTCACTTTGATTATCTCGCTCAAGGTACTCTCTATCCAGATGTGATCGAATCCGCTGATACCAACGTTGATCCCCAAACTGGTGAACGGGTAGCGGTAAAAATCAAAAGCCATCACAATGTTGGCGGATTGCCCAAAGACCTACGATTTAAATTAGTGGAACCATTGCGGAAACTGTTTAAGGATGAAGTCCGCAAAGTTGGGCGTTCCATTGGATTACCAGAAGAAATCGTGCAACGCCAGCCTTTTCCAGGCCCTGGTTTAGCAATTCGCATCTTAGGTGAAGTCACCGCTGAACGGTTGAACATCTTACGCGATGCTGATTTGATTGTACGGCAAGAAATTAACCAACGCGGCTTGTACCACGAAGTTTGGCAAGCATTTGCTGTATTACTGCCAATTCGCAGTGTCGGTGTTATGGGCGATCAACGTACCTACGCTTATCCTATTGTTTTGCGGATTGTCACTAGCGAGGATGGTATGACTGCTGATTGGGCGCGTCTACCTTACGATGTCCTAGAAGTAATTTCCACTCGGATTGTGAATGAAGTGAAAGGTGTAAATCGAGTGGTTTATGATATCACCTCGAAGCCACCTGGAACCATCGAGTGGGAGTAATTAATTTTTGAGTGATGAGTTATGAGTTTTGAATTAATTATAAAACTCATAACTCTTTTTTATCAGGAGTTTGCACTCTATCTTGTATGGTGATGGCTATAAGTGCTGCTTTCAATAATTTTCCGCAACTGGTAACTGAGAATTTAATTTTGAGAGAAACAACACTAGCTGACACGCCAGCAGTTTTTCAGGTTTTTGCAAATGATGAAGTAACTAAGTATCATGACATAGAAACTCTCACAAGTTTAGAGCAAGCTCAGTTTCTCATCAAGCGTCGTGCGGAGCGCTTTCAGAACCAACAGGGTATTCGTTGGGGAATAGCGAGGAAAGAGGATAATCTAATTATTGGTTCCTGTGGCTATAGCATTAGAAACTGCTTTCAGGCAGAAATTGGATATGAACTTGCCAGAGAGCATTGGAGAAAGGGCTTGATGACGGAAGCCTTAAAAGCTATCATCCAGTGGGGTTTTTCTCAATTGGATTTAAATCGAATTGAAGCATTGGTAATGGTAGAAAATAATGCCTCTATAAAATTGTTAGCAAATTTGAAATTTGTAGAGGAAGGACTTTTGAGAGAATATGGATTTTGGAAAGGGCAATTCCATGATTTGAAGATATTTTCTCTATTAAGAAAGGATTATATAGCAATCCTAAATAAGTTATGAAAATATGTTGCTATTTCTGCACTTAGAGTTCCCTTAAGCTGATGATAGCGTTCAAAAACGTAGGCCACAGACACTACTTCTTACGAGAATTCTATCGAGACTCAAAGCTAATTTTTTCAGACTTGTATGCTGGTGGTTCTACATGAATGAGAATCCTTACAGGCTGAAAACGTTCTTCTAATCGACGTTCTACTTCTTCAGTAATGCCGTGTGCAGTCTCTACATCTGGTGCATTTACTATTAAATGCATTTCAATGAAGACTTGACGGCCAAGAACACCACGAGAAGCAATGTCATGGCAATTAACTACACCAGAGACAGAAATAGCGATCGCATGAATTGCTTCTGGTGCGATCGCCATTGCATCCACAAGCGAAGGTAAATTTTCTTTTAAAACTGAAAGTTATATAACTTATAGTTAAAGCTCAAAATCCAGATAATACGTATCAAACTCCTACATTGTAAGAATTACATCTCTCTATAGTCTCAAATTTTACTGCAAATTTACCGGAGTAATTTATAACTTACAGTTGCTAAAAGCTTGATATATTTCGCTTTTCCTTTATTAATAGCAGTGAGATTCTTATAATAGGACTTACGCAAAAACTCTAAACAGTTTTGTATTTTTGTGTCTTTTGCAACAGCAGTCGCTACAACGGGGGGAACCTTTCGGCAGTTCCTTCTGAGGGAAACCCCCAAGACCGGACTGCCTGACCAACGCACTGGTTTCCCCACGTATATTTCAAAAATAAAATATAGTCCTATGGTTTTGATACCTTAGGCTCTGGTTTTTGATATTTGCCTGGATACTTTCGTTGAAAATATTCCTCCATAATTTCCAAAATCATTGGGGCAGCAATACTACCGCCACCGCCACCAGAATGTTCAGCAAATGCTACAATCACTACTTCTGGTTTATTAACTGGGGCATAAGCACCAAACCAAGCGTGATTTTGTTTCACACCACGCTTCCATGCTTCGGCTGTGCCACTCTTACCAGCTACCGAGGGAACTGTTGGTTGATTTAAAGCTTTACCTGTACCTTCAGCCACCACCTTTCGTAGTCCTTCCTGAAGAACTTTGATAGTTTGCGGCTTCATATTTAACGGCGATCGCCAATTTTTTGCTTCTGCATTGTCTTTGAGCAAATGTGGCTGAACTCGGTAGCCACCATTAGCAGGTACGGCAAACATGATAGCAACTTGCAAAGGTGTGGTTTGTAAAGCACCTTGACCAATCGACATATTGATACTGTCGCCTACAGTCCAAGGCATTTTCCACACCTTCTGCTTCCATGTCTCATCTGGAACTAAACCTTTTGTTTCTTCTGAGGCGAACTCAAAACCGGTTTTTTCACCAAATCCGTACTTACGAGTCCACTCAATCAAAGTTGGGCCCCCAACTGCCCTTCCAATTTGATAAAAGAAAGTATCGCTACTCCACTGTAATGCGCCTGCAAAACCCAAAGGCCCAAATCCTTTATGGTTCCACTCCCCAAAACGAGTGCCGCCAATAGTTAAAGAACCGTAGGTTTGAAGTACCGTCTTAGGAGAAAATTTACCCGATTCTAACCCTGCTGTGGTGGTAACAATTTTGAAAGTACTAGCAGGAGGAAAGGCGCTGAGGGCACGGTTGACCAATGGATGCTCTACACCTTGTACTGTGTCCCAATCTTTTTTGCTAAGTTTCTGCTTAGAGAAAATATTGGGGTCAAAAGTAGGGTGAGATACCATTGCTAAAACTGCACCATCCTTTGGATCAATTGCCACGATCGCACCATTGCGATCGCCCAAAGCTTTTTCTGCTGTCTTTTGCATCTCTAAATCTAAAGTCAAGTGTAAATCATTACCAGCCTTTGCTTGTTTTTCTCCTAACACACGAAGTGGTCTACCAGCACCATCCACCTCTACTTGTTGACCACCCCACTCACCCCGCAGTGTTTGTTCATAAGCCTTTTCGATCCCCATTTGACCGATCACATCACCCAATCGATAGCCTTCCTGCTTCTTTTGTTTTAACTGTTCAGCAGTCAATTCACGGGTATAACCTAACACGTGGGCTAATTTATTGCCATGCGGATAATATCGCACCGCTTCCGTATGTATTTCTACATCTTTAAGTTCGTTCTCATACTCCTTCAATGCAGTGATATCTGCTTCGTTAAGGTCACGAGCAACCCGGATAAGAGAAGAAGAGTTAGCACCTGCCTCGTCTAATTTTTTTTCTATTTCTGCTTGGGGAATTTCCAGAATTTGAGATAGACGCGGGCCCACAACCGACCACGAAGGCTTGGTATGAGCCATTGGCCATAAATACACAGAACGAGGATAGCGAGTGCTAGCTAATAGTTTGCCATTGCGGTCAAAAATGTTACCCCTTTCTGGCTGTTTAGGAATCATTCTTACTCGGTTGGACTCGGCTCGCTTCCGGTGACTTGCGCCTTCAACAATTTGTAAGTATGCCAAACGTATACTTATGCCGCTTATAGCCGATAATGTAAATATAATTACAAATATTGGTTGTAAACTCCGTCCAACTGTACGTTTATTATTTTGTCCACCAAGTGGAATTGGGTGCAATAAGGACATAAGGTAAATTAATGAAAATTTAGAAATTAGTATTATATGTATACGATGATGCTAAAGCCTTACCCAGAAATTATTACTATTTCACAACAGTTTTTTCTATAACTGGCTAGCAAGCAGCAAAGCAGAGGTGAATAGTTTCTAGCTGTGGCAGCAATCGAGAAAAGTATAAAGGATAAATCATTAAATATAAACCTTAAACCTTTAGTCTCTAGTTCTATTTCCTGAGTTATGAGTACTGGATGCTGCATTCTGAGGCTTGCCTTCTGACTCTTCAGTTTGAGTAGCAAAAAATTGAGAGGTATATTCCTGATCAATTGTTTTTGACGGATACAATAAACCAAAGTGCTATTTTAGTTTGTTTAATAGACTATATGAATTGGCACAATTACGTAAAATTACGGTATTTTACTGAAAATTATGGCTCAAACTGTGAGGCAGAATCAGAGGGAGATAATGGCTTTGCAGCCGCTTGATGTTGAGCTACGTAACGTGTTCAAGTTTTTTAACCAGGAACCAGCAGTCAATGGAGTAGATTTGGATGTTAGACAAGGGGAATTCTTTAGTATCCTGGGCCCTTCTGGTTGTGGCAAGACAACTATACTACGCTTAATCGCTGGTTTTGAAAAAGCTGATGCTGGCAAGGTATTGATTCAAGGTCAATCCATGGCTAATGTCCCCCCTTACCGCCGACCTGTCAATACAGTATTTCAAAGCTATGCATTGTTTAACCACTTGAATGTATGGGATAACATTGCCTTTGGATTGCGGCTCAAAAGATTCCGCAAATCAGAAATCGATAATAGAGTCAAAGAAGCTTTAAAGCTAGTCAAAATGGAAAGTTTGCGATCGCGCTTTCCTAATCAGCTCTCTGGTGGTCAACAGCAAAGGGTCGCATTAGCTAGGGCTTTAGTCAACCGTCCATCTGTTGTGTTGTTAGATGAACCCTTGGGAGCATTAGATTTAAAGCTGCGTAAGGAAATGCAAGTCGAGCTATTAAATTTACACAAAAATTTAGGATTAACTTTTATTATGGTGACCCACGACCAGGAGGAGGCCCTATCCTTATCTGATCGCATTGCTGTAATCAATCAAGGCAAAATTGAGCAAATTGGTACTCCTAGCCAAATTTACGAATTTCCTCGTACATCCTTTGTCGCTGATTTTATAGGTGATACTAATTTATTTAGCGGTGAAATCGCGGCTGTGAACTCCACTAACATCCAAATCGAGACGAAAACAGGATTTACAATTATCGTTACCCGTGCTGAGGATACACCCACTGAATTATCGCAAACAGTGGTAGTGAGCGTCCGCCCTGAAAAAATTCAGCTCTCCCTTTATCCCCCCAATTTACTGACAAACTGCTTTGAAGGACGGCTTGTCAACGTCATGTATTTGGGGACTCATGTTAATTATGTTGTGGAATTGACAAACGGCATCAGTATTAACGTTTTGCAGCCTAATACCTTTGGTGGCTTCCCAGATCGTGATACACCTATTTACGCTTGGTGGGCAGAAAGCGACTGTTTAGCTATTCGTCAATAATCATTAGTCGATGATTAAACACGTACCTTAAATCAGTAACTTTCCACATATCAATGATTAATGACTAACAGACGAAAATTTTTACAAACAGTAGCAGCACTTCCTAGCTTATCTTTAGCTGGGTGCGGTTGGAGGCTTGCTGAGGTGCGAGCGAATGCTCAAACTTCTGTTCCACGAGACCAACTATATATCTATACTTGGACACAATATACCGATAAACAATTACTGCAAACTTTTAGCACCCAAACTGGGATGAAAGCGCTTGCAGATGTGTATGATTCCAACGATGTCATGCTAGCTAGATTACAAGCTGGAGGTGGCGGTGCTTACAGCATTATCTACCCATCTGATTATATGGTACAGAAGATGGTAGATAAGGCTTTATTAATAGAAATAGATCATGAGCGTTTAATTGGTTTAGATAATTTATTGCCACGGTTTCAAAATCCTACTTATGACCTCAACAACCGCTACAGTGTACCCTTCAATTGGGGAACAACTGGTTTAGTTTATAATTCTGAAATCCTTAAAGATGCACCGGAAGATTGGGATTACCTTTGGCAAAATCAGCAGCAACTTAAAAACCGAATGACTTTGCTCAATGATGTGCGAGAAGTGATAGGCGCAGTATTACGGATGCTAGGTTACTCGTACAATTCACAAGACGAAAATCAAATTAAACAAGCCTATGAAAAGTTGAAAGCACTTAAACCTTTGATCACTGATTTTGACACAGAAACTTGGCCAAATCAAATGCTGGCAGGAGATTTAGTATTAGCAATGTGTTACTCAGCAGACGCTATCCGAGTTAGTAAAGAAAATCCTAAGTTAAAGTATGTAATACCTCGCAGTGGCTCTTCATTATGGACAGACACTATCGTAATTCCTAAAACTTGCCCAAATTTGGATGGAGCTTATGCCTGGATTAACTTTATTTTACAACCAGAAATATCAGCACAAATTAGCCAACGCCTTAATATTGCTACTCCCAACCGTTATGCGTTTGAACAACTGCCAATAGATATACAGAGCAATGCCGATTTATTTCCTTCAGAGTCAATTCTAGAAAAATGTGAACGTATTACTCCTTTAGGAAAAATTGAAGAGATCTACGAACGCTACTGGACAGAGTTAACCAGCGATTAATAAGTTAGAATTTACTAAATTTAAACTTTAGATTTATCTCTAAAATTTGTGTTTCACCAACTATCTCATCATGAAATAAATACCCCGGATTGATAAAATGCAAAAATTGCATCCTTCAAATTTTCCCAGGCTCCAACCTCTGGTATTGTTGGCACCCTCTGCAATTTGGTTAATCTTGTTGTTAGTCTTGCCAACATTGATCATTTTTGAGTTGAGTTTAGTACCAAATATTCGTCCGGGGGATGTAGTCAATCCTAGTGGAATCCAAAACTATATTCGCATACTTGATCCGCTTTATATTCAAGTAATCTTGCGCTCACTCGATTTAGCAATTAAAACTACAATTATTTGTTTATTTTTGAGCTTTCCTGTTGCTTATTGGATTGCTCAAATAGCACCAAAGCGCTGGCGAAATTTATTATTACTAAGCTTTATTTTACCTTTGTGGACTTCTTCTTTACTCCGTTCTTATGCTTGGATTACGATTCTTCGCCCTACTGGGGTATTAAATATTTTATTAAAAAATTTACACTTACCTACTTTAGAATTACTTAACCAAACTCCATCTGTATTAATTGGGATGAGTTATAGCTTATTACCTTACATGGTTTTAATTTTATATGCCTCTCTCGAAAAGTTAGATACACGTTTGCTAGAAGCAGCGGCTGATTTGGGAGCAACTCCTATACAAGCTTTTTGGAAAGTGACAGTACCGCAAATTCTGCCTGGAATCACTGCTGGTTCAATGCTGGTATTTATTACAGGATTAGGAGATTTTATCAACCCAGAACTACTAGGCGGTGCCTCTAGTATGACTGCGGCACGGTTAGTTTACAACCAATTTCTCGGAGCTACCCAAAATTGGGGATTTGGTTCAGCTTTGAGTATGACATTAATTTTGGTTGTTAGTATTGCGATCGCTCTTTTGATTAAATTCGGTGAAGCTACACCTAAGCGATAAACTGTGATTTTGGAAATCTCCTGTTTTCCCTCTGGCTGCATCACTACTATATAAATAAAATATACCTAGTATTGTGTGATGAAATACTAGGCAGACTTAATATCCATTCTCTCAATTAAAGCTCGCCAAAGACGTGCTTGTTAGGATTTACAACTTCATGAAATGATAAACTACTATCCATGACTTATCGCTAACTGAGCTATATCATTCACATCATTATTAATTAAACCCTCAACAATAGAAATTAACTGCTCCTCTAAATAAGGCTTAGTTAAATAAGCTGTTGCACCCAATGCTTGGGCTAGCTGACGATGTTTTTCTGCACTGCGAGAAGTCAGAACTACTACAGGTATTGTTGCTAAATTCTGATTGTGGCGAACACTAGATAAAAGCTCAGAACCATTCATACGTGGCATTTCTAAATCGGAAATTACAATCTGAATTTCGGGATGCATTTGTAATTGTTTTAGAGCTTCTATGCCGTTTTGTGCTTGTAATACTTGATAGCCATATTTTTGCAGAGCCATAGAGAGAGTTTAGCGCAGACTAATTGCATCATCTACTACCACAACTACTTTTGGAGATTTGTTATTTGGTACAACAGAATGACTTTGCTGGGTTTGTGTGGTATTTGTGTCAGTAGAAGGAGTTAGTAGGGGTGTAGAGTTGAAAGTTAAACCTGATAGGGGTAAAGCTTTTTTATTTGCTGCATATGCTGTTGGTAGCGCCGTACTCTCCAGCGTCGCTTGCATCTCATAAGACTCCAGCAGCAGAGTAGGATCAATCACTAAGATGAGAGTACCATTGGCTAAACTACTACAACCATAAGTATATTTTGGCGGAGCGTTCGCATTACCTAAAGGTCTGATTACTAGTTCTTGTTCACCAATTATTTGATCAACTTCAGAAATGTTGAATGTTAAGAAAAGTCTGATAAAAATAGCCCAAAATATGGTATTTTTGGGCGAAGGATTAAAAGATATTAGTTTGATTGTGATTATAAATTCATTCCCTAAAATTGTCAAAGATATTCTGAAACCCCTGCCAAAAAACGATTATCCAGTATTGAACAGTCGTCTGTTCTTTGAGTGCTGGCTATCCTATGCGCTGGATAACAGTCTGACAAGTATGCGAGATTTATTTAAAAGATTAAATAATAGGGATTTGAAGTAAATATTTCTACTTTTTCTAAGGCAAGCTCTCACCGTTCACAAAAACCATTCCAAGAAATTTATCAGAAATTAAATGACTTAGTTCATAATAAAACTCCGAAAAAATTACATAATAAATATGCAGTCCCATTGATTCAACAATTATTACTTTAACAAGTAAATTGTTGTGGGTTTTAGGACATCATCAAGTTAAACTTTTTAGTTCTTTGAATCTGGCTACAGGTAGCCCAGAAGATAATTTGATCAATTTTGGGCATGACCATGATTATAATTTTGGCTCAAAAATGATGTCCTAAAACCCACTAATGCTGTTGGTGTAAGGGACAGGGGATTTGCTGGCTTAAAATTTATTCAGGCATTAGTGCAAAAAAACAAATATTTTGTTCTGCGAATAAAAAATAATTGGAAACTAGAATTTTCTCAGCCAACTGGATTAATTAAAATTGGGACATCTGATGATACTCAAGCGTATAGAGTCATTAATTTTTGTGATTTAGACACCAAAACTGAGTTTCGCTTAGTGACTAATTTACCAGCATCAGGAGATGCAGCAGTTAGTGATGATGAAATTAGGGATATTTCTCGGTTACGTTGGGGAATTGAATTGTTGTGGAAGTTTTTAAAGATGCACTTAAAACTTGATAAATTAATTACCAAGAACGTCAATGGTATCACCATACAGATTTACATTAGTTTAATTGCATAAGCTTGATTTTGTTTTACAATTATTAATATAGATAAAGAAGAATAATATATTTTCATTTGCGGCTCTAGATAATAGCTGCTATTAGAAAAAGATTGACTGCAAATGATGAAACAAAGTAATTTCTTAAAATAATTATAAACAGACTTTTTATTGAAAATAAATTTGCAAGAATAGGAATGACGGGGTTATCGCCCCGCCATAATATTTATCTAGCTGCCAAAAAATTTAGTTCATACTTGGCTAATTACTTTCTTTGTTCTTAGCTTTCAAATTTTAGGCTACAGAAATTTTAGAGGATGTTTGCAATGGTTTCAATATGTATGGTTGGCTAATAAACTTCCTAGTGAATAATTCTCAAGGTTGTTTAATGTTGTTGTAGTTTGCAACAGCTGCCCTCAGATTACCTTGATGTTCTGATAAAAGTTGATCGCCTTCTTGTTTTTCTAAACCAGTCCAGTGCATCAATAATGCTAACTTAACCCAGTTACCGCTACGTTCTAGTAACGAACTAGCAGCTTGGCGATTAACACCTGTGAGATCTTGCAAAATTCGTAAAGCGCGATCACGTAACTTTTGATTTGTTACCGCCACATCCACCATGCGATTGCCATAAACTTTGCCTAGTTTGACCATAACACCAGTAGAAAGGGTATTTAAAGCTAGTTTTGTGGCTGTACCAGCTTTTAGGCGGGTTGAACCAGCTATTACCTCTGGCCCGGTTAGCAGCCGAATGTCAACATCAGCCTCAAAACTAACCTGTTCAGCAGGAACACAGGCAATAAAAATCGTCATAGCTCCTCGCTGACGGGCGGCGTTCAAGGCCCCGTGGACAAAAGGCGTAGTACCGCCAGCTGTGATACCAACCACAACATCTAGTTGTGTAATGTGTCGTTGAGCGATCGCTGCTTCGCCATCTTGGGCGCGGTCTTCTAAATCTTCAGAACTACGTACTAATGCACCAGCACCACCGGCAATGATTCCCTGTACCAATTCTGGGGGCGTACAAAATGTAGGCGGACACTCAGCAGCATCTAATACCCCTAATCTACCACTCGTTCCTGCACCGATATAAAATAAGCGTCCGCCATGACGCAGACGTTCTGCTGTAGAGTCAATTGCTTGAGCCAACTGAGCTTTAGCCGCAGCTACTGCTGCGACTGCTTTTTGGTCTTCGCTATTAAATAAATCCACCAATTCTAGGGAACTAATCTGGTCTAAGTTAAGACTATTAGAATTGACCTGCTCGGTCAAAAGATAGCCGCGTTCTTGTAAATTTGTCATTTGTTCTTTGTCCTGTGTCATTTTTTCTAGCCTGCGGACAGCCTCCGCGCCATACTTATGTCATTAGCCATTCATCAGTTGCCAGCGACTTAGTGACTAATGACCGATAACTCATGACTAATTACAATAAACCTTCTAGTTTGCGACGAATATTTTCTAGATCCGAATCAGACAATTCTGGTTCTTCTAGGGTTGCTTGGTTAGGACGGAAGGTCTCCTCCTCTTGATCATCTGGCTCCTGGTCATCTAGTTGCCAGTCTGTTTGTTCGACATTAATTTCTGGGGGAACGACCAAATCGCCATTTTCTGGAACTATTTCCCAATCGTAACCAGCACTTTCGCAAAATTCTTTAATATCTTCAGCATTAATCGCTTCTACTGTCGGTGTGGGGAAATCTTGAGCTTCTAGCATCAGGGCAAAGCGTAGGGCATCGTCTTCTGACTCAAACATCAGAATTTTATTGCGATCGCCTACCCGTACTGTATGAATTCCTTCATTCTCCGTTTGAGCATTAAAAATCAACACAAAGACACGCATTGGTGTAATCATCATCCTTGGTTTCTGAGGTCTATTCCTATTAAAGTTCCAGGCAGTACCTCAGGGAAAGTATTAGGAATAATTTCGCTCTATATCCGTTTTCACTCTATTCCGATTTTCCTGATCGTGCCAATATCATTGAACATAGAAATATTTTAGTAGAGCCATTTCCAAAACTCAGACGTAGGGGTCTTGACTTTTGTTGACTTATCCTAGAAATGGCAGCGCGATCTAGTGCCAGTTAATGCTAGCAGTGAGCCAGCTATATTCGCCAAAAAAAGGTGAAAGCCAATGACTAAGCTTCGTAATCAAGATAATTACTCCACTCTCCCCAACCGTAAGCGTTTATGGTTGCTGATATTGAGCCGCGGTGGTGTTACTTTGGGTGGACTTTTGCTGCTGGCAATTCTAGGCGGTATTTCGCGGTTATGGAATTTTGTCCATAAAGAATTAGCGCCGTTGACAGAAAAAAATCTCACTACTACGCTCAACCGTCCAGTAAAACTTGGAGAAATTACAGAATTTTCTCTTACGGGAGTCAGGTTTGGAGCTTCAGCTATACCAGAGACAGCTACAGATCCAGATCGGCTAGCAGCTGATGCTGTGGAAGTTGGTTTTGACCCATTGCAGTTAATCTTTAACCGCAGCCTCAAGCTAGACGTCACCTTAGTCAACCCCAATGTTTACATTGAAAAAGATGAACAAGGGCGCTGGTTGACTACTAGCATCGCCCTGCAAGGTAAAGGTGGCCCCATTAAAACCGATTTAGACAAAATTCGGTTGCGTAATGGCAAGTTAGTTTTGATGCCGTTTCCGAGGACAGCAGCACAACTTAATCAGGGCAAGAAATCACAACAGATTCCTTTAACCTCCCAACTCCCTAACTCCCCCACTGATGAGAACATACCTGTTGCATTTTCCCGGCTAGATGGAACCGCTCAACTTCTGGAAAACAACCAGGTGATGAGATTTGATGTAGCAGGGCAAGCAAACAGTGGTGGCAATATTACTGTTCAAGGAGATACACGTCTTAAGACACAAGCAGCGAATTTACAGCTGCGAGGGCAAGACTTACTAGCTGCTGATATCACTCGCCTGATTAAGTTACCAATCAACTTACAGACTGGTCGAGTCAATGGCGATTTGCAGATCCAACTGACACCAGAGCAGCAACCTTTGTTGTTTGGCAGTGCCTTGTTGCAAGGGGTAACAATTCAAGTGCCCCGTTTACCACAACTATTTAACAATTCCCAAGGAAACCTCGTTTTTCGGGGGCTGGAAATACAACTAGATAAGGTAACTACCAACTACGGCAAAATTCCTTTAGTAGCTACAGGCAGCATCGACCGAGATGCTGGCTTTAAGTTGGCAGGGCGGGTAAATCAGGTGAGTGTGGTCTCAGCCTTGGAGACTCTCAAGGTAAAACTGCCTATTCCGGTCACTGGAGAAGTAAAAGCAGACTTACAGATGGTTGGGCCAAGCAATCAACCACTGCTCACAGGCACAGTTGCCACGATTAAAACTGCCCGGATTGACAAAGTTGATTTTAAGAGCATTAGTAGCAAGTTTGAGTTTTCTACCAGCAAGTCTTTAGTCAGCCTCAAAGATATTCAAGGCACACCAACAGTCGGCGGTGAAGTTACGGGTGCTGGTACTGTTCAACTCGGTACACTTCCCCAACAGAATTTTAATTTTATTGCTAAGAATGTTCCAGGGGATGCGATCGCCAAAATTTATGACACCATACCCACATTTCAAATTGGCAATATCTCAGGTACAGGTCAACTGAGCGGAGTTGCAGGCAATATTCAGACTGTAGTGCAATGGCAAGCTCCAAGGGCAACCTACCCAGCAACAGGTACAGTCGCTATTGCCCCAGATCGCACAGTTTCCTTCCGCAACGTCAATTTCAATTTTGGCGGTGGTACAGTGCAAACATCTGGTAGTTACGCCAATCAACGTTGGCGAGCTGTTGCCCAAGCCTCTGGTGTCGAGGTAGAACGTTTTGTAGACAAAAATAAACTCCAAAATGTCTCTTTGGCAGGGGCAGAATTTAACGGCCGCCTAATTCTCTCCGGTACAACTTCACCGTTTAAAGTTGCCACAATTCGCACTGAAGGCGCAGGAGTGCAAGTGGCTGGTGGTACTGTTGCAGTTTCTCAGATTCAGTTACAAGACCAAAATTTTACTGCCCAACTAATAGCAAATGGTGTGCGGTTGGGGCGGCTTTTGAAAAACTCTCCCCCAGCTTTGGCTGGGCCTTTGGCAGGTACGTTTCAAATAGCGGGTAACAGAGATAACTTCAGCCTCAAAACTCTGCGTGCTAGCGGTGAGGCAAAGCTGGCGCTTGGTGGTGGTACAGTCACAGCCTCAAATATTCAACTCGCTGATGGTGTCTATCAGACGCAACTCCGAGCAAATAATGTTGCTGTGCAGCAATTAGCACCGACACTTAAGCAATTTCAAGGCAGGTTAAACGGTGATTTTACAGTAGCAGGTTCAGTTGAGCCCTTCCAACCGCAATCTATCCAAGCTAGCGGTCAAGCACGGGTGAAGGTTGGAAGTGGTACGATTACAGCCTCGAATATCCAACTTGCTAATGGTTTGTATCAGGCGCAACTGCGGTTAAATAAAGTGCCATTGCAGCAATTGGCAGCCGTACCACCGCAGTTTCAAGGAGCGCTAGCTGGTAATTTTGCAGTTGCGGGTTCAGTTGAATCTTTCCAACCGCAATCTATCCAAGCTAATGGCCAGGGACAGTTAGATGTTGCAGGTGGCACAATTTCAGCCTCGAATATCCAATTAGCTAATGGTCGGTATCAGGCTATAGTTAATGCGGCTGGTGTGGAATTGAATCAGCTAAATCAGCAGTTGCGGGGCCAGTTTGCTGGACAGTTGCAAGTGGCTGGTACTGTAGGAACTTCTAAATTATCTGATGTGCGTGCCGTTGGTCAGGTAGAGTTTTCTCAGGGTATTGCTGCAATACAGCAACCTCTTAGTGCGGCGATCGCCTGGAACGGTGAAAAGCTTACTATTGAAAAGGCAACTAGCACTAATTTAAATGCTAGTGGTTACATATTAGCCAATGCTCAACGAGCAGGCATACCAGAAATTACTCAGTTAAATCTCAATGTTCAAGCGCAAGATTACAACTTGCAACAGTTACCTTTCAAACTACCGAATGCCATCAATTTGGCAGGGAAAGCAGATTTTAGTGGACAAGTAACTGGCAAGCTACCTGTGCCAAATCTCCAAGGGCAATTAAGGTTACGAAATTTAGTGGTGAAAGACTTTGCCTTTGAACCAGTTTTAAGTGGAAATATACAAGCTGTTCAAGGACAAGGTGTAAATTTAGACTTATCTGGGAATAGCGATCGCATCGCCTTTAACTTAGATGCTAATAATCGCCCTAACTCATTTGCAGTCAAATGGCAGCAAGCATCAGCTATCGGTCAGGCTCAAGGAGATAATTTAGCACTGAAATTAGAAAACTTTCCTTTACAAGTATTGAATTTATCTCTGCCTGCTAACACCCGCCTGGGTACTGGCCCTTTAGCTGGCGCGTTAACAGGAAATTTACAGGTTAATCAACAAACATTTGCTACAAACGGAAATGTGGCGATCGCTAATCCGGCAATTGGGCGTATTAAGGGCGACCTCTTAAGTGCTAAATTCCGCTATGGCAACGGTACAGCAACAATTATAGATAGCGAATTCGCCAAAGGTAAAAGTCGTTACGCCTTTATAGGTAATGTCGGTACATCCCCCAAAGGGCCGCAAATACAAGGTAAACTGAACGTCAACGAAGGTCAAACCCAAGATGTTTTAACAGCACTACAAATATTTGAATTCCAAGATATTCGCAATGGTGTGGCAGCACCCACCTATGGAACTGCTACAGACCTTGTTACTACTCCGCAAGGCTTAACTAATCAGCCATTATTAACCCAAATCGAGCGTTTTTATCAAGTTGACGCACTAGTGGCAGAACAGGAACAACAGCGACTTGAGGCTACTCCAGTTCCAGATTTAGCAGATTTACAAGGCACTTTCAACGGTGAAATTGCCCTAGACACTGCGACAGCTCAAGGATTAGCAGTGCAGTTTAATTTGAATGGTCAAAATTGGATTTGGGGTAAAGAAGAAGAAAAAGATTCAGGTCGTTATTATAGTGCCGAGCGAGTAATTGCCGAAGGCAGCTTTGAAAACGGTGTTTTGAGGTTACGACCTTTACGGATTGAGTCTAGCAACAGGCTCGTCGCCTTCAACGGTAACATCGGCGGTAACGATCAATCCGGTAGTTTACAAGTCAGGAATTTCCCTTTACAGGTACTGAACAATTTTGTTAAGTTGCCAATTGGTGTCACAGGCAATCTCAACACTACAGTAGCTTTGGCAGGCAGTATAAATAACCCACAAGCTAAAGGGGAAATAGAAATTATAGAAGGGACACTTAACCAGAAGAAAATAGAATCAGCTACAGCTAGTTTTAGCTATGCCAATAGTCGCTTAAATTTTGGTAGTAACGTCATAGTTACCGGGCCAGAACCTGTGAATATTCAAGGCAGCATACCCTATCAGTTACCTTTTGCTACCGTTCCACCAGACAACAATCAAATTAGCCTGGATGTCAAGGTAAAAAATGAAGGGCTGGCACTATTAAATGTGTTAACTAACCAGGTAATGTTTGAGGAGGGCGAAGGAGAAGTAGACCTTACAGTGCGTGGAACGAGACAACAACCACAGGTAATTGGTATAGCTAGTGTCAAGGATGCCACTTTTTCAGCCCAAGCTTTGCCAGAAAAGCTCAGACGTGTAACAGGTAAGGTAACCTTTGATTTTGACCGCATCTTAGTACAAGATATTCAAGGTAGATTTAGCCGAGGTAAGGTAGAAGCATCTGGAGAAATTCCTATCTTTAACAATCAAGAAGCGAATATCGACAATCCTCTTACCGTTAACCTCGATCAGCTAACTTTGAACCTCAAGGGACTGTATCAGGGAGGTGCTAGTGGCAATTTACAGATTACTGGTTCTGCGCTTAATCCGGTGATTGGTGGCAAAGTACAGCTGTTTAATGGTCAAGTACTGCTAGCAGAATCTGCTAATAATACTAATCCTGCAAATAGTAGTCTGGACTCTTCACTTACCAAAGCTAATAAGCAAGACAAGACTGATGCCAAGAATACAACAGCAAGGCTAAATGATCTCGAATTAGTACTAGGCAAAAAAGTACAAATCACTCGTCCACCAATTATCAACTTCCAAGCAACGGGTACTCTCACAGTTAATGGCTCCTTAAATCAGCCAGTACCTGATGGCACTATCCGGTTAGAGGGCGGAGGAGTGAATTTGTTTACTACCCAGTTTAATCTTGCTCGTGGTTATAAACACACTGCAACGTTTAGAACTGATCAACCTCGCGATCCCAATTTGGATATTCGGTTATTTGCCAAAGTACTCGACGGAAATACAACCACTGATATCAGTAGGTTTTCCACAGGGTTATCAAGCTTGGAAACTGTTCGAGTTGAAGCCAGTATTCAAGGCCCTGCTAGTAAACTGAATGAAAATCTGCAACTAACAAGCTCTCCAGCACGTAACGAAACAGAAATTGTTGCTCTTTTGGGCGGTGGATTTATTGATACTCAAGGACGTGGCGATAGTACCTTGGGGCTGATTAACATAGCAGGTTCAGCTGTCTTTAATAATTTTCAGGGAGCTTTTAACCAGATTGGTAATGCTTTTGGCTTAAGCGAACTGCGTCTATTTCCAACTGTCATTTCCGAAAATCCTGAAGCGGGAAGGCTCAATTCAAGTTTAGAATTGGCTTTAGAGGCTGGGGTTGATATTTCTCCCAAATTTTCTATTTCTAGCATTAAGATTTTGACTGCAAATGACCCCTTCCAATGGGGTATCAATTACAGAATAAATGATGCAATTCGTCTGCGTGCTTCTACAAATTTATTGGATGATAGCCGAGCAATAGTTGAGTATGACAGGCGGTTTTAAACAATTCAAAACTTAAAATTCAAAATTTCTAAATTATTAAGTTGAATTGTTTTTTTGTTCATGGTGAGTATCAAAGTGTAATATTACCTCCTTGCCGATTAATAGCTAATTGCAAAATTGATAACGCTAAAATTATCAGAAACAGCACTAGCCCAATCGTGCAAGCATAGCTAAGTTCTATGTTAGTGAATGCTTGCTCATACAGATAGTAAACAATTGTTTTTGAGCTATCGAGTGGGCCTCCTTGGGTCATAACGTATACTTCCTCAAATACTTTGGTGGCGGAAATAGCTGATATGACCGCCACTAAAGCTAAATAAGGCTTCATTAAAGGTATAGTTATGTCTAAGTGTTTATGGATACCATCTGAGCCATCAATTGCTGCGGCCTCGTATACATCAGCGGGAATTGATTGCAACCCGGCTAAATAAATTACCATGTAGTAACCCAGCCCTTTCCATATAGTGACAGCCATTACACTTGCTAGAGAAATGGGCAAAATACCAAGAATTTTGGCGGGGCTAGTTAGCCAGGGGATTCCTTCTGAAAAAATACCGAAAGTTTTGAGCAACTGATTTAGTAAACCATTTTCTGCATACAGCCATTTCCAGGCTATTCCCGCAACTACCATTGAAATTATTACTGGTATATAGTATGCAGTTCTCAGCCAATTCATCCCCCGTAGTTTTTGATTGACTAAAATTGCCAACCCTAAGGGCGCAATTACCAGAATAGGCACTACGCCCACAAGATACAAAAAAGTATTTGTCAAGGTTTTCCAAAAAACTGCATCTTGCCAAAGCTTGAGGAAGTTAGCAAAACCAATCCATTGGGGCGGTTGGGCTATATCTTCATAGCTAGTAAAGCTTAGGTAAAAAGCTTGCAACGTTGGCCAAAAGACGGTTAACCCTAAGAGTAGTAGAGCAGGTAGCAAAAACAAATAAGGAGTTAGTCGTTGCTTGAGTAATATCCAATTTTTTGAGGACAATTGAATCATAGAGGCATTTTTAGAGTTGTATTAACAGATTAATTTGCCAGTGATGGAAAAGCTAATTAATATTACACGAACATTGGCTGTTGATTTGCGATCGCTCACCAACACCATCATGGTTCGGCAAATTACTTCAATAATAAATAAATTTATTTATGTAGAGTTTTGTCAGCAAACCAAGCTTGATCGAGAATGTGACTAAATTTAAGCTTCAATGTTTTTACAGACATCTATATTATCTGTGCTCACCAAATTAATTTCATGGAGATAAACTAAGATGCCATCTGAAAATAACTTACCAATTGAGCATCAAAATGTACCTATAAATCACCAGGGCTTACACAACTTTTTATACAGTTCCAACGATGAACATGGTATTAATGAGGCGGCTGTGGCTCCTGCATTGGTAAATTACGGGTTAGAATTCATACCTTTTGAGGCTTGGTGTGAGACTTACCAAAATACGAAAATTGCAGGTGTTTACGCAGTTTTAGATACACAACATCAAACACAATACATTGGCTATTCTCGGAATGTGTTACTTTCGTTGAATGGTCATCTGACTCAAAATGGTAAGCAAAAGTGTGCTTTCGTGCGCGTGCAGACATTTAAGTTTCCTAAGCGTCAAGAAATGGAAGATTTGCGAGATGCATGGATTGCAGAGTTGAAAATTCTTCCACCTGGTAATGCTGCTGAGAGCGAAATGTGGGCTAGTACAGTTGCGGAAGTTGCTAAGGCTGCGATGTCAGAGGCGGAACGCAAAGCTTACGAAGAGAAAAAGCTGAAATTACGGAAAGCGATGGCTGACACAACACTCTCTCAAGAGTCAGAAACAATAGATGCAAATGAAGCTGAACGTCGGCGTCAACTTGAAGCTGCTGTCAAAGATGATAACTGGAGTGTAATTATTGACGCACAGACACAGGAGAGCAAGCCTTAGCAATTATTATTAGTACTCAAAGCGATCGCGCTAATCCAGTTTAAGTATTAAAGTTGTGTTTGGTGAACCAAAAGACAACTTCGTTTTTGATTTCAGCAATTAAGAAGAGGGCAGACTTATGGAGCAAGAAAATAAGGCACTGTTTCGTCGAGCCATGCATGAATTTTTTGTAGAGCGAGATTTCAATGCACCTGATCGCTATTATTCCCCTAGTTACATTCAGCACAACCAACAGGTAGCGGCACAAGCGCAAGCGCAAGGCATCAGCCAAGTGGAAGGCATGAAACAGTTCTTTAAAGGTTTCTTCGTGGCGTTTCCTGATTTTACGCCAACAATCGAACATATATATGCTGAAGGTGATAAGGTATTTGCCTTTGTGACTTGGCGCGGTACACACAAAGGCGAGTTTATGGGGGCTGCTCCTACAGGTAAAGAGATTGTGATTAGAACAGCTGAGATCATGCGAATTGAGCAAGGCCAGTTTGTCGAACACTGGGATGTAGTAGATCAGATGAACATGATGCAGGTCTTAGGCTTAATCACGGTTAACAAGCAACCTACAACTGAGAAATCAAGCCATTGATAAGCATTGGTTGCTGTTGCAACAGCATTTTGCAGTTTAATAAATTGCTAAATGCTAGCATTGGCATATGATCTCAGTCATTAATAGTTTGCAAAATTGCTTTTGGCAAATTTTGAGTTACCTGGATTACAGTTCAATATTACGATTAACTATAATTTGGGTGGCTCTCTGTATCAAATTGATGGTAAATGTGATACAGATAGATAAAAATTAAGTAGATTTAAAAAAAAGATACACACAGATGCATACAAATACATTATCTGTGTGCATCTTTTTTTAATTTTTAGGTTGGGCAATCCGAGCTTCAATATCTTCTAAAGTATTTAACAATAGACGTTTTGCCTGCAATTGCCAACCCCATTTTTGAATTCTAAAAGCAGCTATAAATCCAGCTATAGCTGCTAACAATCCTATAGGTTGATTTAAATAAATTCCTAATAACAAACCTAATCCGGCAATTCCCCAAAATGGTAAGGCTACTACTTGTCTTTGTTCTTCGACAATTTGGGTAACTTGGTTAGATTGCATAGTAGCTAATAGTGTCTGTTTGACTTGCCGTTGCTCTGTTGCTGATACCGATAAACCTATTTTACGGCGCAGTTTTTCCATCTTACGAGCATCAGTACTGTACTCAGTTAACTCATCTTCTGCCATTTTTAGGAGCCGTTCTAGTTGCGCCATTTTGCATTGCGTCCATGATTCTTATACAGCCATTATCTCCAATAATTGTTAAATTTTATTGACTGAAATTGTGCATTTAATCACACAATCCAAAATCTAATATCTAAAATTGAACATGGGCAAAATTTCTTAGCGATACCGCACTGACGATCAAAGCATTTACTTGAGAGGCAATACTGATGGTTACAGTAGCTAAAAATACTTTATCTCAACCTGCCAAAGAGCGATCGCTGATCCTATGGTTTGATGAAGTGGGCATTGCTGACATTCCCTTAGTTGGTGGTAAGAATGCATCATTAGGAGAAATGATTCAACAGCTTACGCCCCAAGGTATTAATGTACCTACTGGGTTCGCCACCACTGCTTATGCTTATCGCTATTTCATCCAATCAGCCGGGTTAGAAGCAAATTTGCGGAAAATATTTTCTGACCTAGATGTTGAAGATGTCAAAAATTTACAAGCACGGGGGAAAAAAGCGCGATCGCTACTTATGCATACACCGTTTCCCAATGAATTACGAGAGGCGATTGCTAAAGCATACCAAACTTTATGTGAGCAAAGTTTCTCTTCTGATTGGGATTTAGACCCTGAATCTACCAAAATTTCTGAGCAATTTACAGATAAGTATATAGATGTAGCAGTCCGCTCCAGTGCCACTGCCGAAGACCTCCCCGACGCTAGTTTTGCTGGACAACAAGAAACTTATCTTAATGTTGTTGGTGTGGAAGGAGTTTTAGCAGCTTGTCATAAATGCTTTGCTTCTATATTCACCGATCGCGCCATTTCTTACCGTCATACCAAAGGCTTTGACCATTTTAGTATTGCCCTTGCTGTTGGGGTGCAAAGAATGGTGCGTTCTGACTTAGCATCTTCAGGGGTGATGTTCTCGATTGAGACAGAAACCGGCTTTAAAGATGCTGCACTCATTACCGCTGCCTATGGTTTAGGAGAAAATGTTGTTCAAGGAACCGTCAACCCAGATGAATATTATGTTTTTAAACCAACTTTAAAAACAGGTTTTCGCCCAATTATTGATAAAAAATTGGGTAGTAAAAAATTAAAAATGGTTTATGATGACGGCTCTAAATTTACAAAAAATGTGCCAGTTTCTCAGAGTGAAAAAAATAAATATACACTTACCGATGATGAGATTTTACAACTAGCACGTTGGGCTTGCGTAATTGAAGACCACTATTCCCAAGTCCACGGTACTTACACCCCAATGGACATCGAGTGGGCAAAAGATGGGATTACTAACCAATTATTTGTTGTCCAAGCGCGTCCAGAAACTGTCCAGTCACAGAAGCGGGGAAATGTGTTGCGTAGCTATCGCTTGGTATCGGGTACTGGGAAAGAATATCCGCAATCTCTAGTTCCTCTTGTCAAAGGCCGTGCTGTTGGAGAAGGTATTAGTCAAGGGAAAGCACGCTTAATTTTAGATGTAGACAAAATTGACCAGTTCCAGGTTGGGGAAGTTTTAGTGACAGATAGAACCGACCCTGACTGGGAACCAATTATGAAACGCGCCAGTGCAATTATTACTAACTCTGGTGGACGTACCTGCCATGCGGCGATTATTGCGCGAGAATTAGGCGTACCTGCGATCGTAGGCTGCGGTAATGCTACAGAAGTTTTAAAAACTGGTCAAGAGGTAACGGTTTCTTGTGCGGAAGGAGAAGAAGGACGAGTATATTCAGGTTTGTTACCTTTTGAAGTTAAAGAAGTCCCCCTAGAAAATTTACCCCGCACTCGTACTCAAATTTTAATGAATGTGGGTAATCCCCAAGAAGCATTTGGTTTATCTGCGATTCCCAACGATGGAGTGGGTTTAGCGCGTACAGAGTTTATTATTGCCAATCAAATCCAAATTCATCCGATGGCGTTGATTCACTACGATCAGTTAGAAGATGAATTTGTTAAAGCCAAAATTGCTGAAATCACAGCACTTTATGAGGTTAAGTCCCAGTATTTTGTAGATAAGTTAGCCCAAGGCATAGGCAGAATTGCTGCGGCATTTTATCCCAAACCAGTAATTGTGCGAATGTCAGATTTTAAGAGTAATGAATATGCCAACCTCTTAGGCGGTCAACAGTTTGAACCCCATGAAGAAAACCCAATGCTTGGCTGGCGCGGGGCTGCACGTTACTATGATCAAGGTTACAGAGAAGCTTTTGCCTTAGAGTGCCATGCCATCAAGCGGGTACGAGAAGATATGGGTTTGACAAACGTTATCCCGATGATTCCCTTCTGCCGTACCCCCGATGAAGGGCGTTTAGTGTTAGCAGAGATGGCAAAAAATGGTTTACATCAAGGTATTAACGACTTGCAAGTTTACGTAATGTGCGAGTTACCCAATAATGTGATTATGGCTGAGGAGTTTGCTGAGGTATTTGATGGATTTTCCATTGGTTCCAATGACCTCACTCAGCTGACATTAGGTTTAGACAGAGATTCAGCATTAGTAGCACACTTGTTTGATGAACGAAGTCAGGGTGTGAAGCGGATGGTAAAAATGGCAATCCAAACTGCAAAACAACACAACCGCAAAATCGGCATTTGTGGACAAGCACCCAGTGATTACCCAGAGTTTGCCCAGTTTTTGGTTGAACAAGGAATTGACTCAATCAGTTTAAATCCAGATTCGGTTTTAAAAACAATACTAGAAGTAGCAAAAGTGGAACAGCAAACTCAAGGCTAAATTATCTGAAAAAAATTATGAAGTCACAAGAGAAGATGGGAAGATAGGGAGAGTGTATTTTCTCCCTATACCCAGCTTCTTTGGTTATGTTTAATTTCCTGCGCTTGCCAGTGATTTATGTTGTAGTCAAGCTAGATAATCAGACTTATCCATGTAATACAATGTCTGGGTATGAAACCAGAGAGTCAAACAAGTATTACAGTATTGAGCCGTACCTATTTTAACTGGATGAGCCTAATACTTATAGCGTTAAAAGCAATACTTAAACAATTAATATAAAGGCTGAGGATGTGATATTTCTCCTATATATTTACGTCGTTTATAGTATTGAATCCTAAAATTAATACCATTGAGCTATTGACTAATGAGTAAAAAACAGATTTTCAATTCTGTTATTTGGTTCCGAACTGGAATGGTAGGTGTATTTCTTCTATCACTCATCTTACGTTTTTGGGGACTAGACAGATTTAATACCCTCGTATTTGATGAAGTTTACTTCGCTAAATTTGGTAATAACTATCTTACTCATACTCCATTTTTTAATGCTCATCCGCCATTGAGTCAATACATTATTGGTATTGGAATTTGGCTTGGTAGTCATGTTCCTTTTTGGCAAGAACCAGTAAATGGACTGGCTGGTTCTTTACTATCCCCGTGGAGTTACCGTTGGGTAAATGCACTAACTGGCTCATTTATTCCCTTAGTTGTCGCTGCGATCGCCTATCAGTTGAGCCATCGCCGTAGCTTCGCTTTTCTTGCAGGCTTGTTTACAGCTAGCGATGGTATCTTTCTCGTCGAGTCTCGTTATGCTTTAAACAATATTTATATTGTCATCTTTGGTTTGTTAGGGCAATGGTTTTTATTATTAGCATTAGAAAATCAATATCAACGCCGTTCGTTTTGGTTGGTTTTGGCTGGTATTAGTTTTGGTGCGTCAGTTGGTACTAAATGGAATGGCTTGTGGTTTCTTTTAGGCGCTTATCTTATCTGGATTGTGGGTTGGGGAATTCATTGGTTACATTCTGTTTTCCAGCAGGAAAGCATTGTTTCCAGAAAAGATAATTTCAATCAGATAACAACTCCCGAACCAGCATTAGCTACAGTTCAGACACCATTACAAAAGTTGACTCAGCTAAATATTTTTCAGATGCTGTTTTATTTAGGAATAATCCCTGCTTTAGTCTACAGCATTATTTGGATTCCTCACTTACAGCTAGATACAAGATACGGATTTATAGAAGTACATCGGCAAATTTTAAATTTTCACTTACATATGGGTGGTAACAGTCCCACAGTCCATCCTTACTGTGCTGCTTGGTACAAATGGCCTTTGCTGACTCGACCAATGGCTTATTATTATCAAACGGCTCAGAGTGTTAACGATCCTCTACCTGTATTGGGCCCAAATTTACCATCTGCTGCTGGAAAAGTAATTTATGATGTCCATGCAATGGGCAATCCTGTTTTATGGTGGACTGGTGTTGCAGCGATGGTGTTTTTAGTAGGGATGCTGTTGACAAAAATTGTGTTGCCTTGGATAAAGTACCAGCGTTTGTCTGTCCCTGCAACACTTAGTGTAGATACTTGGATTGCTTTGTACTTGGTAATAAATTATGCGGCTAATTTATTACCTTGGGTGAAAGTGACAAGATGCGTTTTTATATATCACTATATGTGTGCTGTGGTATTTGTATTTTTAGCGATCGCTTGGTTTGTAGATCAATGTCTGCACAGCTATTATCGACAACTTCGGGCCGTTGGCGTCACTATTACTTTTCTGATTTTGGCTGCTTTTGTCTTCTGGATGCCTATTTATTTGGGTTTACCTTTATCTGCTAATGCTTACAAACTAAGGATGTTATTTAACTCTTGGATTTAAACGCAGAAATACTAAGGGATAAAAAATAAAAATTAGTGTATATAAATAATTCATCCTTAAACACTACACTTTTTACTTAACGCAAGTACATATTAGTGGATTAGTTAATCACTTATTTTTTACATTTCTTATCTATATCCTAGTTTCCTGCCTGTTAAACTCAGTAAATCGCAAGCAGATTCAGGGAGACATTGCAAGATGCCGCTGAATAGACAAAAATCACCAGTATAAAAATTATTAAGCTCGCACAGTCCTAAGGAATTGGAGATATATTTAAAAATAATGAATGGTGAGTCATAAAATTTTTCGGCATTCACATTTTTCATTACCTGCCGTTGGCAATTGGTAAGTTTTTAATCCTGTATACTCAGGAAAATGATTCCAGCCTAGGTATGGCTCTAACTATCTGCAAGTAAATTAGAAACATCTAAATGTAGTGTGCTAACTTCAATAAGCAATACAAACTTATTGATACTCTACTTTTGATGCTCCCGCACAACAGAGGAGAATCGTAATGGTAATAGAATTCCAAGCGCAAGATATTAACGTCAATAATTTAAAAGAAGCTCCAATTCATACTTCTAGTCGAATTCAACCTCACGGTGTTCTCTTTGTTTTAGAGGAGCCTGAACTAAAAATATTACAAGTTAGCACTAATACATGGAGTATTTTCGGAATCACGCCCGAAAATATGTTGCAAAAAAAATTAGAAGACTTACTCGATCCCTTCCAGATAGAGAGAATTAAAGCAGGGATATTACAAGGAAATCTTGAGTACATCAACCCTACTAAAATTTGGGTAAGAAAAAAAGGTGATGATTATATAGTATTTGATGCCGTATTTCACCGTAATCCCGAAGGATTATTGATTCTGGAATTAGAACCAGCGATTTCTCAAGAAAATATTCCATTTTTAAGCTTTTATCATCTAGCTAGAGCTTCCATTAATCAGCTAGAAAAAACAACTAATCTCCATGATTTCTGTCAAATAATTGTCCAAGAAGTCCGAAAAGTGACTGGGTTTGACAGGGTAATGCTTTATAAATTTGATGACGATGGACATGGCTCTGTAATTGCTGAAGAAAAACTAGACAGCATGGAACCTTACTTAGGGCTGCACTATCCAGAGTCAGATATTCCTAAACCAGCAAGAAAGCTATTCGCTTCTAATTACATTAGATTAATACCAGATTCTCATTCTGAGTCTGTACAAATTTTCCCAATTAATAATCCTGTAAGCCAACATCCGATTGATTTAACCAATTCAATTCTCAGAAGTGCAGCTTCTTGTCATATGGAGTATTTGCACAATATGGGTGTAGGCTCTTCTTTGACGATCTCTTTAATTAAAGACAACAAACTTTGGGGTCTAATTGCTTGTCATCATCAGTCACCCAAATATGTTTCCTATGAATTACGTAAAGCGTGCGAATTTTTGGGAAGAGTGATATTTACAGAAATCTCAGCTAGAGAAGAAACAGAAGATTACGACTATCGGATGAATTTGTCATATATTCAAACCGTATTGATTGAATATATGTCCCAAGAAGACAATTTTATTGATGGTTTAGTTAAACACCAGCCAAATCTCCTCGATTTAACTAGCGCTAAAGGCGCAGCAGTGTGTTTTGGTGAGCATTGCACATTAATTGGTGAGACTCCCAAAGAAGAAGACTTGAATTTTTTAGTGCAATGGCTCAAAAATAACGTTAAGGAAGAAGTATTCTATACAGATTCTCTACCACGTATTTATCCAGATGCTGAAAAGTTTAAAAACGTAGCTAGCGGTTTATTAGCTATTCCTATCTCCAAGCGTAATTATGTTTTGTGGTTTCGACCAGAAGTCATTCAAACGGTAAATTGGGGAGGAAATCCTAATCAAGCATATGAAGTTAGCCAATTAGAAGGAAATCTGCGCCTTGTTCCCCGGAAATCATTTGAACTGTGGAAAGAAACCGTTCGTTTAACTTCTTTACCCTGGCAATATGTAGAAATCAAAGCAGCATTGGAACTGCGAAAGGCCATCATCAATATTGTCTTACGTCAAGCTGATGAACTAGCTCAATTAGCTCACGACTTAGAACGGTCTAATGCTGAACTCAAAAAGTTTGCCTATGTCGCTTCACACGACTTACAAGAACCATTAAATCAAGTAGCAAACTACGTGCAGCTATTAGAGATGCGTTATGAAAACGAACTCGATGAAGATGCGAAGGAATTTATTAACTTCGCCGTTGAAGGAGTAAGCCTGATGCAGACACTGATTGATGACGTGCTAGCATACTCCAAAGTAGATATGCAGGCGATCGCATTTAATTTGACTGAGGTAGAGACACCTTTAAATCGCACACTCAGCAATTTACGAGGCCGTATTCATGAAAGTGGAGCAGTGATTACCCACGACCCCTTGCCGACTGTAATGGCTGATAGCACACAATTGATGCAACTATTTCAGAACTTAATTGCCAACGCTATCAAGTTCCGCAGCGACAGACCATTACAAATCCACATAGGAGCAGAAAGGCTAGAGGATGAGTGGTTGTTCTCAGTGCGGGATAATGGTATAGGGCTTGACCCACGATTTAGCGATCGCATTTTCGTCATCTTCCAACGTCTACACACACGAGAAGAGTATCCTGGCACAGGTATGGGTCTGGCCATCTGTAAAAAAATTATTGAATGTCATCGGGGGCGCATCTGGGTAGAATCACAACTAGGTGAAGGTGCAACCTTCTACTTTACGATTCCAGTCGGAGGACGCGAGCGTGAGCGTAGAAACGGAAGAAAAACACAGAACGATCTTCTTGGTCGAGGATAATAAAGCTGATATCCGCTTAATCCAAGAAGCGTTGAAAAATAGCGTAGTACCGCACAAAGTAGTGACGGTCAGAGATGGCATGGATGCTATGGCATATTTACGCCAAGAAGGTGAATATGCCAACGCACCACGCCCTGACCTGATTTTGCTGGATTTGAACTTACCCAAAAAAGACGGCCGCGAGGTACTAGCAGAAATTAAAAGCGACCCCACGCTGAAACGGATTCCGGTAGTTGTGCTGACAACCTCCAGAAATGAAGATGATATTTTTTACAGCTACGATTGGCACGTAAACTGCTACATTACTAAATCGCGCAACCTTAGCCAGCTCTTTCAAATCGTGAAAGGGATTGAAGAGTTTTGGCTTTCTACTGCCACATTGCCAACGGAATAAGAGGATAGGGCTAATAAAGGTGGGTGAAGATATCGGTCATCTTCAAACCAATCTATTACCCATTCTCTCAAATTTAGGGATTCAGAACTGTCAAGCTATAAGGAGAGCAACAGGAGGTGAAACCAAAAGATGATGGCTGCAACAAGCTCAGTAAAAATCTTGTTAATTGAGGACAACCTGGCAGAAGCGAGATTGTTACAGGAGTTTCTAAAGCAAGCCCAGTCCAAAGAGTATAGTGTAGTTCATGTTCAACGATTGAAGGATGCGCTTAAGGAATTAACTAGGGATACAATGTCGTGTCTCTACGATGTTATCTTGTTGGATCTCACCCTACCTGATAGCGAAGGATTGTCATCTCTAGTACCACTGATAGAGTATGCCCCCAGCATACCCATTGTTGTGCTAACGAATACAAATGATGAAGCATTAGCAATTGAAGCAGTACGCCAGGGGGCACAAGATTATTTAGTCAAGCGACAAGTTAATGTAGATGTGTTGGTGCGTGCGTTGCATTATGCGATCGAACGTAAGCAGGTTTTGGAATCATTACGCACAACTAATAAAACATTACAAAGCCGGGTTGAAGAGCGCACAGCCGAACTGGTAAAAGCCCAAGAAATCAACCAGTTTAAATCCGAATTTGTCTCAATGCTCTCCCATGACATTCGCAATCCTTTGAATACTATCCTCCTAGCTGCTGGATTGCTACAAAATAATGACGAACGATTAACGAACGAGAAAAAACGATCTCATTTGCAAATGATTCGTGCGGCAATTAAAAACATGGCGCAGTTATTGGATGAGGTTTCGTTAATAGGTCAAGCCGATTCTGGCAAACTTCCGTGTGAATTTATCTCCCTCGATTTAGAAGCTTTTTGTCGTCAACTAGTTGAAGAAGCTCAACTAACTATTGGGGAGAAGCATCTTAATGTTGTTTTTTCTAGTATGGGAGAATTGGACGGCGCAGTTTGGGATGAAAGTTTACTACGGCACATTTTAGCGAATTTGCTCACCAATGCCATTAAATATTCACTACCTGGCGGTACAGTACGTTTTGAAGTAATTGGTCAAGAGGATATCATCATTTTCCGAATCCAAGATTACGGGATTGGTATTCCTGAAAAAGACCAAAAGCGATTATTTCAGCCCTTCCAGCGTGCAGAGAATGTCGGCTCTATTCCTGGCACAGGTTTGGGTTTAGCAATTGTCAAAAAGTGTGTTGAGGCACATGGGGGCGATATTTTAGTCGACAGCACAGTTGGAGTAGGCACGACTTTTACTGTCATCCTGCCAATGCTGAAATTGTAATCTACTTGATTTTTGCACCAAATTGAAAGGGCGTCTAGGCTAATTTAGTGCATTGTTTCATTAATTATAAGGAGTTCGTAGTGAGTAACTTATCGCTTAATTTCAAGGATTAAAGCCCTGATTACGAACTTTCACAATCTATCAACACTAATCCACAAAAGGCACTGATTACACTTGGGTGTTCCATATATTTTTTGCTCAATAATTTTAGTTACTTTTGTTACAGAAATTTTGTATTGTTATTTATGCATGAAAAAAATGATTTTTCTGCATGAATTAGGTAATTTTTATGCATAGCAACACGTCGTTATTCTGTAAAAAAGAATCTAGTGTTGCTCTCTTTATAAAGTTTATAGTTAGCTTAATAGTGTCTTCATACAAATTTGATGGCTAATTTACGCTGTGAGTAGCCAGCCCTTGACTTCAGACCGCTACTTAATGTAACCTATGTAATATATTTAACTTTGTAGGTGTGCAGAAACTACCCGACTTCTTGCATTGTTTGAAGTTATTAGCTATGGGTATTTCTTGGGGAGGAAAACGGAAAATATGTCTCATATATTGTGGAAAAACCTGGCGTTCATTCCAGTTTTTTTGGGTGCAAATTTATTGGTTTCAGCTAGTGTAAAGGCTGCTGAAACAAAAGAAGCGAATTCTGCTCTTGCAGAAGCACCAATAACTACTAGTAATGCTATCAAAATAGAGCAAACAAAAGCTAATCAGCAGTTGCTTGCCCAAGCCAAGACTGATGAGAATAACGTTTTAGAACAAGTTAATGTTTACCGTGGTGTATCTGATAGCCAGAATGCGCTGTCTCAAGTCACGTCAGTTTCTCAGTTTTCTGATGTACAACCAACTGATTGGGCATTCCAAGCATTGCAGTCTCTAGTTGAGCGGTATGGTTGTATTGCCGGATATCCTAATGGTACTTACCGTGGTAACCGCGCTTTGACCCGTTATGAATTTGCCGCAGGTTTGAATGCTTGTTTAGATAGAGTTAATGAACTGATTGCTACAGCAACTGCTGACTTGGTGACAAAACAAGATTTAGCAACACTCCAGCGTTTACAAGAAGAATTCAGTGCAGAACTAGCAACATTACGTGGTCGGGTAGATTCTCTAGAAGCGCGTACTGCTGAACTAGAAGCAAATCAATTTTCCACAACAACCAAGTTGGTTGGTGAGGCAATTTTTGCTGTCACTGATAACTTTGGCAGCAACGACACCAACAATACTGTTTTCCAAAACAGGGTACGTTTAGACTTGCAAACTAGCTTTACAGGTAGAGATATCTTACACACCCGGCTTGCTACTGGTAACGCTGGTGGATTGTTATTGCCTGGTGGTACATTTGAAGGTACTCAAACGTTTAACTTATCTCCTAGTACCAATAACAGTGTTTTCATTGACTGGTTATCGTATTACTTCCCGATTGGGAACTCTCAAGTATATATAGCAGCTGTCGGCGGTATTCATAGTGATTACACCCCTACTGTCAACCCATACTTTGAGGATTTTGACGGTGGTAATGGTGCTTTGTCTACCTTTGCTTCCGAAAGCCCGATATATCGCATTGGAGGTGGTGCAGGAGCCGGCGTTAACTTAGTCTTTGGTGGTAATAACAGTACTTTCAAACCTTCATTAACCTTGGGTTACTTGGCATCCCAAGCGAGTAATCCTGGAGTTGGTTCAGGTTTGACTGAGGGTAACTATGCTGCTCTAGCACAATTGAACTTGAATGTTGGCGATCGCCTCTCTTTAGCTGCGACTTACGTTCATGGATATCATGCGGCAAATAGTGCTTTATTTGACGCTGGAGCATTGACCAGTGCTGTAGTTGGTACTTCGCAAGCCAACTTTGTCGGTGGTGGTAATGCATACGTTAGTAACTCCTATGGTGTTGAGGCTGCTTTCAAACCTAGCGACAGGCTATCAATAAGTGGCTTTGTACTTCTCAGCGACATCTCTGGCTTTGGCGCTAATAATGATGGTGAAGTTTGGAGTTATGGACTTGGGGTAGCCCTACCAGATTTAGGCAAGAAGGGCAACCTTTTAGGCATTTTTGCTGGTGCTCAACCATACTTAGGAAGTGCTGCTGGTGAGCGTCCGTACCACATTGAAGGCTTTTACAGATATCGCCTTAGCGACAACATCTCTGTTACCCCTGGGTTAATTTGGTTAACTAATCCAGGTCAAGCTGCCAGCAATAACGATGATGCTTTGATTGGTACATTAAGAACCACTTTCACCTTCTAAAGTTGCAATTTCGCAATTTGGGCAAATTGGGAGCTACTTCTGGGAGGCTGTACTCTTTTGCATAAATACAACGCGCGGCGAGTTAAAAGACATCGCCGTTTTTTCATGAATAGCTAATCGATTCTCATATTTCAGGCGTTAATCCTCGCTCTTGTGCTTCCTGGCTTGCTTCATCCATCGTGTTTCTCAGGCGTGCGATCGCCTCTTGTCTTTTTGTTTTACTGGATGCGGAGAATTAGTTTCTATGTCATCCTAGAAGACGAGAGTTAATTCGGTGAGTATTCTTGTTTTTAGTATTGACAGGCTTTTCCCTTTTGGTATTTACAGATTTTTCTCCGAAATTTAAATCTCTACACACTAATAATTTTGGAGATAATCGATGTCAATTTATGTAGGCAATCTCTCTTACGAAGTTACCCAAGACACCTTGAGCGCTGTTTTTGCAGAATATGGCACTGTAAGGCGTGTTCAACTACCTACTGACCGCGAAACAGGACAACTACGCGGTTTCGGATTTGTGGAAATGGGAACTGAAGCTGAAGAAGCAGCTGCCATTGAAGCTCTTGATGGTGCTGAATGGATGGGTCGTGACCTCAAAGTTAACAAAGCCAAGCCCAGGGAAGACAGAGGTTCGTCTGGTGGCAACCGGGGAGGATACGGTGGCGGCTCTCGTAACCGCTATTAAGCTTTGAAACCTAAAATTTTACAAGCGAGTCAATAGGTTAGACAATGAGTCTGTCTTTTTTTGCACTGTTAGCGCCTGCTCGCACCGTTGATTAAGTTAATTTAATAGGAGAGATAATGACCCAAATAGTAGTAGGTGACAATGAACACATTGAATCAGCCTTACGTCGATTCAAGCGAGAAGTTTCCAAGGCGGGGATTTTTCAAGATATGAGGAAACATCGTCACTTTGAAACGCCTATTGAAAAATCCAAGCGCAAAAAACTTGCCTTGCACAAACAAAGTAAAAGACGTTTCCGCACTTAATTTCTTTACATAGATATTAATCAATGCCCTCAGATATTTTATGAGGGCATTTATTTATGGAAATTAGCACAAGTAATCATTGGAATGTTTTCCCAGTCCCCAGTACTCAACCCTGGAGCGGCGTCTGTTGGGCAGGGAACCCGTAAGGGCGGGGTGGCTTCCCCAAGTGGATCAACTACCGTCATTGGTGAGTTTTCCCCATGTCCTATGCCCTATTCCCGGATTTCTCACCACATCTCTCAAAGCCTGCGCTTGTGCAGGGGAGCAGGGGAGCAGGGGAGAGTTATTGTATAAGACGCGATTAATCGCGTCTGTACTTTCCCCTCTGCCCCTTCTTCCCCTCAAGCTTGGGAGAAATGCGGGTATTACCCATGCCCAAAAACTCCACCCGCAAAGGCATGGAGTTTTTCATAATTTTGCGTAAGTTTTGGCTTGGAAAGTTCTGGGCAACATTTCAAAGCGCGAGTATAAAGGATGAAATACTAAGCCCAAACTCATCCACTGGATTGACTGAAAATTAATATGGCACATCGGTTGCGAAAGCTGAGGCCAAAGCCCTCTCGAAAAAATCAAGCTCGTGCAGGTGCTATCAAACGGATATCCAAAATACCCCGCAAAAATTCTAAACCTGGAAATTGGCTAATATCAACTTTAGCGATCGCCGTTTTATTGAGTAGTGCTGGTTTGATTATTGCTTTTGCCTGGATCAGCATTCTATTCATCTTCAATCCAGAACAAATCATATGGCTGAATAATTTTTTACCAGAATGGGCACAAATCTCTCTCGGTAATTACGAACGACCCCAAACACTCAAGCAAATTCAACTTAGCCTCAGCAAACAAAAACGAATTGCTGGGGAAACTCTAGCTTTAAATCAGGGTCAGGAGAACTCGTTTTTACTGCCAGTCTTGCAGCAACGCCCCAATTGCGAGTCAGATTGTCAAGTAGTTGTGGAGCTGAGGATTTATCAGCGTTCCAAGGATTTGGAGTTGCAATCTCAAAAAGATAAATACTACCATTTAATGACTCAACTACCTGTAACTGGGCCAGAAGAATCCTTTGTGCTGGCTTCTGCTGACGATGCTCAATTAGAACATCCAGAAACCAGCATTCCTCTACCTTTAAACGAAGTGAAACGCTTTGAGGGCGGGACACCATCTCCAGGAGTTTGGTTTGATTTACGAGGTCAGCGCCAACAAGAAACTGGTGCGATCGCCTATGGGCAAATTGTCTACTACAATCCAGAACGTAGTAATCTACAACAGATGTTGTCCTGGAAAAGTCCCAACGGACAAGTACCTAAGTGGCAGCAAGTCACTGGTGATCGTACAAAAGAGTTGGTCATAGATCAAACAGTAGGTTTAGAACCACGTTTACGCGTTTACCAAGTCAAAGCTATCAAGCTATTCCTCAATCCTATTCAACTGGAAGAAATTTCTTTCAAAACACCAATTTTGAAAGATACTGTCTATAAAAATGCCTTGTTAGCTGCCCGTAGTGGGTTATGGACACCAGCCTTTACGCAGTTGCAATTGTTTCAGAAACAGCGAAAAAAAGTTTTACCTCCAGAGGTACAAGCACAAATTGATGTGATTCGCTTGCACTCCCAACTTACCAAAACTCAAGCTAATAAGATTTGGGCCAGCCCTAGTCAACAAGTACTAGCAGATTTGATTGATGGCCGCTGGGGGAAAGCTTTACAGTTGTTTGAAGCATCACCACAGAACATCCAAGAAATTGCTACTTTACTGAAAACGGATCAAGGTAGGTTAAGGAATCGTACAGCAGCGGCGTTGCAGGTAAACCCAAATCTACTAGAAGTGCAAGCTTGGAGAGCCTTGATTTTAGCAGTTCAGCAAGGGGAAGAACGTGCTGATTCTTGGTTGAAGGCACAAACAAAAATTACCCCAGATAGCCTGAAATTTATTCATGATTTATTAGAACGACTCAGTGATGAGTTAGCAAAGTCTCAAATCACCTCTAGTCACCCTAGCCGGATTGTTGGTTCAGTGCAACCCATCACTCAAATCACAAGCACTCAATGGCTGCAACTGTCTTCAAAAGCAGACCTGAAACTCAAAGATAACGAAGTTTGGTATCAAATAGAAGTGAGTGCATTTGAGGACGGCAAACGCTGGCTGAATTGTCCCTTTAGGAATTTGCAAGTACCTAAAACTGCCCCTGCCAAATTTTTTAGAGAAACTTTAGGTATCAGTTTTGACCCAGCAATTGATATAGTTGTCTGGTTACCTAACGGCGAACAGCAGATAACTACCGCCATTATTAAAGCAGTGCAATTGCAGGGCGGAGTTTTGCGCTTACTAGCTGCTGGGCAAACACTTCCTGAAAATCAAAACAATGCTCTCCAGCCGCGACCTTTAGCTTTGACAAATTCAGCACTCGAATGGGTAGAACCATCTGCGCTGACTCTGGCAGAACTATATCAAAAAGATCCACTCAGAGTAGAAGCAATGCTACCAACTGTGTGGCGCTCTTTACAGCAATCTGGTGAAATTCCAAATGGTGCTTTGCCTAGCTTCCAGCAGATGCAGCAAAAGCTTGGGTATTGGCCTGTTCAAGTTATTAATTTAACAAATAATACTCAACCAGAAACTGTGCTGACTATTTCAGCACAAGCAATAGCATCGTTGAAGTATCCAGCAGATAAATATCAAGAGCAAGAAGAAAACTTATCCCGTCCCCGAACTCTTATCTTGTCTGATAGCGGTAAAGTGATTTATAGTGATTTTCAGGGAAATACTCAGCAAACATTGACAGCGATCGCCAACCTTTATGATGGGCAATCCCTAGCTTTATTAGTACAAAATGCCGATAATTATAGCTTGAGGCGCTGGTCACAAAAGAACCAGCGCTTTGAATAGCAGCCTCAAGAAGGATGAAGTGAGATATTAGTAAATTCTTCCCATGTAATTAGGGAGAAACGAAAAAAAGTTTTTATTAAATTTAGTCACCATTCATTGGCAACTGGGGTCATTTCTTCCTTCAGCCTTCTGTTTAATTTATTCCTCGTGGCTAGCAGTCGATAACCTTTGCTGCTTGAGGTTTTGCAACTGTAACAGTAAAGAATCTATCTCTGCTTGCAGGTGCATAAATTTAGCTTGCTGATCGTCTTGATAATAAGACTTGTTTAACTGGCTTGCCCAATGAGCCTGGGACTGGCGGTCGGAAACACTAGATGAACAAGTAGACATCGTTAATTCGATCCACAACTTAACTCACACCATTAGAGATACTATGATAAGGTAGTTTTAAGCTTTGTTAAAGGAATCTTGACTTTTAATCATTTACTCTAATAGGTTTGAGGTTTTGTTATAAGTGACTGCAATTATGATGGCTGTGTTCCCAAAATAGCACTCAGTACTTTTTCTCAACACTCAGCACTGAGTTTTGTGAATGCCTGCATCACAAAAAAATATATTTTCTTGTGTTCAGAGCATCTAGTAGTGGAAGATATGTACTACTGGTAATTGTCTGTTTTAACTAAAAACTTGTATAAATCCCGTGACTTTGAGCCTGTCTGCTGTTAAATCTCATCGCCAACCTTGGCCCGGACTGATAGAAGCCTATCGTGAATACTTGCCTGTCAGCGAAAAAACACCGGTTGTCACTCTGTTAGAAGGTAATACTCCCCTGATACCAGCGCCGGCGATCGCAGAACGTATTGGCAGACAAGTACGTGTTTTTGTGAAATACGACGGTCTTAACCCCACTGGAAGCTTCAAAGACCGAGGAATGACAATGGCTATTTCTAAGGCCAAGGAAGCTGGGGCCAAGGCAGTCATTTGCGCTAGTACAGGTAACACCTCAGCAGCAGCGGCCGCTTATGCTAGACGTGGAGGGATGAATGCTTTTGTGCTGATTCCTGATGGCTATGTGGCGCTGGGTAAGTTGGCACAGGCGTTGCTTTACGGTGCTGAAGTACTAGCCATTAAAGGTAATTTTGACCGCGCATTGACAATTGTGCGTGAGATGGCAGAAAGCTATCCAATTACTTTAGTGAATTCGGTCAATCCTTACCGTCTAGAAGGACAGAAAACAGCTGCGTTTGAAATTGTCGATACCTTGGGTAATGCCCCAGACTGGCTGTGCATTCCAGTAGGTAATGCCGGGAATATCACAGCATACTGGATGGGATTTTGTCAATATCATCAAGCAGGCAAGTGCGATCGCTTACCGCGGGTTATGGGTTTTCAAGCAGCAGGTGCTTCTCCCTTAGTTATAGGTAAGCCTGTAGAGCATCCTGAAACCTTAGCCACAGCTATTCGCATTGGTAACCCAGCAAGTTGGGATAAGGCGATCGCTGTCAAATCAGCCAGTCAGGGAAATTTCCATGCTGTTACTGATGCGGAAATTATTGATGCCTATCAACTGTTGGCATCTTCGGAAGGGATTTTTTGTGAACCTGCTAGTGCTGCTTCCGTAGCCGGGATGTTACAGGTTAAAGACCAAATTCCCACAGGGGCAACAGTAGTTTGTGTCCTGACTGGCAATGGTCTAAAAGACCCAGATACAGCCATTAAACACAATCACAGTCAATTTAAACAAGGTATCGCGGCAGAAATAGGAGCAGTTGCCGAGGCGATGGGGCTTTAGAGAATTTACAATTCCAAAGGGAATTAGTCTTAAATCTCTAGTTCCCTATGTTCTTGCGTATCTGAATCATCATTTGTCTCCTTTGTTACCTGTTCAGAATCACCGCGATCGCGTGCCCAACTATCAATAGCATCACCCAAAGCCGTAGTCAGGCTATTGCGGGTTTGGGCGTGATTTTCTTGCTCAGTTTTCAAAGCTTGTAGGAGGCGATCGCGTTCTTTAAGGACTGCAATTAGTCTGGTTTTAAACTCTTCTAGAGATTGCAGTTGTTCTATTTGCTGTTGAATAGCTGTTGCTGCTGTGGTATCAGTCAGCGTCTCTATGCCAAAACCTTGAAGTTTGCGTAATTCTGCTTTCAAAGATGCGATCGCCTGTTGGGATAGCTGAGTATCTGTACGACGTTGTTCAGCTTCAGTATTGTACAGCTTACGCCATTTTTCTGCACTTTCCCATGCAGCATCGCGATCGCGCTGGAGTGTTATCATCTGCTGTTTCAGGGATTGAATTTCGGTCAACCATTGTTGTGTTAAGTCTTGAGTCATAGAATTTTAGATTTTAGATTAGTTAATAGTAACTAGTTATTAATTAACAGTTGTTAGCCATTAGTCAAGAGTTATCTTCCCCATCTCCTCTTACCTTGCACAAATACTATTTCAGTAACTCATTCCACAGCACTTACAAGCGCTTGTCTGATAATCGCTCCTTTCCATAAACAGGCGTGAGATTTCAAGTGATGAGTGCTAATGTTTAATAACTAATGACTCAGACGGCGAGCGTCGGTTCATCTCATCCCTAAAGAGAATGGACTTTCCCGCGATCTTTCGGTAAAAGAAGTAAAAAGATAGATGTACTGAACACAGCAAATTTGGCAAATTAGTTGAGACAACCAAGCAGTCAGAACTTCAAATCATGTACCAGCCTCGTTTTGTCCGCTTTTTTCGTCACCTCAACACACGCACGCTAAAGAAAACTGTTACTAGAACAATCGAAAGACGACTTTTAGGACTTGCTTCGGAGATTGCCTTTAATGCTATGCTATCGCTGTTTCCAGCGATTATTGCCATCTTCACAGCCATTGGCTTATTTGCAGAATCTTTGCAATATACCTTTAAACAACTGGCGGAGCTACTTAGTCAAATCGTACCTGAAGAAGCGCTAGTTCTGATTCGTGATTTTGCTACTACAGAAATTGCTAACTCCAGTAATAGTAGTTGGTTTTCTCTCAGCTTTATCGTAGCAATTTGGGCTGCTTCTGGAGCAGTGAGTACCGCTATGACTGCTCTCGATCAAATCCATCAAATTCCCTCAGAAAAGATGCGCCCCTTTTGGAAAGCTAAACTCGTTTCTTTGGGATTAACAATTGGTACTATATTGCTTTTAGTATCGGCATCATTCTTAGTATTTATCAGTGACTTATTATTAGCAATGGTAGTGCGTGAAAATGGTTATTTTGTCTTTTTGTTACATATTTGGCAACTATTACGCTGGCCTTTAGCTTTAAGTATTGTTGCTACTGCCTTTGGTTTTGTCTATCGCTATGGCCCCAGTGTATGGAATCCAGGCACACCAATGATGCCTGGAGCAATCTTAGCAGCTGTTTTTTGGGCAATTTTATCTGCCCTGTTTCGGCTTTATGTAGCTAATTTTGGCAACTATAATAAAATCTATGGTGCTGTGGGAACTGTGATAGTTTTAATGCTATGGCTCTCGATGAGTGCTTTTGTGCTTCTCGTGGGCGATCAATTAAATGTAACTGTTGGTGAAGATATGCGCCCACAAAAAAGTGACAAATTGTCAAAAATTATTAATTAGGGAATGTAGCTCTACATATATATGAGTTAGTTAATTTAGGGAAAATCGCTATACAGCAGTAAAATATTTAACTACTCAACTTCAAACAAGCGATCGCACTCATGTCTCATTCTCGGTTTTCTAGTATTGAACCTGATGCTAAGGCTCCTACATTGAAGCGGCTGCGTCAGTTTAGCCGACTGCTAGATAATGTGATTACTATTCCTGGAACAAAAGTAGGTGTTGGTCTAGATCCAATTTTAGGATTTATACCTATTGGTGGTGATGTTTTAGGAATCATGCTTTCTTGCTACATTGTTTTAGAAGCAGCTAGGCTCGGCGCACCTAGAGCTACTCTAGGTAGAATGGTCTCAAATATTATTATTGATGGCATAGTAGGCTCTATTCCTGTGCTGGGAGACTTTTTTGATTTTGCTTGGACAGCTAACACTCATAACATCAAGCTATTAGAAGAGTATTTAAAATTTCCTAGCCAAAAAAGAAGTGCAGATAGATGGTTTATCTTTGCTCTCTTGGTTGGATTGTTGATACTTGCCATTGTCTTAGTTGCATTGCCTGTGATACTAATTAGGTTGCTGTGGCAAGCCTTAGCTGGTGGGTAAATTCGATATTAATAAAGTAATGAAAGATTGGTGGCAAACTGTTTTTCCAAAAGGGCGGCAAAGTCTAATTATTAGTGATACTAAAGGATATCCTGTACAAATCGCTTATGGTGAGAAAGGTACAGGTAAGCCGTTAATTTTATTACATGGTATGGGCAACTGGAGCTACAATTGGCGTCGCAGTATTGCTCCTCTATCAAAATATTTTCGGGTAATTTGTTTTGATGCTAAAGGCTATGGGTTTTCAGAAAAACCTGTGTCTCGTCGAGAAGATAACGGTCATCAAATTACCGAATTAGCACGAATCATTCAAGAACTATGTGATGAACCACCTGTAATTGTGGCAGAATCGTTGGGGGGATTAGTTGCCCTTTCATTTGCTCAAGACTATCCCGATTTAATCGGGCGGTTAGTAGTAGTTAATGTGCCGATATTTGCTGAAACTCTACCCCATTGGGCAATGTGGATACTTGCTCAAACGCCATTAGAAATAATCCAAACAATTGACTCCTTACGTCTGGCATATTTGTTTGCACCTCTATTTAGAGAAATTATGGCAATAGAAAGACGTAGAGTACTGTTTAATCCATCAGTGTTAACTCAAGAAGATATTTATTGGATAGCTTATCCCTTTACTGAAATTCCTGGGACTCTTGTAAAAGTAGCCGAGGAGTTACAAATAGCAGCAAGGGAAATTGAGCATTGGCAAACTCAAAAACCAAATATGCTGACTAAAATTCAAAGTAATCTTAGCGGTATTCATTGTCCTACGCTTGTTTTGTGGGGTGAGCAAGATAATTGGTTTCCTGCTAGCCATGGGGAAAAATTATATAGATGTTTGCCCAATGCTAAGTTACAAATTCTACCTAACTGCTATCATGATGCGGCTATTGGTTCATCAGAAGAACTGAATACAGCTATTATTAATTTTCTAGAGGAAACAAACTTTTTGTAAGTTTTAACGTCTATCTATAAGCCATACAATAGCCTAGTTTTTTAACTTCCATCAGTTTAAAAGCTAGGCTTTTCAAACAGCATTAAAGATAAAAAGAAATCCATCATAAAAATTAACACCCAAGTAGTAACAACTGCTGTTGTTGCTGATTCTCCTACTTCCTTTGCTCCTCCTTTAGTAGTTAGTCCCCAACTACAGCCATTGATAGCAACTATAGCTCCAAAAATAAACCCTTTGAGTAAAATAATCCACAAATCTGACGGTTCTAAAAAACTTCTAACTGAATCTAAAAATGTTTCTGGAATAATTTGATAAAATTGCCAGCCAGCAAAAATTCCACCAATGATACCTGTAACTAAGGCCAAAATTGTCACAAATGGCGTCATCAAAGAGCAAGCAATGACTCTAGGAAGTACTAAATAGTCAATCGGATCAGTTTTGAGCATATAAAGTGCATCAATTTGTTCTGTTACTCGCATTGCACCTATTTCTGCTGCAAAAGCAGAACCTACTTGCCCAGCAATAATACTAGCCGTTAAAATAGGAGCTAATTCTCTGCAAAAAGCTAAAGCAAAAGCGCCTCCCACAGCATTTACAGCACCAAATTGTATTAATTCTCTTGCTGTTTGAATAGTAAAAATCATACCTGCAAAACCATTCACAAGCAGAACTGGAAGCAGAGAAATGGGCCCAGCAGTCACCATATGTTCTAGAATCTTGCGGCAATAAGTTTTTCCTTGAAGTAAATGTAGCCAGATTTGGCCAAAGAGTAACATTGCGGCAAAACAACGGGCAATCCACAAATATCGTAAATTTTCTTTAGCTCGCAATTTTGCTCTCATCTCATATTCCCTGAATGTGGTTGTGAAAAACTTGCTTTATTAAAAGTCTGCTAATATTACTAAGTTATTTGTAACAATAATTGCATTAAATTATTGCTAAATATAAGTAGTTTTTAAACAGGTTATAACGGCAACAAGTTAGCGACATATTTATTAGAACAATCTTGCTCACAGTAATTATTATTTGTGTACTAGGCTGTAATCTCGATCAGGATAAAGCCGAGCAGATTAATACTGCTATAGTAGTTGTGAGTATAAAATTTACTTACACAAATAAATAATTAAGTTAAATATGTTTTAGACTGCTAACAGGTAACGTGTCCCATTAGCTGCAATGATTGAGCAATGAAGTTCTAAAATATTGCTTTAGCTCACATTCGGCATGAGCAGATATACTTAAAATTTTTCTACTTCAGAGGTTGTTTTACTGAAATTGAAATTTTAATAAATCGTCTTTATTCTTTTATAACTTTTGTCAATCTCTTCTTGAATGTTTGGTTGTCAAATCCTTTTACTCACTTCTTTTCAGCAATATTAAGACAGAAAAATAGAGCAATTTTAACTATTTAAACCCAGATTCCGCAGGTGCGCTCGTAAATGCTGTATTTTTGAAAATGACCTAAATGCTGCATTTAAGAAGCATGACAGCATCACCATTAGATATCAGGGTACAGGATATTGACCAAGTAAGGCATAGTCGCAGGCATATGTGATGAGATGAATCTAGTAGAACAAAGTGTAAGGTCTGGGTATCGGATTGCGCCAAGTTGTAGTGAGTACGCAGGTGTACAACAGCGCTGGTTCGTCGTTGAAAGCCAAGCAAGAAAGGATGCTGAGATCCTTTATTTTTTACTTCCAGTGTATTCCTCAATTCTACTGAGCGAGTTGCTGCACTAGCAATGGTTATGGGTTTGTGTCTGCTTGTGTATAGTATGGGTCAAAAAGCTTTACGTCAAGCCTTAGAACGAGCCAAAAAAACTATTGATAATCAGTTGGGTAAACCAACTTCTACTCCAACCTTACGTTGGGTGTTCCAATGTTTTATGTCCATTCATTTGGTTACTGTCGCCCAAATAAAGCAAATTGCTAATTTAACCCATGAAAGGCAATGGATTCTCCTGTTTTTTGGTGCTCCTTGTCGAAAATATTATCTTCTTTCTTAACTAACCTGCGGAATGTGGGTTCAAAAACTCGATTGACTTCATTCAAAGTTAAGACTACAGGATTATTGTCAATATATTGCAGCAGATACGGCTCAAAGCAGAATTAATCTGCGTAATGTGGGATAAATTGGTGTTTTAGACTTTAAAAGGGGTTGTAAATTACAGAAAAATACAGCCCGTTTTCTTGCCATGTGTTTCCCCTAGATTCAACAGAGACTAATGGAATACCCCAGTCAAGACGAGCCGTGAAGCGATCGCCCTGTGTCCAACGCAGTCCCAGACCAACGGATGCTAAGGTGTTAGGATCTGGGTTTTCTCTACCAGAACTGTTCCAAGCAACGCCAAAGTCAAAGAATGGTGCGACTTGCAAGATGCTATCTATTTGGGGTAAGCGGAGAATTGGTATTTGAACTTCGGCGGAAGCAAAAGCGCCATTATCTGTTAACAGATAATCTTGGCGATATCCCCGTATACTGTCGATACCACCTAAACCCAACTGTTCTAAAGGTAAAAGAGATCTAGATGCTAGTTGTGTATTGACACGAAGTAATAGTAAGGTTTCAGGAGCCAAAAGTCTTGCCCACTGTGCTTGACCTTGCCATGCAAAAAAGCGGCTATCGGGGGCATCTTCGTTAATTGTCGCATCCAACGCACCTATGCCTAGGTTAAATTGAGAGCGCAAGGCAATAACTTGGCGGCTGTTACGAGCAGTCCATTCTTGAAAAAATCGCAATGCAGATATACGTGTACGTCCTTGTTCATCAGCTCCCAGTGAGGGGAAAGGTAAACGGTCTCCTTTAATATAAGTAGCTTCACTTTCACGACGAGAAGCAGTCAAGCCCAAGGCAAATTCTTGCGTGGGAGTTTGGATTATTGGCTGACGAAATGTCAGTTCGTAGTAGCGAGAAGACGATTCAATATCTAAAACATTAAAAGGACGTTCAATGACATTACTAGATGTAGTGCCAAAGTTGAAAGTAAGTGCCCCATTATAAGGATTTAAAGGTAATGTGTAGCTGGCATCAAGAGCATTGCTACCATCGGTATTAGTGTAAGCAAAATTAAAGGCATCTCCCAATCCTAGTAAATTAGCTTGATTGAGTTGTAATCGTCGTCGGAAACTGCCAACACTAGGCGATCGCCCATTATCTAGAACTATTTGGGTACTAAAGGAATTTGCCTCCCTAACCTCAACTTGTAATACACTAACTCCTGGACGAGAACCTGCGGACAGTTCAGCAGACAAATTTCTAATTAAAGGATTAAGTTGTAACAGTTGCAGCGCCTCTAGCAAACGCTCTCGATTTAAAGGCGCTTCGGTGGCGATCGCTAGACGGCTACGTACATAATTGGGATTTAGCCGTTGAGTACCAGTCACCTGGATTTCTTCCAATCTGCCTTCCACAACCTGAATTTTGATCACACCAGACTGGATTGTTTGCGGTGGAATATAGGCACCAGAAGTAATGTAACCTTTTTTGACATATAAATCGGTGATTCTAGAACGAGCCTGAAACACCTCAGCCAGGGAAATAGGTCTTTTGGTGAACTCTGCCGTGGCTTGGGCTAACTCTTCAGGGCTAAATACCGTACTGCCAACCACTTCAAATTTTTCTACAACGATAGTTTCTGGCAGCTTTTCAGGAACTGGCTGCTCAGGTGTGGGGCTGGGGCTAGGAGACGGAAATAGTTCTTCTGGTGGCGGTAGTGGCTGTGGCGGTTGAGGTGAGGGATGTGGAGAAGGCACTGGTGGTAGCACATCCTGCGGCGGCGGTAGTTGTTGGGACAAGATTAATTTGCCATCTGGGATTTGTGCCGTATTTACAATCTGTGCTTTCGCGGGCCTCAAAGTCATGCTGCCGAGCAACACAAATACACTCAGCTGTAACCAGAACACTCCATGCTTCTGAAAGTATTTATCAGTCATGACCATTTGTGACACGTTTATCTTCTATTAAGGCTTAGTAGAAAGTCAACTAAAATTTTGGCAGAGTAGTTTGTGTAATCATCTGTCGTACCTAAAGCTCATTTTAATTGTCTAATGAATATTTAATCCCAATATAAAATCTAAATTGTTATGGATCAGGGGCAAAAAACTGCAATTGAAGGTATTTATGAAGTTTGTATTGGCGTCCCAGAGCCAATTTCTGCAATTCAATATTGGGAGCAATTTGGCTACCGTATTGGTCAATTAGGTGAATTATCTGCATCTGTGGCCCAGCAATTATATGGAGTGAATTCGTCTTTACGCTCGATTCGGCTTTATCATCAGAATTCAGATCATGGCTTGATTCGATTAATGGTTTGGCAAAACCCTACAAATCAGGGGTTAGGAACCGAGTTGATGAAACTGAAGGGAAACCGTTGGGCAACTACTTTAACTGCCGATACATTAACTATCTTAAATCATGCAGAGGAAGCAAAAGCCGCAGGTTGGGATATTAGGTACACAAACCCTTATTGGGAAATTATCTATAACAAAGATAGAAAAAGCCGTCCTTTTATCGATTCAGCAATTGGGGTGCGAGAAATGTTGTTACTGCAACCCTTAACTCGGCAGGTTCTATTTCAAAGATTTGGCTATACACTGCCACATTATGGACAAATTAACGATAATGCTACTTTTAAAACTAGCCAGTTTACTCATTTAGGATTGATTGTTCAGGATGACAGTAAGGAAACTCTGAAATTTTACGAAGATGTTTTGGGTTTGCTGCGTGTGCGTGATGATGTGGAAACTAGCTATGAATCTTCACTAGCAGGGCGAGAGATTTTTGACCTCAATCCTGGTGAAAAGTTTATTGTCACAGCTTTTGATGATCCGCGTTCTTCTGTGTCTGACTTTATGGCTGCACGTAGTGGCAGACTTTACATTGTTCGCTTTCCAGATTCTATGAGTTTAGAGTCGCGGTTTGAAGCAGCGCAACCAGGTAGCTTAGGAATGTCTTTGTATACCTATCGTGTGCGAGGAATTAAGACATATTGCGATCGCATCCGAGAAAGTTCAGCACAAAACTTGACAAATATCCTCAGCAATGAGTTTGGCGAGATGAGTTTCTCTTTCGTTGCACCCGATGGTTACTTCTGGAATTTGGTCGAAGGTTAATGGGAACTGGGGACTGGCGGCTGGGGACTAGGGACTGGGTTATTTACCTAATACCCAATACCTAATCACCAATACCTAATATCCAAACCCCAATATGCGAAAACGACCACGAGTGCTAATTTTACTGGCTTTGATGTCTGCTTTGCTGCTAGCGATCGCATCTACAGCCATAAGTATTTATTCATACGGCAGCAACAGTAATAATATCAAAGCAGATGCAGCCATTGTTCTGGGAGCAGCAGTTTGGGGTGAAGAACCATCTCCTGTTTTTAGAGAACGAATTAATCACGCTATTAACCTATATAAAAATGGCAATGTTAGTAAAATCATTTTTACTGGCGGAGTTGGCGAGCGCAATGAACCTGCCGAAGCCATAGTTGGCAAACGCTATGCTTTGGCAAAACAGGTAAAAGTAGTTGATATTCTCACCGAAACTGAATCTCGAACAACTTCCCAGAATCTCAAAAATGCTCTTGCGGTGGCATCTAATTACCAATTAACCAAGTTTCTCATTGTCAGCGACCCATTGCACATGAAACGCTCTGTACTGATGGCACGTAGCTTAGGAATGGATGCATATCCCTCTCCCACACCTACCACTCGTTACCGCAGTTTTCGCAGCCAGATGGAATTTCTCTCGCGGGAGACTTATTTTTACTTTGTCTACCTCGTGTTCAAAATTTAGCTGCAATTTCAAACCAGCCACAATCTCCCGCCTCAACCCGGAAGCCAAGCCAGAGTAGCTGAATAACTACAATACCCAAATAACTGACCAAAAATTATGTTGATGAGAATTTGCGCCGCTACAGTTGTACTAACTTCTTCTTGGCTGGTCTTGGGAATTATAGCTGCTGAACCAATCAATGCTACTCCTTTAGCAGCAAATGCTGGAGCATCTTCTCAGTCGGTCAAGACTCAACCGATTATTGTTGAGCAAGCTGAGTTTGGGGTGGTAAGAGTAGACCCCCAAGCCAAAGTAACCTTAATTCCTACTTTAAGAGTGCCACTTCAGGAAGGAAGCAAATATGGATGGCAGATTCAACTGAAAAACTACCAAGGCAAAGTGACATGGCGAGAAATCCTGCGATTGCCAAAACGTCCGGAAACCTGGGGTGTAGATAGTGGGGAAAACTTGTCAATATCTCCCAACGGTATGGAAGCAGTCACAAAGCGCACACAGTCGATTGCTGATGGTGTAATTCAGAATTTTTGGACTATTACTCCAGGCGATCCACCCGGCAAGCATAAAATAGAGGTTTATATTGATGAACGCTTGATTCGTTCTTTTGAGTTTGAAATTATCCCATTGGCAAAGCAAAAGACAGAAGGCAGAATTTAGCAATAAACATGATTTACCCTTATACCCTTATGCAATAGACTTGTCCAGAATCTAAACTGAGCACAAAAAAGTGGTAGAAGAAATTGAGCATCTACCACTTAGACAAAACATGTGTATTGTATTTGCCAAAAACATCCACAATAAGTAAAACACCCAGACTATCACAGTGGCATAGTCTGGGTATTTGAAATAACAAACCTGGCATCGAGCTATTTTTGCGTAGGGCTACCCCTAAACTATCG
>NZ_JCACKA010000136.1:0-11265 GCF_059505145.1 Mojavia sp.
CTTTGATACTCGTGAATGAGTCTTTGAACTCCGTGAATGAGTCTTTGAACTCCGTTAATGAGTCTTTAATACTCGTGAATGAGTCTTTGAACTCCGTTAATGAGTCTTTGATACTCGTGAACGAGTCTTTGAACTCCGTGAATGAGTCTTTGATACTCGTGAACGAGTCTTTGATACTCGTGAATGAGTCTTTGAACTCCGTGAATGAGTCTTTGAACTCCGTGAATGAGTCTTTGAACTCCGTGAATGAGTATCTGAACTCCGTTTTGTAACGTCAACGTATCGCGTCGGCTGTTATCCCGCCCAGAATTTAAGTTCATACTATGTTGCGATCAGACAGATTCGGATTTCCTCGCCTCTGCTCCTCTGCTCCCCGAAGTTTGCTTGGAGGGAAACCCTCCTGGCAACTTCTCTTCCTGCTCCCCTGCTGCCCTAATTTACTATCTTTGGATGCAACTCGGTATCAGAAGCTCATAGCCCAAGCCCACTCAAGTAGACTGAAATTTTAGCTACCACTCTATAGATGTTAAAATAGTAATGCTTGGCTTGTTTCACCAGGAAATTTTTTGTCCGAAATATGGTTCAGTATACTCTCGCTCAAAGCCCAGAAATTATCCTCACTGTTTCTGGCAAAGATTCAGCCAAAGCCCGTGAGAAAGCAATGGATCAGCTGATGGAGTTGATGGATTCAGGTAAGTTACCCACAGAACTAGAAGAAGGATTTGGCCCTCAGCAATTAATTGAAGTCAAGGAACCAGCGATTGAGAATAGTAGTGGTGAGGATGCCATTACACAAGCTGTTCAGGTTCTCAGCAACCTCGCTACCCTCAAGCTGAAAGTTCAGGAATCACGCTCTGAAGCGTTAGAAATTCGCAAAGGAGTTGATGTTCTGTTCTCGGATCAGTCAGTGAGTGAGGAGGAAATTACTCGCCTCAAAGAAGGTTTTAAGGTTCTCAAGAATTTTGCCCAAGCTAATCTGCGTTACCAAGAAGCGCGAACGAAAGCAGAACAAGCACGACAAATTCTAGATCAGGCTTTAAAATCACCTGATAAGTAATGGCTGGCGATTGCGCGCAGCGCCGGAGGTAATCGCATAAAATCAGCGCGTCATGGAAAGTGCAATTGCCGATCATCTTATACCTAATTCAAAAACCCGGCTTCTTGGGAATAAGTACTGGATTTACAATTTAGATAGTCGAGTCGGAAACAAAATTTGTGCAGCAACCGTTGAATATTGAGCAAAGTGTATTGCAGAAGATGCGATCGCTTCCTGTGGAAAAGCAACAAGAAGTATTAGACTTTGTTGAATTTTTAGCACAAAAAAATCAGGTGAAGCGCCCCAATCCCCAATTCTCAATCCCTAATCCCTAGTCTTCACTCCCCAGTCCCTTATTTTCAAGACGAAGAGCTATTAAGCGATCGCGTCCCTGCTGTTTGGCTGTATAAAGTGCTTTGTCAGCTGCATTAATCAGGTCTGACGGTGAAAATTCTGAGTTTGGCAAAATGCTGACAATGCCTAGACTCACGGTGACATAGTTAGACACACAAGAGCGAGCATGGGGAATTGCCAAGTTACGTACTGCTTGTCGAATTGTTTGAGCGACATGGATTGCTCCTTGCATCTCTGTAAGAGGCAGAATTACAGTAAATTCTTCCCCACCATAACGAGCTACTAAATCGGCTGGACGTTGGACAACTCTTTTGAGCGTATTTGCCACTTGCCGCAAACAATCATCTCCTGCTAAATGACCGTAGGTATCATTGTAGTGTTTAAAAAAATCGACATCGAACAAAATCAAAGACAACGGTAATTGCGCGCGTTTTAGCCGATTCCACTCAGCTTCGAGATACTCGTCAAATCGGCGACGATTGGCTATTTGAGTCAAGCCATCTAAGGTAGCTAATCTGTGTAGTTCTTCATTGGCAGCTTGTGCTTGTTGGTAGAGTACTGATTGATGAATGGCGATCGCTACCTGATTTGCTAACTGCTGCAACAAATTAACTTCAAATGTCTGCCAGTGACGAGTTTTAGCACACTGGTGAACAATCAGTAAGCCCCACAGATGCTCTCCATTCAAAATTGGTACTACAATAGCTGCCTTGACCTGATAGCGTTGTAAAAACTCAATAATTTCAGCTGAAAAATCAGACTGCTGGATATCATGCAAGACTATAGGCAATCCCTGGAGATAATGGCTGAAATATTCTTTACCCAAAAATGGGTGCGCTGTCTGCTGTAATAGGGGGAGATAGCCATTACTCACTGATTCCGCCACAAAACAGCCTCTTCCATTAGCTTCTAACTGGTAAATAGCTACGGAGTCTGAAAGCAAGCATTGCCGAATACTGTTTACCGTCGTATTGAGAACCTCGGACAAGTTCAGTGATTGGCGAATCTTTTGAGTTATTTCAGTAATTAACCGTTCTCGCTCTGCTTGTTGTTTCAGTACTGCTTCGGCAGCTTTGCGAGTGCTAATGTCCTCTACTGAGCCAAGAATCTGCGTTGGAATACCGTTAGCATCTCTGGCAAATACCACTTCTCGTGTATTTAGCCAACGCCATTCGCCATTTTTGTGTCGGAATTGATATTCAGTAGAAAGAACTTCATTGTCAGCAAGGTTAATGAAGCGATTTGGTAAGTCATGCAACAGGTGTTGGTCGTCTGGATGAAAGCAATTCATCAACCACTGCGGATCAGCTCCACAAATTTCTTCTACTGAATAGCCTAAAACTGTAACACTTCGCTGGTTAAGATAAATGCTTGTTCCTTGTGAGAGGTCAAACAAATACAAAATCTGCGGTACAGTATTAGCAACTTTTTGCAAAAAATCTTGGCTTGAGCTTAATGCTTCTTCAGCTTTCTTGCGAGCAGTGATATCACGTCCCTCTAAGATGAGTAGTGTTACTTGTCCTGTTTCATCAAGAATCGGACGGAGTGAAAAATCAATAGTGATGACTTGATGATCTCGACCCCAAACGTCAACTTCATAACGAATAAATTCACCATTAGCAGCTTGAGCGATCGCGGCTTTTAATTGCGCTTGTGTGTTTAGAGAAATTGTCCACCACTTTGTTTCCCAAATTGGCTTACCAACCACTTCTTGTCGGGTAATCCCAACAAACTCTAGTGCTGTTTGGTTGATTTCTAATATCATTCCATCCGGCTGAAGCAATCCCATAAACTGAAAGGTTTGATTGAAAATTGCACGGAATTTTTTCTCACTTTCACTCAGCGCTTTTTCTACCAGTTTAAGATTGCTAATGTCTCGTCCAACCGATTGAAGTTCTATAATATTGCCCTGGGCATCAAATATCCCTCTGTTAATCCACTGTGTCCAACGCACTTTTCCAGGAGCTATGACTCGATTTTCAATAGTAACAACGGGATTTTGTGAATTGATAGAATTCATCAGACTAACCACACGTTTGCGGTCTTCCTCAAACACAACAGGTTCGTAATGCTGCCCGATAATTTCTTCCCGCTTCAGTCCAAAAAATCGACAGAAAGCTTCATTAACAAAGCTAATACTCCCATCTGGCAAAATTCGGGTAATCAGTTCCGTTTGATCTTCAACAATGGCACGATAACGTGCTTCGCTCTCTTGCAATGCTGCTTCTGCTTGTTTGTAATCGCTGATATCAAATACTAAACCTTGAATAACCTGAGTTTGTCCATCAACATAAAGGGCGAGATTCGCTTGGTCTCGTACCCAAATTGTTCTACCATCGTGAGTAATCATGCGATATTCGATGTTCAAAGGCTCTCCAGTGGAGATTGTAGTTTTGACAGCTTGACAAACGCGATCGCGATCATCTGGATGAATATAATTCGACCAACTATTGAATAAACCAGGCTGCCAATCTTCAAGAGAAATGCCCAACAATTGTTGTATTTGCGGGCTGATATAAGCTTCTTCAGCATTAGTATTAATTGGCGAAATATAAACAACACCTGGAATTTGTTCTACTAAAGTGCGATACTTTTGCCCTGCCTGAGAAAGTCTTTCTTTCACCTGCTTGCGACCTATTATCTTTTGAATTTGTGCAATAAGCAATAAAGTACAGCGGTTGCTATTGCGAATTCTGTATGAAACTCATGTTTAGTAATGATGAACTACCAATATTTCGTCAGCCAACTATTGTTAGCTTCTATCACTTTTTAATGTGTCTAAAACTTGCTTTGTGCTTTTATAATATTAAGCTTAACTCTAATAAAAGTTAATTTAAACTTAATTATTAAAAAATAGTGAGGACAGAAATATCCCAGGTTCTGTGGCAAAAAATAGTTCATAACAGAATATCTGCTTGATAATTTGTTTATACAGCGATCGGCAATCATTAAGGGTTTGGACAAAAGTATAGGAGTATGGGGGTATGAGCAAATGAGGAAGAATTACTCTTCATACCCTTAAACTCAGTCTCAACACACAACCTTTATGCATAAGCCCTGACATAAATAGTGATAAAAAAACCCCCAGGTGGGGGTTGGGAAGTTATTCGCGTGGAGTGAACAACTAATTATTAATACTTAAAGTAGATACAACAATCCGAAAAGTATAATCCAAATTACGTCCACAAAATGCCAGTAAATTTCCGCCGCTTCGATACCAAAACGTTTTTCACTAGTGTAGTGGCCCTGACGGCGCGATCGCCACAACACAGCCACAATCGCCAAAACGCCAAGGGTAACGTGCAAACCGTGAAAGCCAGTCAAAACATAAAATGCGCTGGCAAATAAGTTGGTAGTCAAGCCAAATTCCAGATGCGTGTATTCATACACCTGACCTACCAAGAAAATAGCACCCATCGCGGCAGTAATTGCCAACCAAATTTGCATACCCCGCGTATCATTCTTTTTGATAGCAGTATCAGCATTATGCATGACGAAACTGCTTGCAATCAGATTGACGGTGTTGACTCCAGGTAGCAATAGTTCTAATTCTGGTGTTCCTTCTGGTGGCCACGCAGGGAGAATAGAGCGGAAAGCCAGATACGCTCCGAACAAACCCATAAAAATCATCCCCTCAGCGACGAGGAAGACAATTAGCCCAAACAGGCGATGATCTGGATGTGCTTCGTGACCACCATGTGCTGCTTCCGCAGCATGGTGATGATTCAGTTCAGCTTTTGCTGGGTCAATAGTTTGACTTTGCATGAATATTAAATGTTTAAAGGACAGGTTGGGGTTGGGACTGGGGGCTGGGGACTGGGGGCTGGGGACTAGGGGCTGGGGACTGGGGACTGGGGGCTGGGGACAAGGAAATTTCGGTAATATCCCAACCTAATACCCGATACCCGATACCCGATCCCCGATACCCGATACCCAATACCCGATCCCCAATACCCGATACCTAAATATAATTAACGCTTTTCTAAATCAGACTCAATTGTTGGGTATGGTTCGTCTGGGGCGGCGCGTAATACCGAATTAGGCCCAGCGGACAAGACTGGATCAGGATCAGATAAGGGTACACCTTCCTTAGCGTTTTCCAAGCCGTAATCGTAGGGGCCTGTAGCCAGTACAGGAAGTTCATCAAAATTTTCGATCGCGGGCGGAGAGGTAGTCATCCACTCTAAGGTTAGTGCCCTCCAAGGATTATTACCAGCTTTTTCTCCGTACATCCAACTCCAAATCGCATTAAATATGAAGGGGAATGTGGAAACTGCCAGTATATAAGCACCGTAAGTGCAGATTTCGTTCAAAAATGTGAATTTGGGGTCATATTGGGCAACACGACGGTTCATGCCCATCATCCCTAGCTTGTGCATCGGCAAGAATGCCATATTTAGACCAACAATGGTCAAGGCAAAGTGAACCTTACCCCAAAATTCGTTCAGCATCCGCCCCGTCATTTTCGGGAACCAGTGGTAAATAGCCGCATAAATGCCGAGAACGCTACCACCAAATAGAACGTAATGCAGGTGTGCTACTACAAAATAGGTGTCGTGAACGTGAATATCAAAGGGTACAGCCGCCAACATCACGCCACTAATACCACCAATCACAAAGGTGCCAACAAAGCCCATTGCGAACAGCATGGCAGTATTTAGCTGGATTTTACCGCCCCACATTGTCGCCAACCAGCTAAAAATTTTAATTCCTGTGGGTACGGCAATAATCATGGTGGTAATCATGAAGAACATCCGCAACCAACCAGGAATACCGCTGGTGAACATATGGTGCGCCCAAACGATTAGCCCTAAAAAGCTGATGGCTAAACTAGAGTAGGCGATCGCTTTATAACCAAAAATCGGCTTGCGAGAATGAACCGGAATCACCTCAGAAATTGCCCCAAAGAAAGGCAAAATCATGATGTAAACCGCTGGGTGAGAGTAAAACCAGAACATATGCTGGTATACTATTGGGTCGCCGCCTCCAGTCGGGTTAAAAAATGTCGTTCCTGCCAATAAATCAAAAGCCAGCAGAATCAGACCTGCTGCTAGTACTGGCGTAGATACCAAAGTTAGTGCCGAGGTAGCAAACATCGCCCAACAAAACAAAGGCATTTGATGGAAACCCATACCTGGGGTACGCATCCTCAGCATCGTGACTAGGAAGTTAATTGCCCCCAGAATTGATGATGTACCTAGTACCAGGACGCTCATTATCCAAATTCCCTCACCCACTTGGCCTGTGACCAAGCTGAGGGGGGGGTAGGAAGTCCAACCTGCATCTGGTGCATCCCCTACCACCAAACTGGAAATCAGTAACAAACCGGCAGGCGGGATCATCCAAAAGGCAACAGCATTCAGACGCGGGAATGCCATATCTTTAGCCCCAATCATCAAGGGGATCAGGAAGTTAGCAAACCCTGCACCTGCTGGCACAATCCACAAGAAAATCATGATTGTGGCGTGCAGCGTAAACAAACTATTGTAGACTTCTGGCGTAACAAAATCTACTTCTGGGGTTCTTAGTTCTGTACGAACCAAGTCAGCCAAAACGCCGCCCATACAGTAAAAAATGAACGTTGTAACCAGGTATTGAATTCCAATTACCTTATGGTCGGTGTTGAAAGTAAAGTAGTCTTGCCATTTTCTCACCCCTGGTTCTTCAATAAGGGCAGGGATATTGGCAGTTTCTTGTACCTGAGCTTGTGTCATAAGAGTGCTGAGTTCTGAGGAGCCAGTTGCTGAGCCCAAAGTTGTTACTTTTGACGTGGACTCTTGATTATTTGTGAATTTGATGTAGCATCTCTGGCTGAATTCCCATGTCCTTGGTGTAAGGAGCGAGGAATTCATTTGGGGATAAATCTGCTGGGTTAAGAGCAACAGCTTGATTGAGCGTTTCGCGGCTGGCTACTTGCTGCTCTTGCAGCCATTTGTCGAATGCTTCTTGTTTCTCAACAACTATTGGCGCTCTCATTGCACCGTGGTAAGGGCCACAAAGTTCGGCACAAATGAGAGCATAATCACCTTCTTTGTTAGGTGTGAAGCGAATCTCACTCTGTCTACCAGGGATAGCATCTTGCTTCAGGCGAAACTCTGGAACCCAAAAAGCGTGAATCACATCGTTGGCTGTCATATTGATTTGCACTTCCCGCCCGATGGGAACGTGCATTTCACCAGTAGTTATACCTGTTTCTGGATAAGTGAAAATCCAGGCGTACTGGAGACCAGTGACGTTGATCGCCAATGCTGGGGATTGGCCTGCTTTTTCAGGACTTCGCCCAATAGTAGGAGAAACAACCCCGACCCCAGGCGCATTCTGCTTTTGAGGAATTTGGTCAGCGTTGCGGACTGCGGCGGTGGCTGGGTCTTGCATCGCCTCATCAGACTTTTGTTGATTCAGGTTGGGTTCTGTGCTAGGAGGCGTATCATTCAAAGTTGCTGCGATCGCTGCCCCAGGCATGTTCATTGACATATTCTGAGTAATCGGGGCTTCATGAATAGCATGGGGATCAAAGCCGCCGATGTCGTTGTATACCTCAAAACTATAAACAGAAATACCGATAACGATAATTGCTGGGATCGCCGTCCAGAGGATTTCTAGAGGCACATTTCCTTCAACTGGTGGCCCGTCTTTATCGTCACCTGGACGCCGACGATATTTAATTGCAGCGTAAATCAAAACGCCTTCGACAATTAGAAATATACCAGTGGAGATGATCATCATCGCGTTGAACAGACCATCAACCAAGACGGCTTCATCAGAGGCTGCTGTTGGCAACAGACCGTGATTTTGACCGTACCAAAGGCTGACTAGCGTTAGCACGATGCCAATGAGTAATGTCCAGATCGAACTTGGAATTTTCACGGCTCACTTAAATGAATTTACTACGTTATCTCAAAGCTGCCCACTTACTAAGGTAGTGCAGGCCATAAGACATGGGCTATGAAGGTCTGAAATTTTTATTAATTTTTTTGGCTACATAACTAATCTTGAGTACAAGAGTTTTATCAGATATTGCCGAGGGTAGATGTGAATCAAGGTAAAAATTTAAGAAAAAATTTAGATAGTAAAATTAATCGCCATTATGCGACTATTGACAACTTGAAAAATACCTAAAGCTTGAGGCTAAAAGTGGCTAGAGTGATTCAAAGTATAAGTGAAAGCTAATCTATAAAACTTGGTCGTGTACGCTAGGGTGGAGATGGGTCGTGACTGACAAACTGTTAATTTTAAGTAGCTCTAATCAAGAGCGGGCATAAGGTGTCGTTCATGAGCGAATTTGTCCTACAACAAAAAAATGAAGCGGCAGATCCGCAGCCAAAGCCGAAGGAAATGATTCGTCGTTTGGTGTGGAAGATCTGCATAGCCACCTTGATTTTGATGGCCATAGGCAGTGCTACTCGCGTGATGAACGCTGGACTTGCTTGCCCAGACTGGCCCTTGTGCTATGGGGAATTAGTGCCAGCCAAGCAAATGAATCTCCAAGTATTTTTGGAATGGTTTCACAGATTGGATGCAGCTTTGATTGGTATCAGCGCGATCGCCCTTGTCGGTCTATCCTGGTGGCATCGTCAGGCCTTACCTAAATGGTTACCTTGGGCATCTGCATTTACCTTGTTTCTAATTGTCTTTCAAGGCATCTTAGGGGGTCTTACCGTCACCGAACTGTTGCGGTTTGATATCGTTACCGCCCACTTGGGAACGGCGTTGTTATTTTTCACCACCCTACTGATCATTGGTACGGCCCTGACTCCCTATCAGGGAACTGGAAATGTTGGCAAGCTACCTTGGTTGGGTTTAACTGCCGCCGTTTTGGTTTACCTGCAAAGCCTATTGGGAGCCTTGGTAGGGTCTCGCTGGGCACTACATCAATGCTTGGGCACATCCCAGCTTTGTACTGTGATGTACAGCCATATTTTCGGCTTAGTACCACCAACAGTAGCAACCTTAGCAGTGGTATTAATATCCTGGCGTACCCCAGCACTGCATCCAGCTTTGCGACGTCTAGCAAAAATGGCTGGTGGTTTATTGATTTTACAAATCTTATTGGGAGTTGCTACTTTCAGGCTACATCTCCAAGTCGAGCCTCTCACTGTTTCTCACCAAGCTATAGGCGCAGCTTTACTGGGTACTTTGGTAGCTTTCACAGTCCTTGCATTACGCGACTTAGTTGCTAGCCGTGAAATCAATGCTTACCCTGTTGCTGTAACTCTAACTGCTACAAACACACAAGTGGATGGATAGCAATAACTCAAAGAAGTATGGGCATAGGGCATGGGGCATTGGGCATTGGATAAAGAAGACAAGGAGCAAGAATTAATCATGGTTCTTTCCCCTTGTCCTCTTGTCTCCTTGTCCCCTTGTCCCCTTGTCCCCCTTCGGGTTCGCAGTCGCCTGCGGAGGGAAACCCTCCCGCAGCGCTGTCTCACCTTGTCCCCTTGTCTCCCCTGCTTTTCCCAATCCCCGCTGCACCCCAAGAGACATTAAGACGCAACTAATGGCGTTTCTACAAAGGCTCTACAAATTCAAGCCGTGAGTAGCACTTTTTCATGAAAGCCGCAACAGCGCGTATTTGCGACCCACGCAGGTGCAGGAAGTCTGGGTTACCGTTCAACTTAACAAGCCAGACTGAGCAGGGGCTGCACATAACTTGTTGAAAAATAAGGAACTAGAGCCAAAATGATTGAGACTAATGTCTCTCGCCACCACGAAACATTTCTACAGGTAATTCAAAGTTACTATCAGCTAACTAAGCCTCGAATTATCCCCTTGCTGTTAATTACCACTGCTGGCAGTATGTGGATTGCCGCTAAGGGAGAAGTAGACCCCTGGTTGCTACTGGTAACTCTTACTGGCGGCACTTTTGCTGCTGCTAGCGCCCAGACAATTAACTGTATTTATGATCGGGATATTGATTATGAAATGGAGCGGACGCGCCATCGTCCCATGCCATCTGGTAAAGTACAGCCACGGGAAGCTTTAATTTTTGCGATCGCTCTGGCTGCAATTTCTTTTACTTTACTGGCGGTTTTTGCTAATTTACTAGCCGCCTTGCTAGCCTTCTCTGGCATAGTCTTTTATATTTTGGTCTACACCCACTGGTTGAAACGCCATAGCACCCAGAATATCGTCATAGGTGGCGCAGCAGGGGCAATTCCGGCACTAGTAGGTTGGGCGGCTGTTACAGGCAGTTTAAGCTGGGCAGCATGGTTAATTTTTGCAATCGTCTTTGTTTGGACGCCTCCCCATTTCTGGGCGTTAGCGTTGATGATTCGGGATGACTACGCCAAAGTGGGAATACCAATGCTACCAGTTGTTGTAGGTGATACCGCAACAGTCAAGCAAATTTGGTATTACACCTTGGTAACAGTAGCTGCAACACTGTTATTAGTTTTTCCCTTACACGCAAGTGGGATTGTTTATGCTGCGATCGCCTTAAGTTTAGGAGCAATATTTATCCGTAAGTCTTGGCGCTTATTGCACAATCCAGAGGATCGAACTGTAGCTAGAGAGTTATTTCTCTATTCCATTTCCTACATGATGCTGTTGTGCCTTGGCATGGTAATAGATAGCCTCCCCATCACTCATAATTTGATTAATGCGGCAGTTGATCAGTTGCATTTAATTGGCTAGGGGTAGGAAATTATTGCGATCGCGTTGTTAAGTGTTGCAAGCGCGATCGCTTAAATATTAAGCCTGAATATTACGACCTTAAGCCTTAATGTTGTACCTGTTTGCCTTAACGTTACAACCTTAAGCCTTAATGTTGTAACGTTTTGCCTTAATGTTAGAACTTTAACCCTTAATGTTGTAACTGTTTGCCTTAATGTTAGAACTTTAACCCTTAATGTTGTAACTGTTTGCCTTAATGT
>NZ_JCACKA010000136.1:11365-18198 GCF_059505145.1 Mojavia sp.
TAGAACTTTAACCCTTAATATTGTAACTGTTTGCCTTAATGTTGCAGCATATTGCGACTTTTGCATGAATGTTGCAACTTTTTGCCTATAGTTTTGTCAGGTGGGTATTGCCAGCCCTACCAAGTGCGATCGCTCATTAAATAGTAATGTCACGTGCGATGGCACCCTGAGCTAATCTCAAACATTCTTACAATGTAGTGGCGTGTCTAAGCTAAAATGTTGCAATAAAAAAGGTTCGTAGTTGCGCTTTAGCGCCTTTTAAAATCTGACAAATAGAAATGTTGACACATTACATCAATACAGCAATGCACAAAGCAACTTATGAGTTGCTGGAAGATGGAACTTTTTATAGTGAAATTCCTGAGTGTCCAGGTGTGTGGACAAATGCTGCTACACTAGAAGCTTGCCGAGATGATTTGCAAGAAACTCTGGAAGGGTGGATCATTTTAGGATTGCGTTTGGGTCATACTCTACCGATACTTGGCGGGATTAACCTGAATGTCCAGAAAGAGGTTGCCTAATGCCAGCTTTTGGAGCAATTAATGGGCTATAGATGTCATCATTTATTGCGATCGCGTTGCCAATTATCGCATTAAAAAATTTAAAATTAAACGAAGTTAAAATAATCTAAAAATGTAGATGTAGGGGCTGGGAACCCCCGCCATTTGCGAAGTTGATTCTTGTTGCAGATATATTAACTTTAAATCTCACGCAAAGACGCAAAGGCGCAAAGGAAGAAAGCACCATAACACACCCTATTTCTAATATATTTGACAATCCGTAAGCTTTGATATGAGGGTAGAGAGTCTTTTTCTTCTGCCAACCAATCTCATACTCCATATTGCTCTAGGTAGCTGTCCAGATGGTGATGTGTTCAGTTTTCCCATTTCTGTCTGCTGGGTTGAAATAATTTTCTATTTGTTGAGCAGATTTACCTCTAACGGCTTCCATAGCCGGAGTTTACTTTTGCTAGCGTAGTGATATGAGGTTTATTACTTCCCAGCAAATAGCTAGGCGGAAAGAGGTTTAACATGGCTCATTTAAAACTTCGTCGCCCCGAAAATGTTAATGGCGATTTTTATGTAGATACTACTTGTATAGATTGTGATACCTGTCGCTGGATGACTCCTGAAGTTTTTCATAGTGTTGATGAACAATCGGCAGTTTATCACCAACCTACAAATGAGAAAGAAAGATTAGCAGCATTACAAGCACTTTTAGCTTGTCCTACTAGTTCTATTGGCACAGTTGAAAAGCCAGAAGATATCAAAATAGCTCAAGAAAGTTTTCCGATTTTAGTGGAGGAAAATGTTTACCATTGTGGCTATCATTCGGAAAAATCTTATGGTGCTAGTAGCTATTTTATTCAACATCCAGAAGGTAATATTTTAGTAGATTCTCCAAGATTTACACCGCCCTTAGCCAAGCGTTTTGAGGAGATGGGCGGAATTCGTTATATGTACCTGACTCACAGAGATGATATAGCAGATCATCAAAAGTTTGCTGAATATTTTCAGTGTCAGCGCATCCTTCATGCTGATGATATTACTGCGGGTACTCGCAATGTAGAAATAAAGCTCACTGGTTTTGAACCATTTTCTTTGACTGCGGATGTTTTAATTATTCCAGTTCCCGGTCATTCCAAAGGACACACAGTTTTACTTTATAAAAACAAGTTTCTTTTCACTGGCGACCATCTTGCTTGGTCAGAAGATTTACACCAGTTGATTGCGTTCCGCGATTTTTGTTGGTATTCCTGGACAGAACAAGTTAAATCAATGCATAAACTGGCTAATTACTCATTTGAGTGGGTGCTGCCAGGTCATGGGCGGAGATTTCACGCTGATGTTAATATCATGCATCAGCAGATGCACAAGTGTATTGAGTGGATGGAGTCAATGTAGACTTATTTTGCGTTAAGAAGTAAAGATCATTCCCGTGCTGGTCGAATGCTTAAATAACGGTCTTTACGAATGGTATTGATGACGGTGCGGATATGACTTTCTGCTGCACCCAAGGTTTTTAGTAGATGGTTTCCCAACTCTAACGCTGCTTCAAATTCAGGTTGCACGACTTCTATTGCACCCATTTGAGTTAAAATATCAATTTCTTTGTCAGTGTGCGATCGCGCAATCACATCTAAATTTGGTGCAATAGCAAGGGCACGTTTTAGAAGTAAGCGTGTACTGGCGGGGTCGGGAAGGGCAATTGTCAAGGCTTTGGCAGTTTCTAAATGTGCTTTCTCTAATACTAATTCAGAATCGGCGTCGCCAAAAATGTAAGGAATCTGGTGCATCCGCAGCCTTTGCACAGACGCTTCGCTATTCTCGATTACTAAAACTGGATATCCTTGGCTTTGTAAAATATTGACAATTACTTGCCCAACTCTACCGTAACCCGCTACCACTACATGACCACTCATTGTTTCTGGCATGGATATGGTTTTTGGTGTCGCAAAGCGTCGCAAATACTGTGCAAATAAGGGTACTTGAGTTAGTTTATCTGCCAGTTGCGGCCCGACGTTTATCCATGCAGGAGTTAGCACCAGTGTAATTGCCGTTGTTCCCAACAATAAGAGATAGGTTTGTTGGGAAATCAATCCTAACTCTAGACCTACCAAAGCTAATACAAAAGAAAATTCTCCAATTTGATTGATGCCAAAACTGACTATAGTGGCAGTTTTTAAAGAATAGCCAAACCTGAGAACGATGGGTAAAACAATCGCTGCTTTACCCAACATTACCATAGTTACTAGTTCTAAAATTAGTACAAAATTTTGGATGAGAATACCCGGATCTATGAGCATCCCAATCGAGGCGAAAAATAGACTAGCAAAGGTATCTCGTAGAGGTAAAACTTTTGCTAGTGCCTGATCAGCATAATCAATTTCGGAAATCATTAAACCGGCAACAAATGCGCCCATTGCAATTGAAAGCCCCAAAGCGGCTGTTGTTAAAGCAACTCCCAAACACAAGGCAATTACCGCTAACAGAAATAATTCATTACTCTCTGTAGCTGCAAAACTTCTGATGACAGGGGGGACAATCCATCGACTCAAGATGATTGCTACTGTTACAAATACCAAAATTTTGAGTGTAGCAATGCCTAGAGCCATAGTAATATTTTCGGAATGTCTCAAAGCCGGAAAAATTGCTAACATCACACCTAAGGCCAAATCTTGAGCAATTAAAATTGCCAGCATAATTTGCCCATGATGTGTATTAATTTCACCTCTTTCTGTGAGTGTTTTTAATACCACCGCAGTCGAAGATAGAGAAAGAACTGCTCCCAGAAAAATTCCTTCGGTAATTCCAGAAGCCCAGCCTGCAATCACTGAAATTAAGGCTACCAATGCGGTAGTCAAACCAATTTGCAATAAACTTCCTTGTAGGGCAATTTCCTTAACTCGTTTCAGTTCTGCTAAAGAGAATTCCACACCCAAAGCGAACAGTAGGAAAGCAACACCAATTTCTGCCAAAGACTTAATGTCGGCAATATTACTTAATAGCTTAAAACCAAAAGGGCCAACAAAAATTCCACTAACTAAATAACCAAGCAGAACAGGTTGACGCAGCCGATTTGCCAGAAATCCTCCCAGCGCCGTAGCCCCCAAAACGATGGTCAAATCCAGAATTAAACTATACTCGGATGCCATGATATTGCTGTTTGTTAAAGTTTTAGTTGCTCACTTTTTCAGCCTAGCTTGTCATGGGGTAAGTAAATATACATTTTTGGAGCTAACCTGACTGATGTTTTGTCGCTTAGTGATTAATAATTGTTCTACAACTTGCTTGAGATTTTTGAAATACAAGTGAGTGGGCATTGCCCACGCTACACTAATGCCCTGTTAATTACGAATTACGAACTACGAATTTTTAATTGCGATCGCCTTCTACAATTTCTCTAAAATCTGACGACATATCAATCTTTGCGTCATCATCTGTTGCTTCCTTTTTGAGAATTGGTATTACGCGTGCGTTTCACATACTCGTTCATCACGCCACAACTGATATAACCGATTTGCAGGCATTGTTAAATATAAAATATCCCCAGGACTGAGTTCGGTTTCTAGCAAATTCCAGCCATGAAAGGTTTCGCCACTAGTTTCTAAATATAAGGGTACAAAGTCAGCGGACATTGCTACATCTTTCACCAGTTGACCGGAAAAAGGGTGTGAGTGCGTAATCATTGTGGCAAAGGCTACCCAAAGACTGTCTGCGGTAATGCCATTGCCGAGGATGCGTCCGCCTAATGCAGCTGCGGCAAAAGCTGGGGCTGCTAGTTCCGCAGGGCTTAATACTGCCTCGAAATCAAATACTTGTTGTGCCATGCCTGCAAAATCAGGGTCGGCATAATGGACAATTACTGGAATAGTGGGTGATAATCCTTTGGCTTTTAAGGCAATTTCTAAGTTAATTGCATCGTTGCTGGTAACAGCAAGTACTGCGGCAGCAGAGTCTATATTGCTAGATTTCAGGATTGTTCGGAAGCTGGCATCACCTTGAATAACTGGAATACCTAAACCTCGCGTAGTGTTGACAAATCTGTTGTTGGAGTCAGTTTCAATTACTACCACCTCATGCCCACTAGCATGAAGTTCCTGAACAATTCTGACTCCTATACCACTCAAACCGCAAACGATGTAGTGATGGCGCACAGGTATACGGGCTGCGTCCCAAAATTGCTTAAAGCGGTTGCCAAGAACAAAATCGGTAAGCATTGCATACCAAATACCAATTACCGCTGCACCAACCAGCATCATGACAACGGTAAATAATTTAATACTATTGGGAGCAGATTCTACTACTTTGTCATTACCACCGGCTCCGGTAATCATGCCGACAGCAAAATATAAGGCATCAACAAAAGAGATATTTAAATTAGCAGAAACATAAGTGAGTGAGGCAAGTAAGATAATCACTAGTAGCACAACTGCCATCGCTACAACCGAATGAGCGTGTTTTTGAAACTGCCTTAAACTAGTACAAACTTTGAGTATTTTTCTTACCCATGATTTGCGGATAGGACGGATGCGGGGTTGGATACCAACAATGATGCGATCGCCTAATTTTAATTCTTGTCCAGATAGTACCGCAGATACTAAATTCATCTCGCCTTGTACGGGCAAGTAATAAATTAGCATCCGCGAACAATCTTCCCACAACTCACTCAATTTACGCCCTAGCCAAGGATGATATTCATCAATATATTCTTCTTGAATCGGCCAAGTTTGTTGAAATAACTTGATTTGACCAATCGCTTTATTACCCTGTGCGGCAAAAGTAAACACTGGTGCTGCCAAACCCACAACGCTCATACTTAAATGGTCTGACAAAGTATGATCGAGGCGTTCAGCCAAACTTGTATTATAAAAGCGGTTGATAATCCGAATATTCGGATTCAGCACCCGCGCTTGCATCATAATTGCTAAATTACGCGCATCATCCGAGCCAGCAATTACTAAAGTGTGTGCCTGCTCAATTCCCGCTGCTGTAAGAGTAGCCGCAGTATGTACATCACCAACAATTACATCTCCAGCGGCTTCGCCAGGAATGGGTTTGTGATGAATGCCAATAACAAACGCTCCCTGCTGTCTCAGCAACCGAAAGACTTTATATCCAGTACGTCCTAAGCCACAAACAATAATTCGGGGTTTCATGAAATAGCAGCATTATTTGAGAAGGGCTGCATTCTCAGTTATTGATTAACATTGTTGCCCACTTTCCTTGAGGAGAACTGTAACTGACAACACGGTAAGCAATTCAAAATTCAAAATTTGCCTTTGCGATCGCGGGGAAGCGATCGCAAAGGCTTGTCAGGACTTACGCAAAATTATGAAAAAACGAACCGCAAAGGACGCAAAGGACACAAAGTTATAAGAGTTTCCGAAAGTTCTTGCGTAAGTTCTACTTGTTTTTTGCGAATCTGTCAGCCCTATTAAAATAAGATGGCACTTTCACAAGATGCTGAGAGTCAATGTTATTTAGATGGCTTGAATGTGAAAGACTTCAGTGTATGAATAACTTAGTAAAAGTAACAACTCTTAGTGGAATTGTATCTTCCTTAACGGTAGCAGGAATAATTTCGGCTACGGCACAAGCACAACCACAGTCAGCGCCAGGGCCGATTTCTGCACCCAATGTGACGCTAAAGGTACAACGTAGCGCTGGTACTTGTCCCCAAACAATTGGGCTGTGGTGGTTTGTATTACCTTACGAAGGTGGTGCTGAACATACAGTAGTTGCAGATACTAGAGCATTTTCTGACTCGGCTAAGTTAGTTTCATCTAATAAGCAGGTTGTGGAATTTGTATCACCTCTACGCGATAATTATGCTTCTTGTGTCGGTCAAATACAAAATAAAGAATACACATTCTACAATGTGCAATTTAAGAATAAGCAAGCTTATTTCCGTGTAGATTTGCGAAAAATTAATGCACCTGCTAAGGAAATCAGCTATAAAACTGTCGCGGCTTCTCGCCCTTATGTAAGGTGGGCAGTTGCTGACTAAGCATTGAAGAAAAGACGTGGGAACATGGGCTGTAAGTCTTGTGATTACCTACATTTTTTAAATCTCTCGTTTCGTTGCAAACCCGCCTTGGAATCAATTCCAAAGCTAATAGCTAAAGTCTACTTCAGTAGACTCAACTGCATAGCCCAAGTCTACTCAAGTGGACTTGGGCTATTAACCTTTGAATTTTAGTTCTAGCGGAATAACAGTCGGCGCGGTACGTTGAATTTTACAAAACGGAGTTCTGATACTCGTTCATCCACCTCAAATACTGATTAACGGAGTTCAAAGACTCGTTCATCCACCTCAGATACTGATTAACG
>NZ_JCACKA010000137.1:0-17993 GCF_059505145.1 Mojavia sp.
ACCTTTCTTTGTTCCTTAGTATACCTGTACTAAATTTAGATGCGTTTGCCCTGGGCATTGAAAAGATGGATGCTCAAACAAGAATGTGCCTGAATTTATTGCTGTTAGGTAACAAGTACATTAAGAATGGAAGGGAACAAGAATCTTATGGGGTATTGGAACTAATTTTAAATAGAGGTGACATTATCCCAGGTAAGCAAGAAAGAGAACAAATTAAATCTAAATATCTGGAAGTTAAAACAGTCTCCTATCAAAATTTACGCCCAGTCATGATTGCTTCTGTTGGTGGTTTTGTAGTTGCATTAATGCCGAATCTATCTAATCAAGCCCATTTAATTGCTTCGGAACAGGAGTATTTGGATAGAGTATTTGAGCTTGAATTTAATTTAAATGCTGCTCAACCTACCCAAACGAAACCATTATCTGAGGTAGCTAAAAAGATTTATGAATACTTCCAGAACGTGAAGAATAAAACGCCAAAAACATTACGTGATTTGAAGAAGGCTGACAGGTTATCTGGCTATTCAGACTCTGAATTAATGGATGGCTTATCTGAATTAGTTGAAAGGGATAAGATAAATTCTGACGACAATGATAGCTACTCCTTGCCTGATTGGTGAAAGTCCTGCCGTGATGCCGTGGTAATAGAAAGGGGTGTTTAAGGGGCTTTTCTGGGTGTCTACGGAAGGAGGCTCAATCACGGCAATCTATACCCGGTATAGGTCGTAGCCTACGGCATGGCTACGGCAGCACAGACACAGAAGGCACAGACACCAATAATAAATCAGCCGATAAATAGCCATTTATTATTAGAAAATTAATACGTATCATTGTGTTAATAGTAATCATTAATCACTAATTATTCACGCTCTTATGTATCAAAAATGCTCTTACAAAACATTACCATTACGCATCATAAACTATTTAAAAAAAATAGTTTTTTGCATAAAACGTAGGCTAATTTTACAATTCATTATTGAATTGAGCAAAATTAAAAAATGCTTTGACTTTAATGTTTTTGAGTATCTAATTATAATTTATAATGGTAAACGCTGTTTACGTCTATTATTTATTGGTAAAAAATTTGCTAAAATTTGTTTTGTTCGTACTAGATATTTTTCGATATAATCAAAAACCATAACTGATCCTGAAAAATTGTGTAATCAATTACACGTTTTACTATTTTTCTTTTTCTTAGTTAATATTTTCAGTCAAGTCTAATCATCCATCTAAACCCATCGTTAGGAAAAATTAAAATGCCACACTTCCATTCCCAGGCTAAACCTAACAGTGCTGTAGTTGCGGTAACCCTGCGATGCAATTCTCGGTGTGTAATGTGCGATCTTTGGAAAACTAAAGAGCGTGAGATTATGCAGCCCAAAGACTATAGACGATTGCCTTTAACCCTTCAAGATATCAACATCAGTGGGGGAGAACCCTTTTTGCGAGAAGATGTTGACGAAATTGTCAACGAGATACACGATCACAATCCCCGCGCTCGTATTGGCATTTCGACGAATGGTTTTTTGCCGAAACGTATTGAGGAGCAAGTCAAGAGAATGTGGCTTGGGGTAAGTATCCGTGTTTCAATTGACGGAGTGGGTGAAGCTCACGATCTTGTTCGCGGGATTCCTTCTGGCTTTGATAAATGTGTGGAGACGCTTGAGCGTTTACGCAGGATTGGAATCAAAGATTTAGGGATAGGTATTACGTGCTCTTCTTATAACAGCGAACAGATTCTCGCTGTGCAAGATTATGCCAAACGCCACGACCTGAAATTTAATGTTCAAGTGGCTCATGACTCTCCCTCTTATTACGGTGATCATCCTGCTATTAGAGCTAGCGTTGCCACCATTAAACCGCAAGTTGAGGCCATCATCCACGATAACTTTAACTCCAATAGTCCCCGCGAGTGGGGTCGTGGGCTATTCCATATTGGTTTAGTTGAGTTAATGGAAAAACAGTCCAGATTGCTGTCGTGTCGAGCAGGTGAGCAGTTTTTTTACCTCGATCCTTACGGCAATGTTTTTGGTTGTCTTATGCGCGGTGACCTCAAAATGGGAAATCTGCTGGAGCAGAAGTGGCAGGAAATTTTTTGCGAGCAGGAAGAGGTATGGAATGCTGCGCGCCAGTGCGCTCAATGCTGGATGATCTGTTCATCCAAACCAGTTGTGCACACGCAGCCTATTAAGGTTATAAAGACGATCATGTCTTCTTTGGTTCGCTACCGTCTCATGTCAGCATTAAAAGGTATGTGTAAGTCCTTGTCATCCTAGTCGAAACCTCATCCGGGCATTTTATTCTTTGGAAACCCCTTTGGAGGTGAAAATCTATGGACTTTGCTGCAATCGCCAGAGCATTCTATCTATCAATCGCCATTCATCTAACCCACCATATACAAGCAGACGAAACATCCACATTGGTTCACCTCCTTCAACCTTGATACGCGGCAAAGTTAAGGGATCAAGTTTTGGTACAATAGCACCGTGTTGGGAAGTAAAAGCCAATTTGTAACCACTTTCTTTAAGGATAAGGGTTGTTGAATTGTTAAAATCAGGAAATGTGCCAAAGGGATATGCAAAAGCTGTTACGTTGATTCCCAAGTTTTTCTCTATGCTTTCACGTGACATTACAGCTTCTTGATAAGCTTCATCCAGACTCATTTTGCCAAGGGAACGGTGGGTTAAGGCATGAGAACCAATGGCAATACCTGCTTCGGCAAGAGCTTCAACTTCTTTCCATGTCAAATAAGGTTCTATAGTTTCATTATTTTTACTGTAATTATTTGGGCTGGAACTATCAATATTGCTTGTAGTGATAAACGCAACTGCTGGTATTGAGTATTGCTTTAAAATCGGCAGTGCATTAAGGTAAAGGCTCCGATAACCGTCATCTACACTGACCAAAACTGCATTCCTGGGAAGATCTTTTTTTCCTGCTAAAAAACTCTCTATATCGGTAAGGGATACAGCCAGATTCTGGCGTGCAATCCAGTCCATTTGTGCTTGAAACTCTTTCAGTTCAATACAAAACGGATCGCGATAAACATTACCAAAGCGATGGTAAGTGAGAACACGTAGTAATGAATAATTAGACTGATTGTTACTTAAAAGTAATCGTTTTGATGGCAGCGTCGCCAAACACATACCGCCTCGTGCGGTTTTTTTTAAATACCAACGAAAAGGTTTAATTGAGTTCGATGTCATTGCCTAGTATTTCTCAGTCACTACAGAAAACCATTCGGATAATAAATTTTGGATTACCAATAAGATAACGCTGCCACTTTTTGCCTGGTTGCTGAAGTAAAATTTGCAGCCACTCAAATCCTAGTCGTCTTATCCATAGTGGGGCACGTTTTAGATTTCCACCCCAATGATCAAAGAGTCCTCCTACACCAACACATAGAGGGACTTTCAGTCTGCTCTGATTGTTGTGGAGCCAGTATTCTTGTAAAGGATTTCCCATCCCAACTAAGAGCAGGTGAGGTTGTAAGGAGTTAATCTTTTCGATTACTTTGATAGTCTTATCCTCTTCTAAGTAGCCATGATGGAATCCAGCTAACGTCCAACCTTGAAATTGCCTAGAAGCAAACTCTGCTGCATATTCTATAGTAGTAGGATCTGCACCAAGTAAGTAATATCGGTAACCACAGTTGCTTGTCTTACTAAGAAAACTAGGAATTAGATCAGTACCAACGAGATTGCCCTGTAAAATTTTCCCGCGGAGTTTGGCTGCCCAACGAACCCCTATACCGTCTGCAAAAACCACGTTGCTACTGTTTAAAATATCTCGGTACTCAGGGTTATCAGTTGCAAGATTGAGAGTGTGAGCGTTGGCAATGAAGATGATATGAATTTTATCTGGCTCTTGTTTTATAAATGATGCCATCATCTTTACAGCACCAAGCTCTGATGTATTTGTAATTTTAACTTTTAGAACAGAAATAACTGTGGCTTTGACCATAAAATGTCCAGAATTGTGAATCATAAAATAGCCATCTCACCGGATGGTAAAGCCCTAAATTTCGGTTATACCTCCAACCCAAACTACTGGGGTCACGTCCCCTACTCCAAATTATAAGCCCAAAGCAAAGCGCACTCTCGTCTAAATCAAGGGTATGAGAGACATCATGTTCTTTGACCGTCAGATCACGTACTTCTTCGTCAATCCTTACACTTTTATCGAAGAAAATTTCTCTGATTCACCCCTTGAAGTGTAAATCAAAGTCCAAATACTTTCCAAACCCCTCCCCCCACTGTGTCACGAGATAGTGCGACAATAGAGGTTTTCACACTACTTAGAGTAATAAATACAATAAACAATTAAGATATAGCTTGAGCATTAACCCGCCCACCCTGGCCAAAACAATGACACCCATTCACCCGGAGAATCTGAGTGTTCTAGAAAATTCCTTGGCGTTAGCGATCGGTGAGGACTTTTCTTTAGAAAATGACCCCGACGTGATTCAGCAGCTGATTGGCGACAAGCGATCGCCCAACACCAAACGCGAATACCAGAAAGACTTGAAAGATTTCTTCTTATTTGTTGCCAAGAAAGAACCAAGCCGGGATTTAGTTTTGGAGTTTCTGCACCTGGAACAACGTCACGCTGTCGCTGTAGTTCTCAAGTACAAGGCACACCTCATCAAGAAAAAACTGGCTGAAGCTACGGTGAATCGTCGGCTCAGTGCTATCAAGTCAATGGTTGCAATGGGGCGGCGGCTGGGTGTGTGCAATTTCTCCTTAGATGATGTCAAAGGTGAAAGGGTCGAAACCTACCGCGACACTACAGGTATTGCCGCTACTGACTATGCCCAAGTCATAGCACTGGTTGACCAGAACACTTTAAAGGGCAAGCGTGACTATGCGATTTTGCGGTTACTTTGGGATAATGGCTTGCGTCGCAATGAGATTGTTAATTTAAATGTGCATGACTTTAACGCCAAAGAAAAAACGCTCTCTATTTTAGGTAAAGGCAAGGGTAGCCAAAAGGAAGTGCTTGACCTATCTGACAAAACCGCAACGGCGATCGCCAGTTGGATAAAAGCTAGTAAGAAGAAACGTGGCGATGATCCGCTTTTTACTGTGCTGGCTTATCACAAGAATGGAGCGAGATTAACCGGGGAGGCAATGAGGCGATTGGTGGATGGGCTATGCAAACAAGCCGGAATTACTAAGAAGATGTCGCCGCATCGTGTTCGCCACAGTGCGATTACTACAGTATTAGATCTCAATAACGGTAACTACCGAGCTACTCAGCGATTCAGCAGACACGCCCAAGTGCAGACGGTGTTGAAATACGATGATAACCGCCAGCGTTTGCAAAAGCAGATGAGCGACTCGATATCAGAATTGATTTAGGAAAGGCTTAAAAATGAGGAAGAAAGTATGGTGTTAACTTCAAATTAATTACTTTTTCTTGCCATTAGATTTCTTGCCTAAATCTTGTGAATCAAATCCTTTTGTGTTGGTCTTCGGTTTTTCTTTAGAGGATTTAGAGCTAGACACAGGAAACTGTGCTTCTCTTTCTGAGCCTGTGAACAGACTGCCTAATTGTTGAAGAAAAGAGTTGTTTGGTTTTTCTGAAAGTAATTGCTGGTTATAAGCTTTTTGAAAGGCTGCTATCCCATCTTCGCTCGTCATGTCAAACCCGGCTTGCATCCCACTCATAATAAAACTTTTTGCCATACCCCCTTTTGCTGGATCAAACATCCAGTCTGTGAACTTGCCTTCGATTTTGGCAAGGTAGGTGGCGATTGCCCCGGCACTACGAAAGTTATACTCCCGCTTCAAGAAGTTCCAAAAAGCGACCAGTTCTGGAATGGCATCTTCGGCTTCCTCCCGGTGCATTAGCGTGAGCTTGCGCGGAAGAATATGTTCCATAACGATTTGTGCGTCTGCCTTAGTCATCTTGGGCAGGGTGAATCCTTCGTAGATGTAGGACATTTCTGTGAAAGTGGCAATCCATCCACCGAAGTCAGGGTGTTCTTGGGCATAAGCTTCTCCTTCAGGAGACTTGGCGAACTGCTCGACTACACCATCTATGTAGTCGGCAAGAAGGGGTTCAGCTGAGTCGTAGTCGAGATTATTGAGTTGATTGATGTTAAATGGCATAGTTTTGCTCCTTGAGGTTGAGCAGACATACGCTCAATTTAGCAAGAAAGGTACTTATGCTGATACATACTGTTCGCGTGGATTTCTCCCTCCCTCGGAATACCGGGATACCGTTGCGCCACATAGATGTTTTAATACACTTAGTACCTGTTGTCATGAGAGCATCTCGTTCAATGTTCTTTAAACTAAGTCCTATATGAATCATGAAGAAGACAATTCCCCTTGGGGGCAAAAGGGGGCTACTCTGAGCGATAAAACAGCCCAAAAAGAATTCAACCTGAAGCAAGCAGAAATTCTTGAGGCTATCAAATCAGGAAAATTGCAATATCGGCACAACACTTTATATGGAAATCCCTGCTTTAAACTCTTAAGGAATGAGGTAGAAAATTTTGTAATTGAAAAATATGGGTTGGATTATTTAAAAACTCAAAAGTGCAAAGCTGAATTATCAAAAATCAATACAGAAATCCGAAGTTTGAACCGAAAACTATCTGAATTATCAAAAAGAAAAGAAGAACTTTTAGCAACCATTAATTCTTGACTGTGGTTGATTTAAGTGAGGTTTTGCTTCAGCTAATAAAAGAAGGTTTTTTTAATTCTACAACCTTCCTTGTAGCTTCTGAGTCCACCCAGCGCGGGACATCGCACTTTGGCAGCTAGGGAGCGATATCTGGATGTAACCCAGAAGCAGAAGCAAAACGCTATCTCTGCTTTGGATTGTTGAGTAATGTAGGGCAATGGTTGACTATTTTATTTATGTAATGACTTCCATAGTTCATATTCATTTTTTAACCGTGTTTCAATAGCCTCTATATGCGCCTTATAATCAAAACCGTTTGTACTGGAATTAGAAACTTCTCTAACTTTTGCAATAATAGCCCAAACTTCAAAATCATAAAAAGGGTTTAATCCAATAACATTTCCAGAGTTTATGTCAGTAGGGGCAGGAGATTCTACTAGTTTTATTAACTTTAAAATAGCAGCTTTAATATCCCAATCGACAATGTATAACAATAATGCTGAAAAAGCTAAAACTATGTCAGAGCTAATTAGATAATTTCCTTTTTTGCTATCCTTTATAGAAAGGTTATTTGCGATAAATTGAGCTAATGTAATAGTATTTTGATAAGGAATCTGTAACTTTGTAACATCAAAAACAATACTACCTTGAGTATTTTGAATTGTTCTTATTGTTTTATCATATATTTTTTGAGTAATTTCCCAATCACAGTTATTGGCTATTTCAATTAAATTAATATTTTCTTGTATAAATAAGCTTTCAGCAGCTAATTTCCAATTAAAATTAGGTAATTGGGCATAAATTGGATTAAATTTGATGTGATGTATAGTTGTTAAGCTCAAACGTTTAAGAGATTTTAATTTAATCCACCATTTTAAAGCATCAACAGAAACATCCATTTTATGTTGATTATGAATTTTTGTATCATAAAAATATTTTCTCATTTCACTAATAAGGTGCTGAGATATAATTTTTTGCTCAATTCCTTTGGCAACTAACTCACGAATAATCTTTGTTTCATGACTGCGCTCACTACCAAAATCTACCAATTTACCTTTTTGACTTTTATTATCTTTAGAATTGTTGTAGTCACAAAAATAATTATGAGTATCAAATCTAAAGTGCGCTTGCTTTGAAGTTGATGCTAAAACTATTTTACCTCCTTGAGAACGACATATAGGACAAATAACATCATTATAGATTTCACCTTTTTCTTCATTCGATAAATTTTTTATTCTGCTATTTATGTCAAGACGGCAATCATGACCACGCAAAGATAAGATTTGCTCAATATCTAATTCTCGTTTAAATCTTTGAGAGAAAACTGTTATAGCCATAAATAATATTTTGTAATGATTTTAATTATATAAAACTCTGCTTGTTGCAGCACCGTCACCGTCGCTTTCTCCTGCTTCTCTGGCGGAACCCAAACACTTATTTAATATTTTGTAAACATTGCATATATTCAGTATCTCGCTTGCTTTCGGCTGCTTCAATCTGTGCATCAGCAAATTGAGTAAACATATTATCTCCACTATCAACTAAAGATTCCTTGATTTTGTTGACCTCTTTAGTTGCTTCTAATTTATTTTCTAGACATTTATTTTGTAGACTTGTAATTCTAGCTTGTTCTAACTGATGCTTTAGATAAAGCTCTCTTTGTTGCTGTAGAATAGCTTGTCTTTCTACTTCTTTTTGTTTTGCAATTGCTACACGCTGATTTTCTAATTCAGCTAAAACATCCGCTTTTACTTGTTCACGAATATATTTTTGATTGTCTATTTTTTGCTCTAATACTTTATTATCAGTATTTTTTGGCGTAACAATAGTAGTATTATTATTAGATGAATTGTTAATATTATCAGTTTTTTCTAATTTAACATCAGTTTTATTTGGGTTAACAGCTTTAATATTACCTTTTTGATATTCTGCTGCAAAATATCCACAGGTTCCTCCTAATACAAGTAATCCAGAGAATAAAGCTATTAGTTTTAACACTATTTTAAATCCAAAAAAATGTTAATTATGTATTACCATATTAAGCCAAATTAATCATTTTACTTATAATTAATAATAGTTAAAGTAAATTTTTTTTTGGTTTTACAAACTGATTCTTACTTATAACATTGCTGCTTGTAATAGCAGTGCAGCAAAAACACTTAAACTGACCAAAGCGATTACTGTGAAAACTGTTTTTCGGATAAGTAATCATCAAAATGCGGTTATTGAGCAGTATTTCTTACTTTTCACTAAGAAAACATTATTTTACAAGCATTCTAGGAGCCATTACAGCGCAAGTCACTTCCCTGGTACGACCGAGCAATGAGCATACACAGCATTGGCTCTCAATCACCTTGCTATACAAGGATTGTGACGACTATTGGTAAGAAATTAATTCCTATGTTTCTTAATACTGTAAATCATCACTCCAGTAAAAGAGCATTCATTCACCTGGGCGCTCTCCGCTATAGAACCCATTCAGGGTAAGCTGGTCGAATAAACTAAGATCATCAATTAATTGAGGCACAATAGAATCAAAGACGCTATGAACACACAATGACTACTCAATTGATGGTTCAACCTTCATCCTTAATATCTTCTGGTATCAGGATGAGCGAATTCGGTGACATTTATCTGTTTAAATTTACCGATGAGCTACAGTCTCGCTTTGAAGAACTGTTAGAGAAGAAAAAAGCTTCGGCGCTCACTTCTGAAGAAGAAGCCGAATATATAGGCATATCTGAATTAGAGCGAATCTTTACCTTGATTAACGCTCAACTAGCGGCGAAAAGTAAATGGTGTCCGAACCAACTCGAAAATTTGTAAGACAACGGGCTAAATATCTTTGCGAATACTGCCACTCTCCAGAATACTTAAGTCCAGACCGTTTTACCATTGACCACATTATGCCTCAGTCTTTGGGAGGCTCTGATGAACTTGATAATTTGGCTTTAGCTTGTCATCGCTGTAATGAGCGTCACTATAATTTTACAGTGGCTACTGATCCAAAAACCAAAGAACAAGTCCCTCTATTTCATCCCCGTCAGCAAGAATGGTCTGACCATTTTATCTGGACAAAAGACGGCATAAAAATTTTAGGTACAACTCCTACAGGGAGAGCTACTAGCGAACGCTTTGACTTCAATGATGAACGTCGGGATGAGCCTTCGATTCAAGTGGCTCGTCGTTTTTGGGTAGAAGCGGGTTGGCATCCCCCTCAATTAGATCCACGCCAAGAATAAGAGAAAATGCCCTCCGGCTATGCCAATTCACGGTTAAGTGAGTGGTAAATCCCCGATAGTCAATTATCTTTCATTAAAGCTTCCAGTTGAGCTAGTACCTTTTCTATTCGCGCTTTTTTCTTGGGATCGTCCCACACTTTAGCTTTTTTAAAACGTTGCAAAGTATCGTCTACACGTTCTTTTAGAGATGTTGACCCAGTTGGCTCAGATAACTGTGAAGATGACTGTTGCTCAATTTCTTTGACTTTCTGTTTAATTTCGCTCAGTGACAGGTTATGGTCAATTGCTGTTTGCAAAAGTTCGATTCTGATTTCCTCGTCTTTTAGCCGTGCGATGACCCTGGCCTTGGTGTATTCCATTTGTCCAGAGCGCAATACCTCTAAAACATCTGCTGGCATATTTAGTAATGGTAGCCGACTGACGCGAAAACTCTCTGGTGACAACCTACCTACTGTTGTAAATACATTTTCAACCACTGACCACTGCTTACGGAATACGTTTTCCGTATCCTCATTTGAGGATTCAACTTTTTTCTTATCTAGATGCGCTTTGCGGTTCAGCAAAGCAATCACTTCTTTAGTAGTGCAATCTAGTTGGCAAGACAATAAGTGTAATATCCCTTCTGTTTCTTCTACTGGATTTAAATCTTCGCGCTGCAAATTCTCCAGTAAAGACAGCTTAAAAGCCGAGGCTTCATCAACTTCGATGATTATGATAGGAACTTCAGCCAAACCAGCATCTTGTGCTGCGCGGTAGCGGCGTTCACCTGCAATTAATAAGTACTTGTCATCGCTATAGGGACGCACCCATAATGGTGTTTTTACTCCCCAGTCTTTGATAGAAGCGGTCAGAGTAGCGAGTTTAGCAGGGTCAAAGTAGCGGCGTACTTGTTCAGTATTACAGATAATTCTATCAAGTGGCACAGTCAATTGAGCAGCATCGCTCTTGGCGTTGTTGCTGGCGAAGAGTGCTTGCAATTGAGCGTTTAGAGATTCTAGTTCGGCAATACGCTGTTGTGATTCTACTAACTGTGACTCAACTTCTGCTGCGTGTACATTAGCTGAAAAATAATCATAATTTTTATTTTGCGTCTTTCTTGGCATTTTTACTCTCCGTCAAAATAGCTGACAGTTCCTGACAAATAGGATGTAAGTCTTTAATAGCTCTATGAGTAGGACGATGCAAGTGTAGAGGAATGCCTTTTCCAGAAGCATTACTAAATTCGCAGGAATAGCGGATGTGCGGATAGCATTTAATCTTCAAAGGAGCAAGCATTTCTGGCAGTTGACTCAACAAATCCCGTTGCGCTGCTTCGTTACTGTCGTATTTGGTGGGTACAAATCCTAAGATTTGGGGTGGAGGATTGAGACGCAAGTTTTTGCAAGCTCCTCGATGCCAAGATAACAAAGCATTCGCTCCTGTTAGAGATTTTGGACTAAGTTCGACAGGAATTAAAAGATGTGTAGCTACTGCCAACGCCAGGTCATTGAGATGGCCAAGTGTTGCAGGACAATCTAGTATCACTAGTTGATGCGGCAGAGGAAAATCTTCAAACCTATCTGCTAAAAGGTACTCCCGGCGATTACGGACTGCTAATTCCAAACCAACTTGAATCATTACTGGGCCACCCAAGCATACTTGAAATTTCCCTTTGGGCTGACCCCATTCTGGTGTTAACAGAGGCCAGTTGCCGTTAAAATTTTCGTCAAATACGGCGGCGAGCGTTTGCTCCACGGGTGGATCTTTATCTAATCCACAAAACTGGCTCATGGAAACATTAGTATCTAGATCGAGAAGTGCTACGTCAAAGCCGCGCTTTGCCATTTCATAGCCAATGTGAACGGCAAGCGTAGTTTTGGAAACTCCTCCCGCATTGGCTCCAATCCAAAGAACAACTTTCTTCATCTATCTGTGATTGCAGTGCTTGCGTTTTGTTATAGTCTACGCCAAAGTGAAATCCAGTTAAGCTTGGTTTTTCGCTTGCTCAAAGCTCATTGATGCTATACGGAAAACGTTTTACGTATCTGGGGACTTGCCTGTTCACCAATTACTTCTTCAAAGAAGATAGTTTGATAAAACTTAGGTAGCGTTTGGGCTACCTACCACCTAATGATTACTACCAAAATTCATTCAATTGTTGGCATTCATAACTTTACTCTGTTGGTATTTTACACAGAGGCTGATTGCTGGCAGTTCCGGCTAATTAGTGCTGGTGGTGCAGTGTTTGGTAAGGGCAAGCTTTACTATACGCCCGAAGCTGCGGAGAAAGCAGGGCGTGAGTGGATTGAACAGGGTAATTGAAAGTTTCGTGTCTACTAATTTCTGGAATTTGCAATCTAGCTTTTGTAGTCCTTATTAGTAAAGCAACTTATAAATAACTTCTATAAATAACCAGGGGAAAATTACCCCAACAAAAGCCCTGTCATCCCGACTGGGCTTTTGAGTAAGAGAGCGATCGCTGCCAAAGAAAAGAGAAAAAATGCTTTCAAAAACCACGAATTAAGAAACGTTTTGATTGAATTTCTTACTTTAATGGTCACAACTCAGCGATATCAATGCTTTTGGTCGCCACTGTTTCGCACCGTTCTTGCGAAGCTGTGGCTCGGATAGAGCAATTCTTTAATTTGGATGGCCGCCGAGATACGATACCGTTGGCGAAACATTACTTAATATTTTAAACGTAGAGAAATCACTGTTTTAGAAACTTTGGCTTTCACTGCATTCTATCCAACCTACGGAATAATAAGGCTTTTGAGTATTAAGATATATTTCGCCAACGGTATCCTCGCTAGCTCCACGCCAGTAAGTTGTGTTCAGGTGACAAAGTTAATCACTCGACCGGGAACGTAAACAACACGCTGAACCTCCTGATTTTTGAGATACCATTGAACTGCTTTGGTTTGTCTGGCGATCGCCATCGCTTCCTCTTTTGAAGCTTCCGGTGAAATGGTAATTGTCGTTCGAGTACGTCCATTGATCTGCACTGCGACTGTCACCTGCTCGGTAATCAAGAATTCTGGATCGAACTGGGGAAAAGTTTGCTGATGAATCGAGCCTGATTCACCCAATTGCTGCCAGAGTTCTTCTGTGACATGGGGTGCAAAGGGAGCCAACATCAACAGATACGACTTCAATTCCACCTCAGCAATACTCGACTTTGCTTGCAACATATTGAAGTAACTCATCAAGGCGGCGATCGCTGTATTGTATTTCAGCGATTGAATATCTTCGGAAATCTTGTGGATTGTTTGATGTAAACGCCGCTGTGATACCAAATCAGGCGGATTTGGTTGCAAACTATTTTTGTGTTTGCTCGCCCATTGATACACTCTATCCAAGAATCGCCGGATACCAACAATCCCGCGATCGGAAAAATCGCCACCTTGGTCGTATGGGCCCAAAAACATCAGGTAAGTCCGCAATGTATCTGCACCATAAAACTCGATGTAGCGATCGGGATTCACCACATTACCCTTCGACTTACTCATTTTGGCACCCTGTTTAGTCAGCAATCCGTGGGCGCGGAATCGTTGAAAGGGTTCCTCAAAGGGGATATGCCCCAAATCGTGCAACACCATTGTGATGAATCGACTGTACAACAGATGAAGCACAGAATGTTCTGCGCCACCAATATACATATCCACAGGCAACCATTTAGCTGTAATTGCTGGATCAAATGGAACATCAGCGCGATCGCAACAGGGATAGCGCAAAAAATACCAAGCAGAATCCAAAAAGTTATCAGACACATCCGTTTCTCGCCGTGCTGCACCACCACAGCTATTACAGGTTGTATTGACGAATTCTGGAATGTCCGCCAAAGGCGAATTTCCAGTTCCTTGAGGCAACCAATTCTCAGTTTCCGGCAACTGCACTGGCAATTGCTCCTCTGGCACGGGCACTATACCGCAGTGATCGCAATAAATAATCGGAATCGGCGGGCCCCAATAGCGTTGCCGTGAGATTAACCAATCTCGCAAGTGATACTGCACTGTGCCATCTATTTCGTCACGCCCAATCCAGTTGCGTTGAGCCGTTTTGACTTTTTCTGACCAGTCCAATCGATCCAAATTGTCCAACAACCGTTGAGCATACTGGGTGATTTTGAAAAACCACTGTTCCAATTCCCGTTGAATGGCGATCGCGCTGCACCGTTCGCATTCGCCGTTAATCACCTGCTCATCAGCAAGTACTGTCTTGCAAGAAGGGCACCAGTTCACCGCCGCTTTTTTACGAACGGCTAACCCAGCTTTGAACAACTGCAAGAAAATCCACTGCGTCCATTTATAATACGCGGGATCGGTGGTTTGAATTTCATGATTCCAGCAGAAACGATTGCCAATTCTTTGCAACTGCGTTTCTCGAAATCGCTTCACATTACGTGCTGTCAATTCACGGGGATGAACGCCTTGCTTAATCGCAAAATTCTCGCTGTGAATGCCAAAGGCATCAAAGCCCATTGGCTCAAATACCGCTTTACCCTGCATCGCCATGAAGCGGCCGTAGATGTCTGCTCCGGTAAAAGCATAGACATTCCCAACGTGCAAACCCTCAGCAGAAGGATAGGGGAACATCATCAAATTGTAAAAAGGCTGAGCATTTGTTCCTAAATCGACCTCATGCAGTTGGATCTGCTGCCAGATGGATTGCCATCGGGCTTCTACCGTGCGGTGGTCGTAAGTAGAAGAAGGCAAAATAGGATTGGCCGGATCGAACTGACCCGGCGTTACAGGTCCCAGTCGTGCATGATTAAATCCTCAATGCTTGCTTGTAATATAACTGTAGCATCATGAGTATGGTTTTTCCAAAAGTAAGAAATTAAGCTCCGAATTGTCCTAATTTGTAGTCCACAGGCTTATTCAGTAAACTTTTTGGCTCAATCGCATAATACTCACCAACAGCTAATTTGAAATGATTGAGTTATGCAATAATTTCATGTTTTTTGCCATTGTATTGATGAAATATTGAGCGATGGGATGAATAACCGAATTCATCATCGCGTTCTTCATATTGTTGAATCCAATTCTGTAGAAACTCGAATGTTTGTGCCTGCTCCTGAGTTGATTTAAATTTGTGCGGCTCCCAAGGACGATTGCGGTTATTTTCAAGACACTTACTAATGCCAGGATTTAGGAAATAGATTTCAGTTGAGAATTCGATAGCAGCTTTGATTAGCGTACTGTAGCAGCCTTCAATTACCCAAGAAATATTATTTTCTATAAAGTCTAGTAGATCCTTTGCTGAATCTTCTTGAGGACGGCGTATGGCAATTTGGTTTGGTTCCCAAACGATAGTATCGAGGTCAAGAATTGGAATACTGAAGTCTTTACCAAGTCTATTTGCAAGAGTACTTTTTCCAGAACCGGAATTGCCAAATATTAAAATTCGATACATTGTGGTCATCTAATTAACTTGTAGCAGAGTGATTTCTCAATTTTAAAACAGCTAAAACTAAGAGAAGTCTAGTCTGAATTTAGGATGAGCAAGTAAAGTATCCATCGGCTCTCAATGCCTCTATAAATGTCAAAACATAAGTTACCTCCCAAGTGAATCAGGTTTAATTCTGCTCAAGAAACTACCATCTGGCTCAAGTCAGCAGGGGTAAGGTGAGAGTGCAACACTTCCCCATCACGAAACCAGACGATGCGTTGGGTTTGGCGGGCAACTTCAGGCTCATGAGTTACCATTATTACTGTGATACCAGTAGCATTGAGTTCGCCAAAGATATTTAATACTTCTTGAGTTGTATGCGAATCAAGGGCACCCGTTGGTTCATCTGCTAACAGTAATACAGGACGGTTAACAATAGCGCGAGCGATCGCTACTCGTTGCTGTTGTCCGCCAGATAATTGAGTGGGTTTGTTATTCAAACGTTTTTCCAAACCTACCCGCTTCAAGGCTTCGGTGGCTCTTTGGTGTCTTTCATTATCTTTGACACCAGCATATACCATCGGCAACATGACATTTTCTAGTGCCGTTAATTGGCGTAAAAGGTGGAATTGTTGGAAGACAAAGCCAATTTTTTTGTTCCGAATATGTGCTAATTGAGCATCATCTATCTGTGCCACATTAATGTTATCTAAGTAATAATTTCCTGATGTAGGACGATCTAGACAGCCAATAATATTCATAGCTGTAGATTTACCAGAACCAGATGGCCCCATAATTGAGCAATATTCACTCCGATAAATGGTTAAATTGACATGATTTTGGGCTTTTACTTCTGTTTCGCCACTCCCATAAACTTTAAACATATTTTCTAAGCGAATTATTTCTGGCTGTTCAATATTGCATTGAATATTTTGGATTTTAAATTGAGTATCCATTCTACCTTCTGCTTACTTAAGCACTTCTTAAAGCCACAATTGGATCGAGTTTGGCAGCACGACGAGCTGGCACAACGCCAAAGAATAAACCTATACCGCCAGAAACCCCCACTGTCAGGGCAATTGCCACAGGAGAAATTCCTGCTTCTAATGGTGTCAAAGCACCAACCAGTAGAATTCCACCGCCACCAATAGCAGTACCAATTAAACCACCGGCAGCGGATAGAATGATTGCCTCAATCATGAACTGGAGAAGGATATCTTGCTCTATTGCACCGATCGCTTTTCGTAATCCAATTTCTTGGGTGCGTTCAGTTACGGAGACAAGCATGATATTCATAATACCAATACCGCCCACAATCAAAGAGATAGCCGCGATCGCTGCCAACATAATTTTTAATGCACCAGTAATCTGACCAACAGTTTGCAAGGCCTCTTTTTGAGAGTTGATAGTAAAATCATCTTCACCAGTGATTTTGTGCCGTAAGCGTAGTAAATTAGTAATTTGAAACTGGGCAGCATCTACACTCTGGGCGTTACGAGCTGAAGCAGCAATGTAATCGAGAGATATACCATAGGGAGAATTTCTACCGATAATGCGGTTGGCTGCGGTAGTTACTGGTATCAAAGCCGCCTCATCATAGTTGGTTCCGATACTAGAGCCTTTGCCTTTGAATACGCCAATGACTTGAAAACTACTATTTTTAATTCGCAATTGTTCGCCAATTGGGTTGAGATTACCAAATAATCGTTGTGCTAAATCTTCACCCAGAACAGTGACTTGGTTTTGACGCTTGATATCTATGTCTGTAAAAAATCGCCCTTGGGCAATTTTAAAGTCTCGCACTTCGGGAAAGCTAGGAGTTGTTCCAATGATGCTGGCATTAGTGTTGCGATTTAGGTAATTAACTGACTGTCTGCCATTCAGTTCCGGAGCAACTCCCGCTATTGATGGCACTTGAGTAACGATCGCTTGGGCATCTGCTAATACTAAATTCTTGGATATATCGGTACTGATGCGTCGAGTTTCTTGATTACCTGGAATAATAAATAGAATGTTGGGGCCTAAAGACTCTAATTGCTGATTAACAAACTTTTGTCCTGCTTCACCAACACCAATCATGGCAATTACTGAAGCATTGCCAATAACAATACCTAACATTGTCAAGGCACTACGTAATTTATTAGCTAACAGGGTTTGTCCTGCCATTTGCATACTTTCTAAGAAATTCATTGTTGTTTTTTTGCCTGTTCCCGTTGATAGTCTTGGGGTGGACTTAAAAATACGCGATCGCCTACGTTGACTCCTGATAAAATCTGCGTTTGGTCTTTGACTTGCGCTCCAATTGTGACAGGACGAAACAAAGGTTTATTTTTGGCATCGGGCACTAAAACCCCTGTTTCTCCTTTTTCTGTAACAATCGCTACTGTTTGTACTAGTAGCGCACCATGAACTTTGTCGCCCAAAAAGGTCAAATCCACATTGAAACCAGAGCGCAATACTTCTATACCAGTATTTATAACTACACGAACTTGAAATAATGTCACGCCTTCTTCCTTAACAGCTTCAGGAGCAATGAGGCGAACACGGCCTTTAAATACTCGATCGGGATAGGCATCAGTAGTAATTTCTACTGGCTGCCCTACTTTGATTCTGCCAATATCGGCTTCTGGAACTTGCGCCAGCACTTCTAAACCCTTGGCTAAGGCAACTATCGAACTAGAAGTAGCCGAAGCACTTCAAGGGGCGACAAGAGAGCTAAAGTGCTTGCTGTATAAGCTTCATAGCTCT
>NZ_JCACKA010000138.1:0-16332 GCF_059505145.1 Mojavia sp.
TTTATAAAGCTAGTTTGGGCTACATTTGGGCTTAATTTTTGTTTAAGTCCCGTTATAAATTAACTGTTGAGCCTGGTCAATTACAATTATTTCCATCTTGACTTGCTTTTCAAATCGTCTTCCCAGCTTTTTTCGCAGCTTTTAGAGTTTAGTGAAAGCTCTGAAAATGCATAGCGTCTTCTTGGACAAGCTGATTTCTGAAACTGTAAACTTTGCTGTTGTATTACTACTTAAGTATTTAAAAGCTTAAGTTAATACGATAGCAAAGAGCCAAAAACTATGAAGAGCAAGTTAAAGTTTTATCCAGTTTCCTCAAAGACGGAATGCCCAATTAGAGTTTTATGTAAATAAATTTCTTCAAGCTTTAAGCAAAGAAAAAAGAAACTAAGCCAGTAGCTTGTGAGGGCTGCTTTCTAATATTAAGTAGGCTCTTTTGCAGGTAAGGCTTCTGGAAGAACTACGATCGCTTGTCTGCGTCCGTTGCGATTGACGGTAATTGGTAAGCGATCGCCAATCTTAGAGGCTTCTACTTGTTGTTGTACTTGTCTAGTATCTTTAATTGCTACATTGTTAACAGTTTCAATGATGTCACCTGGGCGTAAACCTGCACGAGCCGCAGGAGAGTTACGGGCAATACCGAGAACAACTACACCCGTATCTTGGTTAATGATAAAACCAGCATCACTCTGATTAATTTTTGCTCGTAATTCTGGATTCAATTGAGCCATTTGAATACCGATATAGAGATGATCCACTCGTCCTTGAGCTACTAATTGCGCCGTAATCCTTTGTGCAGTATTGATGGGAATAGCAAAACCTAAACCCTGCGCTCCTTGGATGATGGCTGTATTCATACCGATCACTTCGCCTTCAGCATTCAACAAAGGCCCGCCAGAATTACCTGGATTAATAGCAGCATCAGTTTGAATGAAGTCAACTCGCTCCGTCGGTACTCCGAGATCTGCAATTGAACGCTGAGTAGCGCTAATAATTCCCTGGGTGACGCTGTTGTCAAGTCCTAAAGGATTGCCAATGGCGATCGCCGATTGCCCTGGCAAAAGATTATCTGAGTTCCCTAACTTGACTGTCGGCAATCCCGTGGCTGGAATTTTGACTACTGCCACATCAGTAACACGGTCTGCACCTAGCACCTTGCCTTCAAAACTGCGACCATCCTTCAAAATAACCGTGACACTTTCTGCATCTGCCACTACATGAGCATTGGTAAATATTAGCCCATCGCTATTAGTAATAAACCCTGAACCAATCCCCCGTTGTACTTGTTCTCTATTGGGTAATCTTCCACCAAAAAAGCGTTCCGAAAAAGGGTCTTCGGGCGATGCTGCTACGCGAGTAGAATTAATTCGTACCACTGCGGGCCCTACACGTTCGACAACTTGAGTTATATAAGTAACATCATTATTTGAAATTGTTTGAGGCAGTTGGTTGACTACAACTGGTTTTTCAGCTTCCTTAGCCTCTCTAGGGGAAATGCATCCAGTGACTAGCAAAGCTAAATAAAATGCAGGATGCTGGAAAAGTCGTTTCATGGCGTTTTGATTTAAACGGTTTAATCTTGATTTTCCAGAACTTCCTGAAGCATGGGCGCAAGTTCTCTATTTAACCTACCAGACCGGACAAATTCCGCATAAGTATCTGCTTCAATTGCTAAAAGTTCCCCGCGAAACTGTTCAGTTATAAAGTTTTTAAGATTGGGATACTCAGTTTGTAATTTGTCGATTTGTGTTTGTAAATCTTCAATTTCCCCTTTAACCAGTGTTTCTTGATAACGACGGAATTCTGGATCTACACCTGGGCGTTGATCGGTCTGGAGGTGTTGCAGAACTCGTTCTAAAGCTACATTACGGGCAACGAGTTCCATGTATCGCTCGCGTAGGGGCGCATCACCTAAAAGCTTGAGCTTTTGCAACAAAGGTTTAATTGTCAATCCCTGTACTAGTAGAGTAAATAAAACTACTCCAAACACTGTGGCAATAATTTTTTCTCTTTCTGGCAGGATAGTAGGTACACTCAAAGCTAGAGCAATAGAAACCGAACCCCGCAACCCACCCCACCAAAGTATAGTTTGGTCAGGTAAGGTAACGACTGACTGAGTGAGGCTAGAACTCAAACTGCTGAGAATGTAAATTGCCACCCCCCGCATCAAAATCATTGCTGCCACTGTTACGGCAATGATTCCTAGATTTTCTCCTAAACTGGCAAAGCGAATTTGGTCACCAATAAGCAGAAAGACTATTGAATTGACAAAAAAAGCTAAAAAGTCCCAAAACTCCGAGACAATAATTCGGGTACGCGGATTCATCCCCACACGAGAGCCAAAGTTACCTAAAATCAACCCTGTAGTAACAACCCCAATTACCCCAGAACCACCAAGGTCTTCTGTAATTAGGTAAGTGCCGTAAGCAGAAACCAAAGTTAAAGACTGTTCTACCATTGGTAAGTCGAACCTTTGGGTGAGGTAGGAGATACCAAACCCGATTAAAGCTCCCACAGCCACACCAATACCGACAACTGCAAAAAACTGCACTAAAAGCGCCTGGAGTCCCAATTGTGCAGTTCCCAAAGGCAATGCCACCAAAAAACCAAAAGCAACTACCGCCATGCCATCATTGAACAAGCTTTCGCCTTCCATTAGGGTGACAAGACGCTTACCTACACCTAATTCACGAAATAAAGCAGTGACAGAAACTGGATCGGTGGCAGACAAACTTGCTCCAATGAGGAGCGCTGTAGTCAATGATATTCCAGCCAGTTGGTTGAGACCTATTGCTATCCCCACAATAGAAATCACTACTCCCAACACTGCGTATAGGCAAATTGGCAGCAAGTCCCGCTTCAAGTCCGACCATTTTAAATTCCATGCTGCTTCAAACAACAATGGGGGTAAAAAAATCAACAAAATTAATTGAGGAGAAAGGTTTACTAAGCGGATATCAACAAATGCCAACCCTAATCCTACAATCACTAGTAGTAAAGTGTAGGGTATCTGGCGAAACCAGCTAAATATTTGTGGTAAGGTCGCTACACTTAAAGATACCGACAATACCAAAAGAAACTGCTTAATATTAGCCTCAATAACTTCTTCACTAATTGCTGATTCAATCATCATCAAGAGATTCCTAGTGAAATTTTGCGCTGATCTTCATCAAACTATTTTCAGATAACACAAGCTAAATATGGGATTTGATTTAGCAAATAACAACAAATTAACAGTTATCTATATTAAGGAGGATGGTCTTGGGTAATAACATTCGAGACCGCTTTGAAAATTTCCGCCGCAGAAGATCTCAACCAAGGCATCTCCAACAACTACAAATGGATTTGCTGGCAGAATCAACCCTAGACCCATCCTACATAACTTTAATTGTTGGCTCCTGTATAATCGCTACTTTCGGTTTATTGTCAAACAGTACTGCCGTAATTATTGGGGCCATGATTATTGCACCTTTAATGTTACCAATTCGAGGGTTAGCCTTTGGCGCTTTAGAAGGTAACTTCACTCTCTTCCGCAAAGGAGTGATTGCTGTAGTCGTGGGAACATTGCTCGCAGTGGCGATCGCTTACATTCTAGGTATGTTTGTGCGGTTACCTAGCTATGGCAGCGAAATCCTGGCCCGTTCGGAACCAACATTACTAGATTTGGGTATTGCAGTAGCGGCTGGTGGTATTAGTGGTTACGCCAAAGCCCAGCCAAAAATATCTGGCAGTTTGGCGGGGACAGCGATCGCAGTTGCACTGATGCCCCCCATTTGTGTAATTGGCTTAGGCTTGTCGCAAGGAAATTGGTCACTCAGTTTGGGGGCAACCCTACTCTACCTGACTAACTTGCTCGGCATTACCTTATCTTGTATGCTGACATTTTTAATTGCAGGTTACACATCTTTGTCACGGGCACATAAACCCTTAATGTGGACTTTGGCTTTGACAGCAGTTTTGCTGCTTCCTTTGGGTGTCAGCTTTGCCCGACTTGTGCGACAAGGGCAACTAGAAATTAGCTTACGAAGGGCATTGTTGAACCGAACCGTCACCTTTCAACGATTGCAGTTGCTCAACAGTAACACCAACTGGTTGACAAAGCCCCCGGAAGTTCGCTTGAGTGTGCGGGCTAAGAAAGCTGTCACACCCCGGCAAGTACAGTTATTAGAAGAATTTATCGAGAGAGAAATGGGGCAACCCTTCACCCTGATTTTTGAAGTCGGTCAGGTGGAAGAAATTCGGTCTGCTGACCCCACACCTTAAAATGAGGATTGATCAGCAAAGCCAAAAGAAATCCTCAGAATCTCAGTGAGTGTTACTCAATTAGTTACTATTTCAATTATTCTTCTACTCGTTGCCACTGGTGTAGCTCTGCTATCCCGTCGGTTGCGAGTTCCTTATGTCACGGGTTTAGTGCTAGCAGGTTTACCAATCACTGAGTTGCTGTCTCGTCGCATTGGTTTAGATCCTTCTTTAGTTTTGAATCTTTTCTTGCCAATTCTCATATTTGAAGCTGGCATCAATACAGATGTCAGCCGTTTACGCAGCACGTTTAAACCAATTGCTCTTCTGGCTGGCCCTGGGGCTGTGCTTTCTAGCGCTATTATTGCCGTCCTATTAAAATTTGGGCTGGGATTGAGTTGGATACCTGCCTTATTTGTAGGAGTGATTTTGGCAAATACTGACACGGTTTCAATGATTGCCGTCTTTAAGGAAATACCAGTACCCTCCCGGCTTTCCACCATCGTTGAAGGAGAAACTTTATTTAACGATGCTGCGGCCCTTGTTTCGTTCAACTTGATTTTGCAAGTATATTCAACAGGCTCACTGACATTGCTAGAGGGAATCCAACAACTGCTATTTATCTCTTTAGGAGGCTGCCTTATCGGGTTAGTCTTGGGCTACTTGAGCATACCTATATTCGCCCGTTTAGATGATCCCCTGAGCAGTCTCTTACTGACAGTCGCAGTTGCATTAGGAACTTTTCAGGTTGGGCAGTTTCTAGGCGTATCAGGTGCTGTGGCTGTAGTTGTAGCTGGATTAATTTTCGGTAATTTTGGGCTTTCCCGCAATACTTCTGCTTCTAGTCGCATAACCTTGTTAAGTTTCTGGGAATATGCAAGTTTTACTGTGAATACCTTTATTTTCTTGCTGATTGGTGTAGAAATAAACCTCGTTATATTATGGAGGACTTTACCTGCTATTCTACTTGCTGTTTTGGCTTATCAAGTTGGGCGAGTTCTTACAGTCTATCCACTGCTAGCAGGGGTTCGTTGGTTTGACCGCCCAATTCCGCTGCGTTGGCAACATTTACTCTTTTTTGGCAACATCAAAGGTTCACTCTCGATGGCTCTGGCGTTAAGCTTACCCACCACGCTACCAGGACGAGAAGTCCTCATCGCTTTAGTTTTCGGCAGTGTACTGGTTTCATTAGTGGGGCAGGGGTTAAGTTTGCCTTGGGTGGTAAAACGCTTAAAATTATCTAACTTTTCAGAGACTCAACAGCAGGTTGAAGAAATGCAAGCCCAACTCATGACGGGTAAAGCAGCACAGGATGAATTAGATAGTCTGTTGAAATCAGGGGTATTGCCAAAATCTGTCTATGAAGAGATGCGTTCAGTTTATCAAGTGCGAATCGCTGGAGCAGAAAAGGCATTACGGGAATTTTATAATCGCCGCCCAGAAGAGTTGAAAGCCAAAAATAGCGAACTCAGTAAACTTGATGCTATCCGCCGCCGCTTACTCCTAGCTGAAAAAGGAGCGCTCAATGAGGCAATGCGTAAACGAATTCTCTCAGAAGAAATTGTACGCGGGCGGATACAAACTATTGATGAACAATTGCTGACCCTAGAAGATGATTGATAGATTTTATGATTTCTGCTTTGAAGATGAGCGTTTGTAGTTGTTTTGATTTTTGATGACTTTACCAGGACTCGTAAAAGAAATTCCTTGCTGGTAGTCAGTACCAATCATGACTGCTTCCACTATCGGCTCAGATATTTCTGTTTGGGCTACCCACTCTACAATAAAGTTTGCTCCTAAACCTCCACTAGTATCATTTCTATTTACAAAAAAATCTGTAGAAGCTAGTGCATCAAGTTGAATAGGACGATCTAAATACTGTTTAACTAATTTACCATTCGAGTCATAGTAACGCACCGAAGTAATAATCATAGGATTGTTCAAATCTGTATTCCGAATACTGAGCGTAATTGCTAACTCGAAAATCTCCTGCCGATTGTGATGATAAATATGGGAATAGACAGGAACATAGATAGTTTGACCCATTACTATCTTGAACTTTTTATCCAGAGTCACTATCTTGTGAGATTGAGTTACCCCAGTTGTATCGGGTTGTAACTTTGGTGGAACCTTCGTTGATTGACAAGACGCAAGAATAATAAAACCAATTGCTAAATAAAAATGTTGATATAGCTTCATTAAAACTATTTACACCAATTGTTTAAAATAAGGCTACAGATATAATCCTGGAAACCTAGATTAATCTGAAAAATTACAAATTAGTATTACAGCCTTCAATAAAATCAATAACTTGATGTAAGGATCCTGGCTTCGTCACAATCAGCACAGTTGACTCAGGTTCTAATACTGTACTGCCGTTAGGAATCATCAAATCTTCGTGGGGATGAGGTTGATAGCCAATAATTAGCGAACCAGTGGGAAAACGGGAATCCTGAGCGATTTCAGCAACGCTACGGCCGACAACATAACAATTATTGGGGATAGAAAGCTTTAGCACCTCAATCTGTCCCTGCTCAAAATGCATCATTGATTCTACTTGAGGATACTCAATGGCATTGACCATCGTTGAAACTGCTAACTCAACGGTACTGATGATGTGGTTAGCTCCAGCTAGACGCAATGGTTCGGCGAAATCGGGGTGACGCATCCGACTTAGAATGTGGGGAACACCGTAGTGTTTAGCAAGAGTCACCATTGCCAAGTTTAAAGCATCACTTCTGAGGACAGCCGCCAAAGAGCCGGCTTTGCGAATCCCTGCTTCTAACAATACTTCTGTACTTACGGCGCTGCCTTCAAAAGCCATTGCTCCCACTTGTTCACGGGCATAGCGGCAAGCGGTAGGGTCAATGTCAATGACAGCAACAGTATGCCCCAGCTCTACTAGTCTTTGAGCCAAACTCAGTCCCACCAAGCCAGCTCCACCAATTAGTACGTACATGGCTACCCTAATACTCTTATACTTCCTATTTCACTTTACAGGCTAGCAAGAGACTGAAGGTGTAGCTGTGAGCCATAGCTTGGTACTGATACCAAGTTGCGTTCTGTTGTAGTAATCTTTCGTTAGGGAAGGTTGCTTCGCTCCACTTTGTTTCGCTCGCAATGACAGTTGCTACTTTTGATTGCAACTTGGTATGAGATTTACAATAGTTCAACTTCTGGGAACGTCAAAAACACGCCACTCTTGAATACCCCAACGCTTAAGAACAAGTTCGGCATGATGGATTTCGTTTTCTGTACTTTCTACCGTCACTAAATAATTTCCTTGCTCTACTCGGTCGTTATAAAGTTGAGCAGCTTCGTCGGGAAGAAACCAGCCTCGCAATGCGCCGATAAGACCGCCAGCAGCTGCACTAGCTCCACTTCCTAAAAGGGTGGCTAAAACAGACTCTGCTGCTAATGCTGGCCCAAAGCCAGGAACCAGCAAAACACCTAGACCTGCGACTAAGGTTAATAAGCCACCCGCCCCAGCACCTGCTAAACCACCTACCCTAGCACCTTCAGATGGAGCGAGAGTACTTTCACTGGTCTCGGCACCATCAAGTGGCTCGTCGGATTTGGGTTTTTTGATGATTACCGAAATCTTACTCATTGGAAAGCCATTACTTCCCAACTCATCAAGCGCCTGTAGCGCAATTTTGCGGCTGTGAAATATCCCAATAGCGTGTTGAAGTTGACCAGAAGCCATGTTGCCTCTCAAATAGTGCTGATGAATCTACAAAGCTGTTGTTTATGAGTCGATTTGCCTTCAGCATCAACAACAAATGTGATCAGAAAGTGATAGCACGTGAGAGAGTTTCTAGGTGGTTTCTAACTGATTAATATATATACCCTAGTTAAGATAGGTCTTCTAGTAAACAAAATAGTAACTATAGTTTTTGGAGTTGATATTTTGCCATTAACTCCTTAACTTGAGCCACCACCAGAGGATGTTGATCTTTTTGCAGTTGTGGTAAAAGTTCTAGGAGGATGCGGCGTGAAACAACACTTAGGTAGGCGATCGCAGCTTCCCGTACAAAACCAGTCGGATGGCGTAAAGAAATCATAATTTCGGGAATTGTCAGTCGGATGTGGCTAACTTGAGCAAAATGGAAACAGCAAGCTAAACACCAGTCAGAAAGGAAATTAGCTAGCATCAATAACCTGCGGAGGCGATCGCTTACTGAAAGTGGTTGATATTCGATTAACTTTGCTTCGGTGAGCAGATACAGTTTTTCTTCGTGCGATCGCCTATCCAAGATATTCAACAACAAAGATTTGCAACGCAGCTTCACGGTATGGTCTAAAATCTCTAAACCTCGCGCTAAGTTGACTCCTGACTCAGACCGGAGATTAAAAGCCACGGCTTGCATTTTTTCTGGAGAGTAAAGCAACTTAAGTAACAGTAACAATCTTTCTTTAACATCTATTTCTAACTCTAAGAGGGCGCGTTGCAGTAACTCGCAAACACCTAGAATTTCTTCTTGTGATTGCTGATTTTCTCTAGTCTGCGGTGTTGCAAAGTCTATATAAGCGGCGTAAATCTCGCCTAGAAACTGTAATTCCTGGTCAATTAAAGTTTCTACTCTACTTTCGTAAAATTGATCCTCTAAACTAGTAATTTCTGGTTGTTTGTGTATTTTTAATAAGCTGCGGAGAATATAGTATCTGGTAGTGCCCCAAGATTGTTCTAAGTTCTGCCATAAATAATCTACCGCCTCTTGAGTGCCGATTTGACCAATAGTACGCCAAGCGTACATCCGCACTACTTCTGGTTTATAAATATTAGTAGCCAGCTTGAGCAACATTTCTAAAGCTTCATTTTCTAATTGCACTAATGCCCGCATTGCTGTGCTGCGAGTGGATTTATAATAAAGTGCGGCAAGTAGCGCTGAATAATACTCTTCCAAACGGGTTGCTGCAATCATTTCTAATACTGCACAGCGCACCCCTAATGAATCATCTTGCAATAAATTCGGGATGTGAATCCGCAAAGCCTGCAAATAAACTGCTTCTCTGAGAGCTTTAACGCCATTCACCCGTTCCCGTTCTAGTTTATGAGTCAGCATCCGACGCATGGCTTTGGTAGCTGCTACCTTTTGTATTGGCGTTCCCTGACGCAACAGTAAAGCGGCGGCGGTAGCTCGAATCAGTGAGTGTTGGCGTGGGTTTAAGTACTCTTCTAGTAAGCTTAAATTCGGATGTGGTTCAGCCAGCCAAACATAGCGTAAAGCAAGGGCAAACACTTCAGGAGTAACAGTTCCTTGGGGTTGTTCTAATAAAGGGCGAACATCAGGTAAATAATTGGCATTGATATCACCAACAAGCATTACTTCCAGACTCTGGCATTGGAGGTCGGACGGTAACTTTATGAGTAAGGGTGCTAAAACTTCTACCGCACCTTTAGGATCTATTTGAGCTAAAAGTTCAATGCAGGAGCGTTTATCTGCGGAATTGCCTTTTTCTGCTAAAGCTTTGACTACTCCTTGTTTGAACACTCTTAGACCGACATTTGCCGCACTTAGCTCACCCCGGTCGGCACTTAAAACTAACAGGTCAACATAGCGCGATCGCAGGAGCAAAACTACTTTTAAACATATACCAGCTACTACAACTGTTTCAGCTATAAATACCCACTTTTGTAGCGGTTCAGGGATAAATTGTCCAGTAAAAAATAAAGTCGCAAGAATTACTAATCCTGCTGTACCTGTTGCGATCGCTTCTGCTGTCCCTCCTGATAATGTTTGCGTTCTACTGCGAATTCGCTCTGGAATTGGTTGGTACAGTACTGGCCCGCTACTCATGATAAAGGTGTAGCGCAAAAGTTCATCGCAGAATTTGAGAATTATCAACCCCCAAAAAAAGCCAGACATTTGCATTGCCGGAAATATGTTGAGCAATGCGATCGCCCCAGGTACAATAAAGCCTACTGTAATCGGTAAAAGCGCGGCAGCAAAAAACACGCCAATCCGTTCTATCAGGCGACTGGAGATAAACCACTGCGTTAATAATTCACACAGACCCACAATGCCACCAAATAGTCCCAAGAAGCTAGCAAGTTCTCGGTCACCAAAATTAGATTTCAGTTCGCGCAGATATTGAAAATCTATTAATAATCCAATCACTTGCAAAAGCCCAATAAAGGCAAACAGTTGCAAGGTATAGCGCTTGAGTGGTGCTTGCAGGCGACGGTGCTGGTTAGCTTGTTCTGGGGAAACTAGTCGTTGCGGTGCATCAGGAAAAGATTCTCGATATTGATGAGTTAAATAACTGAGAATTCCCGCCCCGAAGATAATCACTGCACAAGCGATGATAATCACCTTATTGAGCTTGGCGAATTCTAGCAGCCAAGGCAAGCTAAAACCGCTAATAACGTCGGCTACCAAAAGACCACTGCTGACTAGTGGATAGGTGCGTTTAATTTCCCGAATGTTAAATAGTTGGTTAGCAACGATAGAAGTATTCAGGTCATTGACTACATAAAGCGCGTCTACCCATAACCTCAACAGAAACACGATCACTACTGTCAGGTAAGAAACGTGTAGACCAGAACGCAATAAAACTAATAAAACTAATGGCACGACCATGCAAGGTGCGATCGCCACTATTACCCAACGCAAGGGGAAAATTTTTTGTAGCCAAGAATATAAAACAACCAGCCCCACACCCATCACCGCACTGGCTATATACATCCATGGCAATGGATTAGCCCCATATTCGTCCAAAAACAGTGCTACTGTACTGTCCTCTGCCCACCGCAATCCCACAGATATAGTTGTATAAAAGGCAAACATCATCCACGTCCGTTCGCTCTCCTCCGGCCGGAGATTTACCCACTGTAGCAGCCGTGCCAGAGTGCCTCTATTTGGAGCTAACCAGTTATTTTTCAGTTCCATTCAGTTTTACTTTCTGGTAGTGTGACCGCGCAAAGGCCAAGTAATTTCCATAGCCAAACTCAATAAGATTAAGTATATTTTGCAAAACACAAGATGCTTATTTTACATTTAATTTTAAACATAGCCCACAGTAACAAAGCGGGAGCAGAATCGACTCCATATTTTGTCTACCCTGAAAAACCAGGGTTTATGAGGATTTCCAGGAAGTTGCAACTTTTGTTTCTAGAAATGGCAAAAGTCCCAAGCGACTGAGTATTATTTTTCCCACTCAGCGCTCAGGACTATCATTGTTTCGATAAATTTAACCGACTTCAGTGCCAGTTAAATATTTTTAGTTTTAGTTTGTATTTCTTTAAAAGATTTGGAAGATTATTTTTTGGGTGAGATCAGCATCATCATATTTCGCCCTTCTTTTTTGGGTGCTTGCTGCACCTCACCAAACGGCTCTAAATCAGTTGCCATCCGCTTGAGTAAATCTTCTGCTAAATCACTGTGTTGAATTTCTCGACCCCGGAACATCACAGTCGCTTTGACTTTATCGCCGTCTTTTAGGAAGCGCTCTGCTTGCTTGACACGCACGTTGTAGTCGTGTTCTTCTATCTTGTAGCGCATTTTTACTTCCTTGACATCAGCGGTGTGCTGCTTTTTCCGAGCTTCCCGCGCCTTCTTCTCTTGTTCAAACTTGTATTTCCCATAGTCCATAATCCGACAAACCGGCGGGTCAGCCTTATCACTAAGTAGCACTAGATCCAACTCTTTTTCTTCGGCTTGTTGGAGTGCTTCCTGTGGGGACATAATTCCCAGCTGGGCGCCATCAGTATCAATGACCCGAATTTTCGGGAACCGGATGCGTTCGTTAATTTGGGGCAGATCGCGAGTTCTTTTTTTCTCAATCACAGGCATTATGATTCGTGGGAGCTCTTATTTAAGAATTTGGCTTGGTCTTGATTGGCTTAGTTTTTGATTGGTACGCCTCAGACGTAAAATATTGAAATCACTGAGGACTAAAAAAATGAGCCTTTACAGTTCTAGGGTAACTAATCCATAAACTGGTTGTGTCATTGTTGTATTTGTCATTCTACTCACTATGAGAGAAATTCTCTCAAATTGTTAAGCTAAATTACACAACCTGGAGAAGCATTAAGTATTGTAACTATTGATTGGCAATTGTTTTACATTTTAGATGGAAAGTATATTTCCAGAATAGCAAGATTACATATAAAATCCTTTGTTACCAATAAATTGTAATATTTTATACGAATGTTTACAATTTTGCAGCTAAGAGAAATAAATTTCCCCAGCTTTGGCACTTAACAGTTGCGATTGCGCGGAGCGCACTGCCGTAAAGCCCTGCGGACATGGCTGCGCTTACCGCGTAGCGTCTCCGACAGGAGAAGGCGATCGCATTACTTAATATTGGAATTAAGAGTATTACAATTTCAATAAATGGGAGGGAAGTGTGACCACTACGGTACACTGGCAAGAGCGAGTTGGTAATCAAAGAGATTGGATTTGGCGAGGCTGGCAAACTCGCTATACTTATATCCGCTCTGCCCAACATCATCAACAAAAAACACCACTAATTTTGCTACATGGCTTTGGTGCTTCGATTGGTCATTGGCGGCATAATTTAGAGGTGTTAGCAGAACACCACACAGTCTATGCCTTAGATATGCTGGGTTTTGGCGCTTCTGAAAAGGCCCCAGTTAATTACAGTATAGAAATGTGGGTAGAGCAGGTTTATGAGTTCTGGAAAGCATTTATCCGCGAACCTGTAGTATTAGTGGGTAATTCCAATGGTTCGCTGATTTCTTTAGCCGCCGCCGCCGCTCATCCTGAAATGGTACGGGGTATAGTGATGATGAGTTTACCTGACCCATCATTGGAACAAGAAGCGATCCCGGCTTTGCTACGACCATTCGTAATGCCTATCATCACGACTATTAAAAAGATAGTCGCTTCTCCACTGATATTAAAACCCGTGTTTCATCTGGTGCGTCAACCAGGTATGCTACGTCGCTGGGCTAGTCTTGCCTACGCTAACCCAGAGGCGATTACCGATGAACTTATAGACATTTTAGCTGGGCCTCCCCAAGACCGAGGTTCCGCCCGTGCATTTGCTGCGCTGTTCAAAGCTGCAATGGGCGTTAGCTTTAGCCCTAGCGTCAAGACAGTATTGCCAACCTTAACAATTCCTATGCTTTTAATTTGGGGGCAAAAAGACCGATTTGTTCCCCCAGCACTTGCTAGCCAATTCGCTCAGTACAATGACAAATTGCAGCTGCTCAACCTAGAAGATGTGGGGCATTGTCCACACGATGAATGTCCAGAGCAAGTGAACAGAGCTATTTTAGATTGGATTGCTCAGTGCCTTGAAGCCACCCAGCCGTCTGTTGCTTCCCAGATTTAAAAAAGCGATCGCAGATTGCTAAAGCCTAGTACATAGTGGCAGAAATGGAGAATCTGCCAAAAAACCTTTACTAGCCTCAAATGTTGCTTGCAAAAGGATATTTTATTTTTTGACTTCTGTACAGTCGTACTACTGCTTAACCAATCGTCACTTGAGTAGTTTCAACACCTGTAGCGCCATTTACTGAACGTGCTACAGAAACCATTTTGTTAAGAATTTCCTGACTAGGAACTTTGCCTTTTAGGACTACAGTACTGCCTGTCTGAGCAACCCAGAGGGTATCAACATCATCAAGTTGTGGGTCTTGATCGAATGCTAATGCTACTCGCTTTGCCAACCCACTTTGATCGTATTCTCCGTTCAAGCCTAAACGCTCTGGCGGAATTGATTGAGTTGCGGTAGAACTGGGGCTAGCAGTAGTAGCAGCTTGTGGTACTGGCTGGGGGGTAGGATTTACTTGCGCGTTTTGAGGTTTTTCTAAACCAAACAATCTTTTTAACCAACCCATAAATCACTTTTCTCCTATTAGAGGTTCATAACATCTAAAAGGTAATAGTTTTCCAGATTATCTACATCTGCCAGTGAAAAGATTTGTACTCAGGGGGTTTCTGCTTGTAGGATGATTTCTCTACGACTTTTCTTTCAAAAGTGTAATGAGTGCAGTATTGAGTTTAAAATGAAAGATTAGACTTACAATTTAGCAATTTAGTGGGCAGTACGTGTAGGGCAGCCATTAGCTAGTTTTTATTTTAGTAATATGCTGCCTGAGTCGGTGTTGGCAAAAATGAAACATACCCTTTCAGTTCTGGTAGAAGATGAGGCGGGAGTTCTGTCCCGCATTTCTAGTTTATTTGCCCGTCGCGGTTTTAATATAGAAAGCCTGGCTGTTGGCCCAGCTGAGCAGGGAGGAGTTTCCCGGATCACGATGGTTGTGCCAGGTGACGATCGTGTGATTGAACAACTGACCAAACAACTGTACAAGCTAGTCAACGTCCTCAAGGTGCAGGATATTACCGAAACTCCTTGTGTAGAAAGAGAATTGATGCTTCTTAAGGTGAATGCAACTAGCAGCAACCGCTCAGAAGTTATCGACTTAGCTCAGATATTCCGAGCGCGAGTGGTAGATGTAGCAGAAGATTCCCTAACGCTGGAAGTTGTAGGTGACCCAGGTAAAATGGTGGCGATCGTCCAAGTGCTGCAAAAATTTGGGCTGAGGGAAGTAGCCCGCACTGGTAAAATTTCTTTAACGCGTGAGTCAGGTGTAAATACCGAGTTACTCAAGTCTTTAGAAGCAAAGGTTTAGTTGGAAAATGCGATATTTGGCTGGTTTTTTACCCACAGCTAAACAGGATGCAATTCCAGATATATAGTGATAAATTCAAAAAGCAAAATTAAGCAGCAAACCTAGTAACAATTTTTTACTAGGTCTGCTGCTTTTTTGTTTGCAATATTTTTTCACACTAATTCTTATTTGTACAGTCAAAAATTACTCGTCCTGTGTGCGATCGCCAATTATTTAAAGTTGAGAAAAAGGCTAACAGAATTAGTGGACATTGCTCAATATCTATAAACCCATTGAATATAAAATTACACGGTCATACAATTTGTCAGGCAAAAGATACTTGAGTACTGCTGCCATTTTCGCATCTTGACCGACGAGATAGCGTGTCTTTGGTTTTTTTGCCGTGAGTGCATGGATAACAGCCTGAGCTACAATATCTGCTGAAATGCTCTTAGATGCCAGAATTCCTACTTGTTTACGTACAGCAGTCATGGCATGACCGTAGAGATTTTGGGCAGATTGGGATAAATTTTGCTTTGCTGTGTCGGCTTGAGTGAAAGACTTTTCCCAAATAGGAGTAGCGATCGCACCTGGTTCAATAATTGAAACTGAAATTCCCCAAGGTCGTAACTCCATACGCATCACATCGGTGAGTGCTTCAAGCGCAAATTTTGATGCATTATAAGCGCCAAGAAACGGAGCAGCACTTCTACCGCTGATGGAACCCATATTCACAATTCGTCCTCGACCTTGACGCAATAAACCAAGAAATGCTTGTGTGACTGCTAGTTGTCCAGTCACATTAATTTGCAATTGTTGTTGAAATTCTGCAATTGGTAATAATTCTAACGGGCCTGGAACGGCAATTCCAGCATTATTTACTAAACCGACAATTTCATCGCCAACTGTATTTTTTACTGTCTCAACTGCAAATGCAATCGAATCGGCATCAGTAACATCTAAAAAAATAGGGATAAGTCTTTGAGAGGCTTTCTGTTGAAGTTTTTGAGCATCAACATCTTTACGCACGCCAGCAAAGACACAAAATCCTAATTTGTCTAAAAGCAAAGCGCAAGCTTCACCAATTCCTGTTGATGCTCCTGTAATCACGACCGTACCCTGATTTTTTGCAAGCATTTATGTTCTCCATTCTCTGAGATTAACTATAAAATTACTTGCTTGGAACAAATGACAGATTTGCTACTTATATGCCATTTTTATTAGTTTAATTATTCCATTTTATTACGTTATATAATCCTTGCAAAACATTAGTTTGAGCATTAAAACTAAATAAAATTAGCATTTAACATAAACGATCATATTTTCGTCATAATTTTGTAATAACGACTTAAAAACTATGATATGGAATTCGGTATCTGGTTAGAAAATGCTTAATTCGAGTTAAAGGTAATAAATATTACCTCCAACTGGTTTATTTATTATCTAATTAACGTATAGGACTCATATTTGATTTTTGAACAAAATTCAGTACACCTTTATTCCTTCTT